>NZ_JBFUFO010000049.1:0-46619 GCF_056403395.1 Variovorax sp. P2_H12 | reverse complement strand
CCACCCCCACCACCAGCGCCAGCGCCAGCGCCAGCTCCACCACCAGCGCCACCACCACCAGCGCCGCCACCCCCACCAGCGCCGCCGCCGCCGCCGCCACCCCCACCAGCGCCGCTTCCGCCGGCATCAACAGCCACAGCGAACGCGGTCGTGGCCGGCGAAGTTTTCGAAAGGGCCGCAACGCCTGACCCTGACGATGAGCCGGCCGCCGGGCCCTGGGCCGACTGTGTTCCCTGGCTCGCCGGCGTGGCCAGGCAAAGGGCCTCGCCATAGGGGTTGTACCGGTCGCAGCCCCGCGGGCCGTTCGACGGAGGCGCCTTGTCGGTCTGGACTGGCACGCTGGGCTTGGGCACAGGCCCGGTGGCGTCCACACTGGCCATGCGCATGTTCGGATCCGGTGCCGATACGCGCACTGCAAGCGAGGGGGGCGGTACAGCGATGGGTCGCACCGGCGCGCGTGGGTGCGCCTTGGCCAGGTTCACGTCCCTGGTGCCCTCGAGTGCCTTGCCCTTGGCGGGGGCGGGTGCGGGTGCGGGGTCTGGAGTCGCCAAGGGGCGACTTGCCGCCGGTGCGCGCTCGGACGAGCTTGCCACCAGGCTGGACGGAGGAGGCGGCGCCGGTTCATTCGGCGGCGTCTGCGGCGCGACTTCGTTCTGCGGCGACGCCGGCATCGGCTCCGGGGTCGACGCCGGCGTGACCGGTTCCGCCGTCGAAGCCGGCATGACCGGCTCCGGAGCGATCGCGAGTTGAAGTGGAGGGACAGGCGGGACAGGCGCCTCCATCCGCTGCGACGTGGGTGGCAGCGCTGGCGGCGGGCTGTGGCTCGCGAGGCGGCTCGAGTGCCAGAGCACGAAGATGCCGCCCATCGCCAGCAGCACGGCCAGCAGCAGAAAGACGGAGACGTCGAGGCGCGGGGGTGCGCCGATCGAGCCGGTGCGCGCAAGGAGGCGGGCCTTTGGCGGCGGTCGCTCGGCAGCTCTTGCGAACGCTGCCCGGACGGGCGCTGCCTTCGGCTGCGCAACGGGATCGCGCAGCGTGCTGTCGAAAGTCACTTCAGGCGAATCGTGGCCCGAGAACCTGCCACTGCAACCCCGGCAGTATTTGGCCGCATCCCGGTTGGGCGTGTGGCAGGAACTGCAGAACTTCGTCATGCCGTTCTTCGCCTTTCGCGTGATAGTGCATGCTAGCTCATCGAGGCCAGCGCTGTCACGGCGGCCGGCGTGCTGATCCCATCGGCCAAACGGCCAGGGTCCGCCGGATATCGGGCACCGTCAATGATGCAGGCTTGGATCCTGCAGGGCCCTTCGGTGCCCACGAGGCGGCCGTTTGTCCTGCAGCAAGCCAAACAGGTTCTTCGGATCGGTGGCCTGCGGAACCAGTTCGATGATCTCGCCGAGACCCAGCTCGGCCGCGGTCTCGGCCATGAACGAGAGTGCGGCAAAATCCTCGAGCGCGAAGCCCACCGAGTCGAACACGGTGACCTGAGAGGCATCGACGCGACCCGGCCGGTGGCCTGCGAGCACCTGCCAGAACTCGGTGACCGGAAAGTCCGCGGGCATCTGCTGGATCTCGCCCTCGATGCGCGACTGCGGTTCGAACTCGACGAATACCGACGCTGCCTCGAGCACGCCCCGGTGCAGCTCGGTCTTGCCCGGGCAATCGCCGCCGATGGCATTGATGTGCATGCCGGGCTCGATCATCGGGGGCGTGAGGATGGTGGCGCGGGTCTTGTCGGCCGTCGCAGTCGTGACGATGTCGGCGCCGCGCACCGCTTCGGCGCTGCTGCCGCAGAGGCGGACCGCCAGACCCCGGCCGCGCAGGTTCGCGGCCAGCTTGGCGCTGGCGGCGGCATCGGTGTCGAAGAGCTGCACTTCGCGGATGCCCACAAGATCGCGGAACGCCAGCGCCTGGAATTCGCTCTGCGCGCCGTTGCCGATCAGCGCCATGCGCAGGCTGCCCGGGCGTGCCAGGCGGCGCGCGGCCAGCGCCGACATGGCGGCCGTGCGAATGGCCGTCGTCAGCGTCAGTTCGGACAGCAGGCGGGGGGCTCCGGTGTCCACGTCGGCCAGAACGCCGAAGGCCATCACCGTGGGCAGGCCATGGCGATGGTTGCCCGGATGGCCGTTGACGTACTTGAAGGCGAAGCGGGCGGCATCGGCGATCGGCATCAGCTCGATCACGCCGAGGTCGGAATGGCAGGCGACGCGGGCGACCTTGTCGAACGCGTTCCAGCGCAGGAACTCGCGCTCGATGCGCTCGGCCACGCCGGCAATGCAGGCGCACAGCCCCTTGCGCTGCACCAGCCGGATCATCTCCGGGGCACTCAGGTACACGGTGGTCGGGTGGGTTTGCATGGCATGCCTCCGGTCTCGATGCGGACCAGTGTCCCGGCGATGCCCGTCAGACGGAAGCGCCAAGGATGTCGCGTTTCGGCGGGTTCCCTGGCGATTCGGCAGACGCCGCTGGCGCTTCGGCAGATCGGCCACTTTTCTGCAGCCAGCGGCTCACAATGAGACTTCCTTGCCGCCAAAAGGAGCCAAGCCCATGACGACCCCTAAAGTCCCTTCCGAGGACGATCCCGCGCAACTTCCGGTCGAGCCGGAATTTCCTACCGACACCGATCCAACCAACCCCCATTCGGACGAAGGCAAGCCCGGCGCGGACGAGAACGCGGCGGGATTCGTGAAGGAGAAGCTCTGAGAGCCTGTCCCCTCGCCAAGGCATGGCCCTCGGTCAGCGCGGAAATGCCGATCCTGAACACAATGGCGGGCTGATTTCGCCGCCGCGCCGGCAGCGTTGCAAGGAGTGATGGTGACCTGGTCCAGCTGGTTCGTCTTTTGCGGGGTTTCGCTTTTCATGGCCTTCACGCCGGGCCCGGCCGTGCTGCTGGCGGTGTCCAATTCAGTGTCGGTGGGGCCGCGTCGGGCCATGTGGGGTTCACTCGGCAATGCAGCGGGCGTGTTCCTGGTGTCGGCCATCGCGATGGCCGGCCTCGGCGTGCTGCTGAGCAGTTCGGCCACGGCCTTCATGGCCCTCAAGCTGGCCGGGGCCGCCTACCTCGTCTATCTCGGTGTCAGGCAGTGGCGCAGCGGCGCCAATGCCTTCGCCGACACGCGTCGATCCGCGGGGGACTCCGCAGCGCATGCGCCGCTCAGGCTGTTCGGCCATGGCCTGACGGTGGCCTTGACCAACCCGAAGAGCATCCTCTTCTTCTCGGCGCTCTTCCCGCAGTTCCTGGCGCCAGGCGCGCCGGTGGTCGAGCAGTTCTTCGTCCTGACGGCCACGTTCGCGGCCTTCACCGTGCTGTCGCATGCGTTCTACGTGCTGGTGGCGCGGACCATGAAGCACAGTTTCTGCGACGCCCGCCGCGTGCGGCTGTTCCATCGCATCTCGGGCACCGCCTTCGTGCTGCTCGGGCTCGGCATGCTGCGCTTGCGCAACAGGCTGGCCTGAGGTCTTGCAGTTCCCCGGTGCCTCACGCCATGGCGGGGCGCAATCGCGGCGTCGTGCTCAACGGGTGGTCGACAGCACCGTGGCGCGGCACCTCGGCTGCTCCCGCGGCGCCAGCAGGGCGCAGTTGTCCAGCGCGCGTTGCTGCATGTCGCTCAGCTTTGGCCGCGGGGGTGGGCCTTGCCGGTAACCCGGTCCGTAGGCAGGGCCGTCGTAGTAGGACGGTGCCGGACGGTAATAGGCGGGCGGCTGCGGCTGGTAGTACACCGGAGGCGCAGGCTGGTAGTACACCGGCGGCGCAGGCTGATAGTAGACCGGCGGTGGGGGCGCGTAGACCGGAGCCGGCTCGTAGTAGACCGGGCCGCCGACACCGACGGACACATTGACCTCGGCATGCGCCGCAGCGGCGATGGAAAGGGCAGCGGCAGCCAGGGCCGCCGAAAACGCCCATTTGACAAATGCAGGGCCAGTGAAGCTCACGGAACTCTCCGAAGGATGGGCGAAAGGGCCTTAGTGTGCCCGAACGCCCCACCCCCAGGTTTGGTGGACACGAATCACATTCTGTGACATCGGCGGACGATGCTTCAGCTTGCCGGCTTCGACCGATCCGCCTCGGTGACGGCGTAGACCTCGACCGCTGTCGCCTTGCCCCGCATCGACGCCGCGCCGAGGGACTCGACCGGAATGCGTCCACCGAGCGCCATGCAGGTCGCCGGATCGAGCAGGATCGTCCGTTTGGCGAGCTTGGTGTGTTCTTCCAGGCGCGCGGCGAGGTTCACGGTGTCGCCGATGCAGGTGTAGGTCGCGCGTTGCTGCGTGCCGGTGTAGCCGGCCACCATGTCGCCGGTGGCGATGCCCACGCCGATACGGATCTCGGGCTTGCCCGCCGCGGTGCGCTCGACGTTCAGCAGGTCGATCATCTCGACCATGTCGAGTGCCGCGCGCACCGCGGCCGCGCCGTGGTCGGGCAGCGGAAGCGGGGCGCCGAAGATGGCCATCAGGCCGTCGCCGACCATCTGGTTCACCACGCCGCCGTGGCCGTTGATGGCGTCGAACATCAGCGTGTAGTAGGTGTTCAGCAGTTCGATCGTCTCTTCGGGCGGCTGCGATTCGACCAGCGCGGTGAAGCCCCGGATGTCGGAGAACATCACGGTGCCATGCACATGCCGCCCGCCGAGCGCGAAGCCGGATTGCTCCAGGTCCTGCACGACCTCGGAGGTGGCGAAGCGGCGCACCAGCTCCTTTTGCTGGTCGCGCAGGCGTTTCTTCTCGAGGCTGGCGCCGATGCGGGCCTTCAGCAGCACCGCATTGACCGGCTTGTGCAGATAGTCCTCGGCGCCGAGCTCGATGCAGCGCACGATGTCGGCCACGCCCTCGAGCGACGAGGTGACGATCACGGGCAGGTCGCGCAGTTGCGGATCGCCGATCAGTTGCTCCAGCACCTGGAAGCCGTCCATCTCGGGCATTTCCATGTCGAGCAGCAGCAGGTCGTAGGCTTCGCGCCGCAGCAGTTCGAGGGCGACGCGTCCGTTCTCGGCGCAGTGGACGCTGTGGCCCTGCAGTTCGAGACTGCGGGCCATGAGCAGGCGGTTGACCTTGTTGTCGTCCGCCACCAGCAGCCGGGCCGGTGCATGGCGAAAGTCAGTCATGGTTCAGTTCCTCCAGGGCCGCGGCCACTCGCGCGTACTCCGCCGCCAGCGCGTCGAGTGCATCCGATCGCCGTGCCGCCTCGAGGCCCCCAAGCTCCTGCTCGCGCGCCATGGCGCCCAGCGCGAGCGCGCCGAAGGTGAGGCTGTTCGATTTGAGCGAATGCGCCGCGCGGCGAAAGGCGTCGGCGTTGCCGGTGGCGAAGGCGTCGCGCAGTTCCTTCAGCATCGCCGGCGCTTCTTCGAGGAAGGTCTGCACCAGCTCCTTCACGAAATCGGCTCCCGCGGTGTCCTGCAGTTCGGCGAAGGTCGCGCGGTCGATGGAGGCATCGCTCATGGGCCCCCCGCGCTGGTCGGTGGTGTTCATGTCGTTCGGTCCTTTCGTGCCGGCACGCTGGTCAGCGCTTCGACCAGCCGGTCGATGCGAATCGGTTTGGTCAGGTAGTCGTCCATGCCCGCGGCCATGCACATTTCGCGGTCGCCCTGCATGGCGTTGGCCGTCATCGCCACGATGCGCGGACGCTGCGCCGCCTGCAGCAGCGTGCAGATCTGTCGCGTCGCGTCCAGTCCGTCGAGTTCGGGCATCTGCACATCCATCAGCACCACATCGTAGGCCTGGCGCTGCACCGATTCCACCGCCTCGATGCCGTTGGCGGCGAGGTCGGCCCGGTAGCCCATCTGCTGCAGCAGGCGCATCGCGAGCTTCTGGTTCACCGCGTTGTCTTCGGCCAGCAGGATGCGCAGCGGATGGCGTGCGGCCATCGACGGGTCGATCTGCGGCTTGCCCGGGCCGCCGGCCGCGGGTTTGGCGGCCGCGTCGGGCGCCAGCAGGCTCACCAGCGTGTCGAACAGGTGCGACTGGCGGATCGGCTTGGCCAGGTAGGCGTCGAGCAGCGATTCGGCGTCGCCAGCCTCGCGCCGGCCCACCGAGCTGAACAACACCAGCGGCAGGCCCGCGTGGTTCGCGCGGATGCGGCGCGCCAGGTCGATGCCGTCCATCTCGGGCATGTGCATGTCGAGGATCGCGAGATCGAAGCGCTCGCCTTCTCCGAGCCAGCGCAAGGCCTCGGCCGGCGATTCGGTGGCGCGCGGGTCCATTCCCCATCGGCCGGTCTGCAGCGAGAGCACGCGCCGGTTCGTGGCGTTGTCGTCGACGATCAGCAGGCGCTTTCCCCGTAGTTCGGCCTGCACGCCGATGAAGTCGCGACGCCGGCTCGGCGGCAGTTGCGCGGTCGGCACCTCGATGGTGAAGAAGAAGGTCGAGCCGCTGCCCACGCCGTTGCTTTCGGCCCACATGGTCCCGCCCATCAACTCGGCCAGCCGCTTGCTGATCGCCAGGCCCAGGCCGGTGCCGCCGTACTTGCGGGTGGTGCTCGAGTCGGCCTGCGAAAACGACTGGAACAGCCGGCCCATGCCCTCCGGCGACAGGCCGAGGCCGGTGTCGCGCACGGCGAAGGTCAGCGTCACCTTGCCGGCGGACGTGGCCTCGGCGCTGACGGTCAGCACCACCTCGCCGGTCTCGGTGAACTTCACCGCGTTGCTCAGCAGGTTCAGCAGCACCTGCCGCAGCCGCGTGAGGTCGCCGCTCACGGCGGCCGGCACGTCGCCCTCGAACACGTAGGCCGTGTCGAGGTCTTTCTCGGTCGCGCGCGTGCTGACGAGGTCGAGCGCCGTCTCCACGCAGTCGCGCAGATCGAACGGATGCGACTCGATGTCCATGCGCCCGGCCTCGATCTTCGAGTAGTCGAGGATGTCGTTGATGATGGTCAGCAGCGCATCGCCCGAATCGCGGATGGTCGCGACGTAGTCCTGCTGCTCGGCGTCGAGCGTGGTGTCGAGCAGCAGGCCGCTCATGCCGATCACCGCGTTCATCGGTGTGCGGATCTCGTGGCTCATCGTCGCCAGGAACGCGCTCTTGGCGGCGTTGGCGGCCTCGGCCGCGGCGCGCGCCTCCTGCGCCTGCTTGAACAGCGCGGCGTTCTGGATGGCGACCACGGCCTGGTCGGCGAAGGTCTTCAGCAGCTTGATTTCCTTCTCGGCGAACGGCCCCGGCGGCTGGCGGGTCACGTGGATCGAGCCGATGTTTCGGCCCTCCCACATCAGCGGGGCGATCATGATCGCGTAGGTACCGACCTTCTCCGCCACCTGGCGCATGAACTGGGGCAGCTGCGGTTCGGCCAGCGCATCCGGAATGTGGACGATGTCGGGGCCCCCCATGGCCTGCCCGATGGGCGTGTGGTCGATGGGCCGCGGATAGTACTTCTCGAGTGCCTCGCGGGCCGAGCCGCGGTGCGCGCCCAGGTGCACCTGCCCGTCGTACCCGATCAGCGAGATGCCCATCTGGGAACCGGAGAACAGGCGTTGGCAGCTCTCCAGGATCTTGTCGAACACGGGCTGCGCGTTCTCCATGGAGCCGCTGATGACCTGGAGCACTTCGGCGGTCGCGGTCTGGCGTTCCAGCGCCTCCTGGGTCTCGTTGAACAGCCGCACGTTCTCGATGGCGATCACCGCCTGGTCGGCGAAGGTCTGGACGAGCCCGATCTCGGCCGGCGCAAAAGGCCGCACCTGGTTGCGCAGCAGGGAGATCACGCCCACCGACCGGCCGTCGTGCAGCATCGGCACGGCCAGCACCGTGCGGAAGCCGTTGCGCGCCTGCAGCTCACGCACGTCCGGATACTCGGTGGCGAGCAGCGGCACGACGTCTTCGACATGCACGCAACGGCGCTCCAGGAACGCGCGCCCGGCGATCGAGCTGGCGCGCAGCGGCAGCTCCAGGCCCGCCGAGTCGCCTCCGTACGCCGGCCCATAGCTCGTCATCGCGTGCAGTCGGTCGCCGACCGCCAGCCAGACCCGGCTGCCTTCGGCCCGGCACAACAGGCCGGCGCGCTCGGCCACCGTGTCCAGCACCGGTTGCACGTCGGTCGGCGAGCCGCTGATGACCTTCAGCACCTCGGCCGCCGCGGTCTGGTGCGCCAGGGCCTCCTGGGTCTCGTCGAACAGGCGCGCGTTCTCGAGCGCGACGCCCATGCTCGCGGCCACCGTTTCGAGGAGCTGGATCTCGCTGCTGCCGAAGGCGTATTCGCGCTCGTGGTTCTGCAGCCCGATGATCCCCAGGGCGCGGTCGCTGCCGACGATCGGGACGGCGACCATCGACAGCGCCCAATCGGTGCCCGGGGCCGGCTTGAGGCCGGCCCGGGTCTGCTCCTCGCGCGTGTTCGCCACGCCGACCTGGCGCGTGTGGAGCAGCCGTTGCGCCGGTTCGTCCGGCTTCAAGGGCCGCGCCGGCGGCAGGGGCAGCGGCAGGTTGTGTTCGTAGCGGTACAGCGCCTGGATGAGGTTGGTCTTGTCGTCCCACCACAGGATGCTGACGTCGCCGCAATCGAACACTTCGCGCAGCTTGTCGCCGACCAGGGTGATGATGGCCTGGAATTCCAGCCCGGCCGCCATGCCTTGCTGGATGCTGTTGATGAAGCTGAGTTCGCCGGCGCGTTGCGCGAGCTGGGCCGTGCGCTCGGCCACCTGGCGCTCCAGGCGCTCGCGGGAGCGGATGTGGGCCAGGGCCGCGGCGGCCTGGCTCGCCAGCCGGCTCAGCAACTCGCGGTCCGATCCATGGAAGCGCCCGGCCGGGCCTTCGATGTCCGCGTAGAGGTGGCCGAGCAGCTCGCGCTGCGCGACCAGTGGCGCGATCAGGCACGAGCGCTGGAGCAGGGGGGCGGCGCCTTCGGGCCCATGACGCAGGCTCGAGGCGTTCGTGCGGCGGGTTTCGTCGAGCCAGGGTTCGATCGCGGCCAGCACAGTGGCGGCATCTTCACCCCGCGGCAGCATCGACGCGGCGATGCGCGGACCGCCATCGGCCTCGAGCACCAGCAGCACCCGCTGCGCACCGCTCAGTTCCGCCGCCTCGTCGACCAGGACGCGGTGCAGCTCGCCCTCGCTGCACGACGCATTCAGGCGCAGCCCGCTGTCGACCACGCGCTCGAAGGGTTCGCGCAGGTCGGTGCCGGCGCGCAGCGCCTGCATCGACAGTGGCCGGGACCGGGACTCCGCCATGGGGCAAGTGCCTCCTGCGATCAGGGGTGGATGCGCGAGTCGCGCACCCTGCGTGGAGTCTAGCGGCGAAGCGGCTGGTGGTCGCGGGGGCCGAGCCGCTCCCACAGGAATCGGTAGGCCAGGGCCTGCATCGTGGCGGCTTGTTCGTTGTTCGCGGCGCCGCCGTGGCCGCCCTCGATGTTTTCGTAGTAGGTCACGTCCTTGCCCGCCTCGATCATCGCCGCCGCCATCTTCCGGGCATGCGCCGGGTGCACCCGGTCGTCCCGGGTCGAGGTGGTGAACAGCACCGGCGGACAGTCGCGGCTGGCGTCGAACAGGTGGTATGGAGAAAACGTCCGGATGAAGGCCCACTGCGCAGGGTCGTCGGGATCGCCGTACTCGGCCATCCAGGAGGCGCCGGCCAGCAGGCGGGCGTAGCGCCGCATGTCCAGCAGCGGCACCTCGATGACCACCGCGCCGAAGCGCTCCGGGTAGCGGGTCAGCATCATGCCGGCGAGCAGCCCGCCGTTGGAGCCGCCCTGCGCTCCGAGGTGGCCGGGCGAGGTGATCCGGCGGGCCACCAGGTCGTCCGCCACCGCGGCGAAATCCTCGTAGGCGCGGTGGCGGTTCTCGCGCAGCGCAGCCTGGTGCCAGCGCGGCCCGTATTCGCCGCCGCCGCGGATGTTCGCCACCACGTACACGCCGCCCTGTGCAAGCCAGGCTTGGCCGAGCGCACCGGAGTAGCCCGGGGTCAGGGAGATCTCGAAGCCGCCGTAGCCGTACAGCAGCGTCGGCGCCGTGCCGTCGCGCACCAGGTCGGCCGGGCCGACCAGGAAATACGGGATGCGGGTGCCGTCGTCCGAGGCGGCGAAGTGCTGCTCGACCACCAGCCCACTGGCATCGAAGAAGGCCGGCATGCACTTGAGCAGCTCGGGCGCCTGGCCCACGGTCGCCAGCGAGAGGGTCGAGGGCGTGAGGTAGTCGGTGGCGGTGAGCCAGACGTCGTCGGATTCGTCCGCATCGACCGCTCGCGCGTGCACGCTGCCGATGGGCGGGGCGCCGACGAATTCGCTGTGCTCCCAGGGCCCGGTGCCGGCGGCCGGCGGCGTCAGGACGTGCAGGCGGCTCTTCACGTGGTCGAGCACGTTGATGACCAGCTGGCTGCGGGTCCAGGTCGTTGCCGCCAGCGAGCGTGTCGGGCCCGGTTCGAACAGGACGGCGAAGTCGCGCTCGCCCTGCATGAAGCGGTCGAATTGCGTCGCCAGCAGGGATCCGGCGGCGTAGGTGCGGCCGTCCACGGTCCACGGTTCTCGCAGCTCGATCAGCAGCCACTCCCGTCTGACGCTGAGTTCGGCCGACAAGGGGGCATCGACCTTCTGCAACTGGCCGCCCTTCGTCACCAGCAGGAGCTCCGAACTGTAGAACGCGAGCGACCGGGCCACGAAGTCCCGCTCGAAGCCCGGGGTGTGCATCCGGAAGGCCGAGATGTACATGTCGTCGGCCAGGCCCTCGTACACCGTGCGGGCGGATTCCAGGGGCGTGCCCCGGGTCCAGCGCCGGGCGACCCGCGGATAGCCCGACGTGGTGGACGCGCCGTCCCCGAGGGTGGCGAACGCATACACGGTGTCGTCGTCGATCCACCCCAGGCCGCCCTTGGACTCCGGGCGGAAGAAGCCGCCGTGTTCGGGCGCCACGAAGGCCTTGGCCACCAGGTCGAACTCCCGCGTCACGTCGGCATCGGATCCGCCGCGCGAGAGGCTGACAAGGGCCTTGCGGAAGGCCGGCCGCAGCACGGCCGCCCCGTGCCAGACCCAGTGGACGTTCTCCGCCGCGGCGAGCGCGTCGAGGTCGAGCACCGTCTCCCAGGCCGGATTCGCGCTCCGGTACTCGGCCAGCGTGGTGCGCCGCCACAGGCCCAGCGGGTGGGCGGCGTCCTTCCAGAAGTTGTAATAGAGGTCGCCCAGCCTGGAGACCTCGGCAATCTTCGCCTCGGAGTCGAGCACCGCCCGCACCGCGGCCCGCGTGCTGGCGAATTCGTCGGTGGCCGCCAGGGTGCGCAGGGTCCGGGCATTGCGCTGGCGGACCCAGGCCAGGGCGTCGGCACCTTCGACCTCCTCGAGCCACAGACGAGGATCGGCGGGCTCCGTGGGCGCGGGTTCGGGTTCGGTTCCGGAAGGGAGAGGGGAGGTCATGGGGTCGATTGGATCCGAACTTCGCGAAACGTGGCGCGCCGCACCGACCCCGGCGAGACGCCGGTGAAGCGCTTGAAGGCGCGGCTGAACGCGGCCTCGGATTCGTAGCCGACGCGGCTTGCGAGTTCGGCGAGCGGCGTCTCTTCATCCTTGAGCCAGGCTTCGGCCGCATGCATCTTCCAGCGCGCCACGTACTGCATGGCGGGCTCGCCGACCCGGTGCGTGAAGCGCGCCGCAAAGGCCGAGCGCGACATGCCGACCTGGCGTGCCAGCGATTCGACGGTCCAGTGGCGCGCCGGGTCGCGATGGATGAGCGCGATGGCGCGACCGATCTGCCGGTCGCGCAGCGCGCCGAGCCAGCCGGTCTGCGCGGCGGGGTCGCTCGCCAGCCAGGAGCGGATCGCCTGGATCACGAGGATGTCGGCCAGCCGCGTGATGATCGTCTCGCCGCCGGCGCGCAGCTCCTGGGCCTCGGCCACGATCAGGCGCAGCGTGCTCTGAAGCCAGTCCTTCTCTGGGGAATCCCAGGCATCGACGCGGATCACGCGCGGCAGGGCCTCCAGCAGCCGATGCGCGGCGGCGTGGTCGAAGCGCACCGCGGCGCAGATCATCGAGGTGGCCGTGCCACCGCCGCCATGCCGCAGGACTTCATAGCGGTCCTTGACGAGTTCGCGCGGCAGATCGAACAGCTGGCTGGGCAGGGCGCCCGCACCGCAGCTCAGCTTGTGGCCTTCGCCGTGCGGCACCAGCGCGAGATCGCCGGTCCGCAGAGCACAGGCTTCGGCGCCGTCGATCTCCAGCCGGCACTCGCCCGAGGTCACGACATGGAGCATCAGGCAGCTGTCCATCGCCGGCAGCTCGAGCGTCCACGGCGCCGTGAATTCCGAGCGGCAATAGAAGGTGCCGCTCATGCGCAGGAAGTGCAGCGCTTCGCCCAGCGGATCGGCGGGTGTTGTCATGGCGTCGAGCATGGCCGCAGTATCCGCGCGCCAGCGGCGGCGCGTCCATCGTTCTGGACGATCGGGCATGAACGAGCGACGGCCTGCAACCGCTGGGTCCGCATCCCCGGCCAACATCGGAGCTTCTTCCACCCACCCTCAGGAGACGATCATGAAAGAAGCCTTGAAACTGGTCCTCGGCGGCACGGGCAAGACGGGCCGCCGCGTGGCGCAAGGGCTGCAGGCCCGGGGCCTCGGTGTGCGCATCGGTTCGCGCGCCGCCGTGCCCGCTTTCGACTGGGACGACGCCCGGACTTGGCCCGCGGCACTGGCAGGCGTGGATGCCGTCTACATCGCGTACCACCCCGACCTTGCGGCGCCGGGCGCGCCGGCCGCGATCCAGGCTTTCACGGACCTGGCGGTGCGAAGCGGCGTGACGCGGCTCGTCCTGCTGTCCGGCAGGGGCGAACCCGAGGCCCAGCGCTGCGAAGACATCGTGCGCCGTTCGGGCGTCGACTGGACCCTGATCCGGGCCAGCTGGTTCTGCCAGAACTTCAGCGAGGGCTATCTGCTCGACCCGATCCGCTCGGGCGCGGTCGCGCTGCCCGTGGGTGCGGTCGGCGAGCCCTTCGTGGACGCCGCCGACATCGCCGGGATCGCGGTCGCGGCGCTGGCCGAAGACGGCCATGCGGGCCAGCTCTATGAAGTGACGGGTCCCCGGCTGTGGACCTTCGCCGACGCCATCGCCGAGATCGGCCGCGCCACCGGGCGCCGGATCGACTTCGTCGAAGTGCCGATGGAAGACTACATCGCTGCGCTGCAGCAGGAGCCATTGCCGCCGGGTTTCGCCGATCTCATCCGCTATCTCTTCGCCGAGGTGCTGGATGGGCGCAATGCGTCGGTCGCCGACGGCGTGCAGCGCGCGTTGAGGCGGCCGGCGAGGGGTTTTTCGGAGTATGTGCGCGAGACGGCGGCCCGCGGGATCTGGTCGGATCTCGGATCCGGCCTACCAACGCCAGCGTTCGAGCATCAGGTCGTCGCCGACGCTGTAGTGGTCGACCCGTCCGGTGGGGTCGACGTAGATGTAGAGCAGCCGCCGGTTGTTGATGTGAAGGTAGCGCCAGGACCACACGGTGCCGTCGAAAGAGGTCACGCGCGTGCGTTCGAACGGTGACCCGTAGGTGAAGAGGACGTCCTCCACGCGCCACTCGCCGGGCCGGATCGTGCTGCCGAACAGGCCTTCGTCGAGCTCCTGCCTGACCGATCGCACGCGACCCGAAGTGTCGAGGTCGACATTGCTGACCTGGAAGCCGGCGGGGCCGCGTGAATATTGCAGCCGTTCTCCGGTTGGGGTGCGATAGACGGCCGTGGGCGGCCCCAGCTGCTCGAGCACCTGGTCGCGGCCGGCGCCGGGCTGCACGCGCGAGGGGTCGCTCGCACAGCCCGCGAGCAAGGCGGCAAGCAGCGCCATGGCGCATGCGGCCGTGCGCGGGAAGCCGGAAGAGTGCGACATGAGGGCCATGGTATTCGCGCCCGAAGACCCTCCGGCTGTCGAAGCATTGCCGACCGGGTGTCGGCGAGTTCGCGCGCCTGCACACCCGGGCGGCTGGCGCTCAGTCTGCCTCGATTCGCGCCGCCTTGATGACCTCCGCCCAGCGCACCGTCTCCGCCTTCACCAGCGCGTCCATCTGCTGCGGGTTCAGGTAGTCGGCGGTCGCACCCTGCTCCTGCGCCTTCTGCTTGAAGGCGGGAGTGGACACGGTCTTCGCGATCTCCGCGGTCAGCTTGTCGATGATCGGCTTGGGCGTCCTGGCGGGCGCGAACACGCCGAACCACGAGGTGGCGTCGAGCTGGGGCAGGCCGGCCTCGGCGGTCGTCGGCACTTCCGGCAGGCTCGCGAGGCGGGTCTTTCCGGTGGTGGCCAGCACCCGCAGCTTGCCCGACTGGATGTGCGGCACGAAGGGCGGTGCCGTGCCGAAGGTGATGTCGACCTGGCCGCCCAGCAGGTCCTGCAGCGCCGGGCCGGTGCCCTTGTACGGGATGTGGGTCAGCTTGATGCCGGCCTGCTGCTCGAGCATCGCTCCGGTCGCGTGTTGCAGCGAGCCGTTGCCTGACGAGGCGTAGTTGAGCTTGCCGGGGTGCGCCTTCGCGAAGGCCACGAGCTCGGCCACGGTCTTGAAGGGCAGGTCGGCGCGCACGACGACGATCTGCGGCGCCGACAGCACGTTGGCCACCGGCGTGAGGTCCTTCGCCTCCCATTGCGGCGCCTGCTTGCTGACCAGCGGGGTGATGACGTGATAGCCCGAGTACTGCATCAGGAGCGTGTAGCCGTCGGGCTCGGCGCGCTTCACCGCCACCGCCGCGATGGCGCCGTTGGCGCCGCCCTTGTTGTCGACCACCACCGTCTGGCCCAGCGCGCTGCCCAGCGGCACGCCGAGCATGCGCGCCGCGATATCGGTGGTGCCGCCCGCGGCCGTGGGCACGAGCAGCATCACGGGCCGGCTGGGATAGCCGGCCGGCGCCTGCGCGTGCAGCGCCGGGGCCAGCCCGAAGGCCGCGATGCCGATCGTCGCGAGGCCGAGCGCGCGGCGAGAGATGTGGTGCGAGGTTGTCATGGAAGTCTCCTTTTTGTGATCTTTGAAAAAGCGTGTGTCTCAGCTCGCCGGGCCGGCATCGCGCGCCCGGGCCCGGTCGCGCCACAGCGCGAAGTCGGGCGGTGGCGAGTGCAGGTCGAGCCTGCGGCCGGCCTTGACGATCTGGCTCGGGATGTCGTGGCCGATCAACGCCGGCAACCGCTCGGCCGCCCGCAGCAGCAGCGGCAGGTCGCAGCCGGTGTCGAAATCCATCAGCTCGAGCGCGTGCACGATCTCCTCGGTGCACACGTTGCCGCTGGCCCCCGGCGCATAGGGGCAGCCACCCAGGCCGCCGAGCGAGGCATCGAAGCGGTCGGCACCCGCGTCGATGGAAGCCAGCACATTGGCCAGGCCCATGCCGCGCGTGTTGTGGAAGTGCAGCGTCAGTTCGGCGTCGGCCAGCCGCCCGCGGAATGCCCGCACCGTCTGCGCCACCTGGGTCGGGAAGGCCATGCCGGTGGTGTCGCACAGCGTGATGCCGCGCGCGCCGGCGGCCGTGAAGCGCTCCGCCCAGTCGAGCACCACCGCCGGGTCGATGTCGCCTTCCATCGGGCAGCCGAACACGCAGGACAGCGACACGTTGACCGGCACCTCGGCCTGCCGTGCCAGCGCGATCACTTCCGACAGCGCCGCGAAGGACTGGGCCCGGGTCATGCGCAGGTTGGCGAGGTTGTGGGTCTCGCTGCACGACATCACCAGGTTCAGCTCGTCGGCGCGCGCTTCGACCGCGCGCTCGGCGCCGCGCACGTTCGGCACCAGGCAGGTGTAGACCGCGCCCGGGGTGCGGGCGATCTCGCGCAGCACGATCTCGGCATCGCGCAGCGCGGGGATGGCCTGGGGCGAGACGAAGGCGGTGGCCTCGATCTTCGCGAGCCCGGCGGCCGACAGCGCATCGATCAAGGCGATCTTGTCGGCGGTCGGCACGAAGGCCGATTCCATCTGCAGGCCGTCGCGCGGGCCGACCTCCTGCATGTGGATGCGGCGGCGTGCGCCGGTCCAGGTGTCTTGCGGATTCATGCGATGGCGCCTTTCGCGCGGAGCAGGGAAATCTGTTCGGGTGTCAGGCCGGCCTCGCGCAGCACGGCGTCGGTGTCGTCGCCGAGCCGCGGTGCCGACGAGCGCACGCTGCCGGGCGTGTTCGACAGCTTGGGCACGATGCCAGGCACGTCGATCTCGTGGCCGTCGCGCGTGGTCTGGCGCAGGATCATGTCGCGTGCCCGGTAGTGCGGGTCCTGGTGGATGTCCTGCGCGGTGTAGACGCGGCCGGCCGGCACGTTGGCGCAGGCCAGCCGCTTGAGCACCTCGGCCACAGGCTGGGGCAGCGTCCAGGCGGCGATCGCGGCATCGAGTTCGTCGACCCGCGCCACCCGCCCGGCATTGCCTTGCAGATCCGGCGCGGCCGCCAGGTCGGGCCGCCCCGCCGTCTCCATCAGCCGCCGGAAGATGCTGTCGCCATTGCCCGCGATCAGCACGTAGCCGTCGCTGCACCGGTAGGCGTTGGACGGTGCGATGCCGGGCAGTGCGCTGCCGGCCGCCTCGCGCACCGCACCGAAGGCGCTGTACTCGGGCAGCAGGCTTTCCATCACGTTGAACACCGCCTCGTGCAGCGCCACGTCGATCACCTGGCCGGGCCCGCCGTGCACCTTGCGGTGATAGAGCGCCAGCAGCACGCCGATGGTGCCGTGCAGCGCCGCCAGCGTGTCGCCGATCGAGACGCCCACGCGCACCGGCACCCGCCCGGGCTCGCCGGTCAGGTGACGCAGCCCGCCCATGGCTTCGCCGATGGCGCCGAAGCCGGGCAGGTCGCGGTAGGGGCCGGTCTGGCCGTAGCCCGAGATGCGCAGCATCACCAGACCGGGGTTGGTCCGGCGCAGGTCTTCCCAGCCCAGGCCCCAGCCCTCGAGCGTGCCGGGCCGGAAGTTCTCGATCAGCACGTCGGCTTCGCCGATCAGCCGGCGGGCGATGTCCTGGCCTTCGGGCGAGCGCAGGTCGATCGCCACCGAGCGCTTGTTGCGCGACTGCACCTGCCACCAGACGGAGGTGCCATCCTGCAGCATGCGCCAGTTGCGCAGCGGGTCGCCGCTGCCTGGCGTCTCGATCTTCACGACGTCGGCGCCGAACTCGCCGAGCGTCTTGCCGCAGAAGGGGCCGGCGATCAGCTGCCCCATCTCGACCACCCGCAGGCCGGCGAGGGCAGCGGACGCCGCGGGCGCAGAAGAGGAATGGGGCGGGGGCGTGGAAGCAGCGTTCATGGGTCGGGATGATGGCCAGCCCCCGGCACGCTGCAAAGCGGTGATTGGCGAGGCTGCCATCGCGGATCGCGATGGTGTGTAATGGCTGCCCCATGAAGCTCGATCCCGTCTCTCTGCGCCTCTTCGTGGCGGTCATGGAGGAGGGCACCATCGCCGCCGCCGCGCTGCGCGAGCACCTGGCGCCGGCGGCCGTGAGCAAGCGCCTCAGCGAGCTCGAGGACGCGCTCGACACGGTGCTTTTCCAGCGCAGCAACAAGGGTGCGCAGGCCACCGCCGCCGGGCACGCGCTGCTCGGGCTCGCGCGCGGCGTCCTCAACGGCCTGGACGACATCGCCGAGCAGATGGCCGGCTATGCGAGCGGGCTGCGCGGCCACGTGCGGGTCTTTGCCAACATCTCGGCCATCACCCAGTTCCTGCCGGACGACCTGCGCAGCTTCATGGCGACGGCGCCGTTGGTGCAGGTGCACCTGCAGGAGCGCATCAGCTCGGCGATCGCGCGCGCCGTGGCCGACAGCACGGCCGACATCGGCATCCTGAATGCGGGCTCCTATGGCGAAGCGCTGACCGTGCTGCCGTACCGGGAGGACGAACTGGTGCTGATCGTGCCGCGCGAGCATCCGTTGGCACGGCGCAGGAAGGCGAGCTTGCGCGAGGCGCTGGCGTACGAGTTCGTGGGCGCGCATCCGGGCAGCGCGGTCAACAACCAGCTGCACAAGGCGGCGGCGGAGACCGGCCTGCCGCTGCGCCTGCGTATCCAGGTCAGCGGCTACGACGCCATGTCATTGATGGTGGCGGCCGGCATGGGCGTCGGCGTGCTGCCGCGCCGGAGCGCGCGCCTCTACCTGTCGTCCCTGGGCATCCGCGCCGTGGCGCTCGACGAGCCCTGGGTGCGGCGGCAGCTCATGGTCTGCGTGCGGTCGATCGAGGCCCTGTCGCCCGCCGCGCGCAGCCTGGTCGACCACCTGTGTGCGGACAGTGCGCCGGTCAGTCCTGCGCCGCACCCAGGTGCATGACTGCCCCAGATCCCGAGCACGAAGCAAGGGCGCTGGTCGAAATCGGGTGAACGCGCGGAGGATCGAACCCCACACGGTGCCGGAGAAGCTGATCCCGAGGCCCTGGGGGATCACGCGCCGCGAGTGTGCCATGCTGCCGTCAAGCACCGTGCGATACATCGCTGCGAGAGGGGGATTGGGTCCACCTCCATACTGTTTCCTCAAAGCAGGGATGACTCACATGCAGACGTTGAAAAAACGCTTTGAGTACAAAGGCCACACTGTGGTGATCACCACGACCCGGGCAACAGGGACTTGGCGTTGGCGATTTGAAATCGACGGCCAGTTGTTGTTCTCTGAGCAAGTGCAGCCTGGCCACAGGTCTGAGGCCGCCGCGGTGATAGAGGCCACTGCCGAAGCGAGATATCGCATTGACAAGCTGACTTAGCCGCGCGACGTTGCGGATCGGGTGCGGGTGACCTGGGTGGATTGGTTCATACTGGTCTTCCAAACACCGGAGGTTGAAATGACGAACATCACCAACGCTCGATGGGAGATCAGTTTGCGCGGCACCGGCGTGGTTTTCGATGCAGAGTCTGCGGACGGGAGTGCTGAATTCATCGTCGTCCCGGATACCCTGGCCGATCTGGCCGGCGACACGAACTTGAATGCACAGCAGTGCCTGGAAGTGTTCGCAGATCATGCGGCCGAGATCTCCGAGGCGGCTGGCGCAGACCTCAAGTCCGGGGTTGCCGCTCGGGGGCGACTCACCCACATCTCGGCCGACAAGCTGCCAAGCCTGAAGTAGGCGGCGGAGAAGGACAGACGCGCGCTAACCGCACCCGCGGGCTGACTGCTCCGGGCGATCTAGCGCCGGTGCCGCGCGAGTCTCGGCAGGATGCGGCACAGGCCTCAGCGCGAAATGCACCGAATCGGGAAGGATCCATGCTGCGTAGCCCAGCCCATCCGCCAGCAATTGCAGCGCGACGGCATCGATGGCAAGCGCACGCGGCGCGCCATGGGCGTCGTCCGGCGAATCGGTGATGGGTGCTTCGCCATGCCGCGCAGAGAAGCGCAACGCATCGATACCCTCGGCCTCGATACAGATCGCGTCGACATGTTCCGCGTTGTCGTTCAGATAGCCGAGCGCGCCCAGGAACATATAGAGCAGTGCAGCGCTGTTCGGGAATCGCGGCCCGCCTTCGCTCGAAAACTCGTCGCCGACACGGAGACTGATGCCGCGGAGATCGAAAGCCACGCGCATGAGCGCAGTCCCCTGCGCCACGAGGTCGCTGCGCGTGATGCTTTCCCCATCGATCGAGAGTTCCAAACCGCGCAGGAACTGCTTGCCGGCCGGGAGCGCCGCGACCTGGTCCTCGATGCCTGCCGCCCGCTCTGCCAGAGCCGCAGGGTCGACCGTGGATGCACTTGCCAACTGGTGCTTCATCAGCAGGACCGCCATGCGAATTGCGGCCACGGGGGCGGCCATCTCGTGTCGCAAAGCGGGCAACGCGCGCATGAGCAGTTCGTGGCGAACGCCCGCCGCCATCCAGCTGCGCGCTCCTGGCGATGCTTTCATTTGCCCGTGTCCCGCAATGACATCCTGTCGGAGGATTCAAAGTCGGCGGGATTTTGCAGACGGTGGAGGATGTTGCAACACACCGTGCAGTCCCGCGGCACGCGCGGCACAAGGTGGCTGTCCAGCGGCGCTTCGTGGTCTTCGTCGATCAGAGTCTTCACTTCAGAAATCTCCGTTCTCCGTTGAGGATCTCCTCTCTGAATTTTCAAGATAGAACCGAGGATGCCGATCGGATGTAGGACAGCGCTCCATCAACGCCGGCGTAGGCGGCGTCGCGTAGACACTTGTCCTACGCGGGGGCTGATGACGGGCCTACGAACGCACGAGGAAGGCTTTCCTACATTGAAATCCGGAGTGACGTTGCTCCGAACACTCGAGAGGTACACATGGCAAACCAACCAGGACAGAACGCGCCGAATCAACCGGGCAATCAACCCAGCGGCCCCGGGCAGCAGCAGCAAACCGACCCAGGAAAGCCGCAGCCCGGTCAAGGCAATCCGAGCACCCCCCAGCAGCCTGACCAAAAGCGTTGACGCTGCATTCCGCCCGGTGGGAAAAGGCCGGGCGGATTTGGATCGGCCGCCCGAGGGACGCGATCGAGGGCGAAGCTGCCGCCGAGGCCGCACAAGATGGGCCCTGAAGAGTAAACTGCCGCGTCACACAGCGCCGCTGTCGTCCTCGAGGACGGACGACGGGCGACTTCGAGCGGCGTGTGCGGTCGGGGGGCAGACCTGCGAAGGGGGACAACCATGACCATGCATCTCGCGATCGGCGACTCGTCCGGGCCGCTTTCGATCGCCAGCGGCAATCACTACAACCCGACCGGCGTCCTGCTCTCGCCCGGCGCCACCTACGAGATCGCGGCGGACGACAGCCGATGGGTCGACTGGCATCTGGCATCGAGCGCGGACGGCAGGATCCAGCCCAGCTTCGCCCAGTCGATGGCGCGCTGGGCGCTGCGCTGCAAGGAAGGCCGGTGGTTCCAGCTGATCGGTGCGGTCGGTCGCAACGATGCCCATCTGTTCCCCATCGGGAAGCACGCCGTGTGGACCTACGCAGGCCAGAGCGACGAGGTCGAGCCCGAGCTGTTCCTGTTTGCCAATGACGCCTGGTTCGCCTACCTCAACAACCATGGCGCGGTGAACGTGACGGTCACGAGAGTCCGGTAGGTCGCATCGCGGCGCGAGCGACGCGCGCCGGCCCTCTTCAGCCGACCGCCTTGATCGAGCCCTCGCGCGCCGCTTTCACCAGCATCGAGGCGACCGCGCACGAAGCCAGCCGCGCCGCTTCGGAGTCCGCCCGGCTGGTCAGGATCACCGGCACCTTCGCGCCCAGGACGATGCCTGCGGCGTAGGCGCCGGCAAGAAAGCTGAGGCTCTTGGCCAGCATGTTGCCGGCGTCGAGATCGGGCACGATCAGGACGTTGGCGAGGCCCGCCACCGGCGAGACGATGCCCTTGATCCGCGCCGCCTCGGGGTCGATCGCGTTGTCCATGGCCAGCGGGCCGTCGAGTTGCGCGCCGGTGATCTGGCCGCGGTCGGCCATCTTGCACAGCGCCGCGGCGTCGAGGGTCGACGGCACCCTGGGATTCACGGTCTCCATCGCGCAGAGCAGCGCCACGCGCACGGCCGGCATCCGCAGGGCATGCGCGAGGTCGATCGCGTTCTGCACGATGTCGACCTTCTCCTCCAGCGTCGGCGCGATGTTGATCGCCGCGTCGGAGATGATCAGCGGCTGCGCGTGGCCCGGCACGTCCATCACGAAGCAGTGGCTGATGCGTCGCGAGGTGCGCAGGCCTCCTTCGCGGCGCACCACGGCGGCCATGAGCTCGTCGGTGTGCAGGCTGCCTTTCATCAGCGCGTCGACCTCGCCCTGGAGCGCGAGCGCGACCGCCATGTCGGCGGCTGCGTGGCTGTGCGGCGCGTCGACGATCCGCATGCCCTCGAGCTCGGCCCCGAGCGCCTGCGCGGCGGCCTCGATCTTCGCGCGCGGCCCGACCAGCAGCGGCGCGGCCAGGCCCAGCCGGGCCGACTCGAGCGCCGCCTGCAGCGCCACTTCGTTGGCCGGGTGCACCACCGCGACGCGCAACGGCGGCAGGGCGCGCGCGGCGGCGATCAGGCGGTCGTAGTGGGGATGCGCGGCGGCGGACGAAGGCTCCATGGGTGCTCCAGCGAAAAGGTTCGGGGTTATAAGTGTCGTGCTTTCCCGGAGGATGAGAAAAATGTCTGTTGCAACGCCCGGCGGCGACATGGTCGCGGTCGCCAACGCAGGCTCGTCGAGCCTGAAGTTCTCGCTGTACGAAATGCGCGGCGAGGCACTGAGCCTGGTCCTGCGCGGCCTGGTCGACGGGCTCGACGCGGCGCCCGAATTCACCGCCAGGGATCCGGCGGGCCAGGTGATCGGCCATCGGGCCTGGGACGCCGGATCGGCGCTCGGGCACGACGCGGCGCTGCACCATGTGATCGACTTCGTGCGCGAACGGGTGCCGGGCATCGTGCTGCGCGGCGTCGGCCATCGCGTGGTGCACGGGGGCGCCACCTTCGCCCAGCCGGTGCTCGTCACGCCGGAGGTCCTGCAGCAACTCGACGCGTTGTCGCCACTGGCGCCTCTGCACCAACCCAACAACCTGTCGCCGATCCGCCTGGCCTTCGAAGCGCTGCCCAACGTGCCGCAGGTGGCCTGCTTCGATACCGCCTTCCACCGCAGCAACCCCGAGGTCGCGCAGATGTTCGCGCTGCCCTTCGAGCTGTACGCGAGCGGGGTGCGCCGCTATGGCTTCCATGGCCTGTCCTACGAGTACATCGCGGCGCGACTGCCGGAAGTGGCGCCGGAACTGGCGTCAGCCAGGGTGGTCGCGCTGCACCTGGGCAACGGCGCCAGCGCGTGCGCACTGCAGGGCGGCCGCAGCGTGGCCAGCACGATGGGCTTCACGGCGCTCGACGGACTGCCGATGGGAACGCGCTGCGGGGCGATCGACCCCGGGGTGCTGCTGTACCTGATGAACGAGCGCGGCATGGATGCGCGGGCCATCGAGAAGCTGCTCTACACGGCGTCGGGCCTGCTCGGCGTCTCCGGCGTCTCGAGCGACATGCGCGTGCTGCGCGCCAGCGATGAGCCGCGCGCCCGCCTCGCGATCGAGCTCTTCGTCTACCGCATCGTGCGCGAGATCGGGTCGCTGGCGGCAGCCATGGGTGGCCTGGATGCGGTGGTGTTCACGGCAGGCATCGGCGAGCACGGCGCCGATATCCGCCGCCTCGTCGTCTCAAGACTGAGCTGGCTCGGCATGCAGCTCGACGACGACGCCAACGACGGCGGCGGCCCGTGCATCAGCCGCGCCGCCGGCCGCTGCTCGGCCTGGGTCATACCGACCGACGAGGAACTGATGATCGCGCGGCACACCGTGGGCTTGCTCGTTCCGCCGTTGCACCAAAGTGCAATTTGAAGATTGGCACGAAGAGGTTAGTCTGCCCTATGGAAGCGCTTGAGAGCGCTTCTTCCTGGCCATCGGCGACGCCCATGGCCAACGACAGCATCTCCCCTCTTCGGGATCGACATCAACGCAAGGAGTAATCGATGGCGACAAAGTCAGGACAAGGCGCAGGCGGCAAACCCAACATTCTCGTCCTCTGGGGTGATGACATCGGCGTGACGAACATCAGCGCCTACAGCGATGGCATCATGGGCTACGAGACGCCCCATATCGATCGCATCGCGAAAGAGGGCGTTCGATTCCTTCACTACTACGGCGAGCAGAGCTGCACCGCGGGTCGCGCGGCCTTCCTCACCGGGCAGCATGGACTGCGCACCGGCCTCACCAAGGTCGGCTTCCCGGGCGCACCAATGGGGATGAGCCAGCTCGATCCGTCGATCGGCGGCTTGCTCCAGAACCTGGGCTATGCGACCGGCCAGTTCGGCAAGAACCACGTCGGCGACCGCAACGAGAGCCTGCCGACGGTCAATGGCTTCGACGAGTTCCTGGGCAACCTGTATCACCTGAATGCCGAAGAAGAGCCGGAGCTGCCCGACTACCCGAAAGATCCGGCCTACCTCGCCAAGTACGGTCCGCGCGGCGTTCTCAAGTGCAAGGCAAGCGACAAGGACGACCCGACGGTCGACCCGCGTTTCGGCAAGATCGGCAAGCAGACCATCGAAGACACCGGTCCCCTGACCAAGAAGCGGATGGAGACCATCGACGACGAGACCTCGGCCGCGGCGATCGACTTCATGAAGCGCCAGAACGACGCGGACAAGCCGTTCTTCGTCTGGTTCAATTCCACCCGTATGCACTTGCGCACGCACGTGCGCGATGCGCATCGCGGTCGCTACGAGCACGGCGACAGCGAGTACATCGACGGCATGATGGAACATGACGACACGATCGGCACGCTGCTCGATGCACTGGACGAGATGGGTATCGCGGACAACACGATCGTGGTGTATTCGTCCGACAACGGCCCGCACATGAACACCTGGCCAGACGGGGCCATGACGCACTTCCGCTCGGAGAAGAACACCAACTGGGAAGGGGCCTTCCGTGTTCCCTGCGTGGCGCGCTGGCCGAAGGTCATCAAGGCCGGCACGGTCACCAACGAAGTGATGAGCCACAACGACTGGATTCCGACGCTCTGCGCGATCGCCGGCGAGCCCGACATCGTCGGGAAGCTCAAGAAAGGCTACGAGGCGAACGGCAACACCTACAAGGTGCACCTCGACGGCTACGACCAGTCCGACTTCCTGCGCAAGGTGAGCGGCACCGCGGGCAAGAAGAGCAGCGTGAAAAGCGCGCGCGATCTGTTCTTCTACACCGACGACGACGGCCTGCTGGTGGCGATCCGGCAGGGCGACTACAAGTACGTCTGTGCCGAGCAGCGCGTGCCAGGCACGATGCAGGTGTGGGCGGAGCCGTTCACGGAGCTGCGGCTGCAGAAGATATTCAACCTGTTCCAGGATCCCTTCGAGCGGGCCGACATCACCTCGAACACGTTCTGGGATTGGCAGCTGAATCACGTCGGCCAGGTGTATGGCCTGATGGAGGAGGTGTTCAAGTTCGCCGAGACCTTCAAGGAGTTCCCGCCGCGATCGTTCCCGCCGAGCTTCAATCCGGCGACGGTCCTGGAGTCGACCATGGCCGACCTTCGCAGACGGAGGGAAGCGGCGGCTTCGGAGTCGAAGTAGTCCACACGATGCCACCGCCGTGCGTCACCGGGACCCGGCGAGGGCATGCGGCACGGGCACCAGGTGATGCAGAAGACCAGCCCCGCTGCCAGCCCGGACGCCTATGTGACGGCGCTCCACGGCTGGCGCCGTGAGCTTGTCGAGGGGCTGCGTGCGGCGGTTCGCGCCGCATCAAACATGGAGGAGGTCGTCAAATGGCGCCACCTCGTCTATCTGTCGAACGGCCCGGTCCTTCTGATCCGCGCCGAGGAAAGCCGCGTGTTGTTCGGCTTCTGGCGCGGGCAGCGCCTGCGCGGCATCGAGCCCGGGCTCAAGCCCGGGGGACGCTACGAGATGGCGACGCTGGAACTGCGCGAGGGAATGACGGTCGATCCCGCGACGGTGCGCAAACTGACGCGCAAAGCCGTCGCGCTCAATGAAGCACTGGGTGACCCGACGCTCGCGGCACGCGCCGGGCCCGCAGCGCGTCCCTGACGCGCGCCGCAGCGCTCAGGGCGCCGCGCCGGTCGCCGACGCCACGTAGCGCGCCAGCGTGCGGATCTGCTCGTCGGTCAGGGTCTTGAACGCGGGCATCGGGCCGATGCCGTTCCGGATCGCCTTCTCGACGCGGGCCGCGTCCGGCTGCAGTTCGTCGAGGTCGGGACCGATCAGGCCCGTGGCGCCCGCCTTCTTGAGCGTGTGGCACAGGGCGCAGGCCGGCGTCGCGCCGGTCAGGAAGAGCTTGCGGCCTTCGTCCGCGGCCGGCTGGGCGTGGGCGCCCGCCATCCACAGGCCGGCGAGGACGACGGCCCCCCAGAAGCGATGACGCATGGTGTTCAGGCCACCGAGATGGAGACGGCGTGGTCGCGCCAGCTCGAATTCAGGTAGCCGCCCTTGTTCTCGACCCGGTTCTCGGTCTGCACATTGCCGCGCACGTCGGTGACGCGGCTGGCCAGCACGTACTTGCCGGCCGCAAGGCGCACGGGCAGCTCGAACTGGCGCCAGGCGAAGCGGCCCAGGTCGGGCCCGACGAGCGCCGCGCGCCGCCAGCTCTGGCCGCCGTCGATCGAGACGTCCACTTGCTTGACCGCGTTGACGCCGGCGAAGGCGACGCCCCGCACGACGACTTCCTCGCCCGCGCGCAGGTCCGTGGCGCCGGCCAGCGGCGTGTTGATCCATGACTTCGGCGGCATCTGCCACACCGAGGGGTCGGTCGGCCGCTGCGAGGCCTCGCCGGTCGGCGTCATGCGGTAGTCGGTCTGCTGGATCGACGCGTCGCTTTCCGCCGCGGTGAAAGCCACCCGCTTGACGTACTTGATGCTGTTGACGCCGGTGAAGCCCGGCACGATGAGGCGCAGCGGGCCGCCATGCGCCAGCGGGATCGGCTGGCCGTTGATCTCCCAGGCCAGCAGGGCGTCCTCGAAGACGGCGGCCGGCACGCTGCGCTCGACCCTCGACTTCGGGCTGATGCCGGCCGGCAGAACCTCGCCGCCGGTGCCGGTCAGGAACTTCATTCCCGGGTTGATGCCGCCGAGCGCCGCCACGACATTGCGCACCGGGACGCCGGTCCACATGATGCAGCCGGCCGCGCCGGTCTGCCACGGGGTTCCGCTGGGCTTGGAGGGGAACATGCCGCGGCCATTGCCGCTGCATTGCAGGACCATGGTCACGCTCTCGGTGCCCATGGTCTTGAGCTCGCGCACGCTGAGCGATTTCGGGCGCCGCACGCCCTCGATCTGGACTGTCCAGTCGTCGGGCTTGGCGACGATCTCGGCGCTCGGCGGCGCCAGGTTGTTGCGCACGTAGAGCTGGTTGACCGTGGTCAGCGCGCCGTTGCCGGCCGGCCCGCGCCGCATCTCGATCGTGTTGGCGCTGTGGACGATCATCGCGCCCGCATCCTTGAAGGCCGCGAAGGCCGGCAGGGGCCGCGCGGCCGCAGCTTGGGCGAAGGCCGTTCGCCACGGTCCGACGGCGGCCATCGTGACGGCCGCGCCGGTCCCGGTGAGAAGCGCGCGACGCATCGGATTGGGCGCAAACGGCAGATTGGTCATGAGAAACGCTCTTTCGAATCAGGGGTGTGAGGTGGAAGAAAGTCGGAACCGATACTACGCGCTCGCCGCGCGGCGATTACTTCGCCGCCGAGTCCACGGCCAGGCCCGCGGCCCGCCATTCGGGCAGGCCGCCGCGGAACCAGTTCACGTGGGTGTAGCCGGCCTTCAGCGCCGCGATGCTCGCCTTGTGGCTCTTCCAGCATTCGGGCCCGTTGCAGCCGAAGACCAGTTCGGCGTTGCGGTCGGGGCCCAGTTCCGCCACGTTGAACTCGTCGAGGTTGGCGGCGAAGTCCGGGTCCTTCGCCGACTTCTCGACGTAGGGGATCAGCACCGAGCCAGGCACATGCGCCTCCTTGAATTCCGCGGCGTTGCGGGTGTCGATGTACTTCGCGCTGCGGCTGGACAGCAGGGTGGCCACGGTCTTGGCGTCGACCACCTTGGCGCCCTTGAGCTCGCGCGGCGTGAAGTAGCCCAGGGTGGAGACGTACGTGAAGTCCTGCGCCGACACCCGCGTGGTCCTGGTGCCGGGTGCGGCATCGCCCAGGTCGGCGCGCAGCATGTCGGCCGAGACCTTGGAGCCTTCCTTGATGGCAACGCTCAGGCCCGGGACATCGCGAGACTCCATCACCATCTTCACCGGCGCACCGGCAGCGACCCACTTGTCGAAGGTCGCCTTCTCGACAGCGACGACGTCGCAGCGGCCGATCTGCAGGCACACCAGCAGGGCGTCCTGGTAGCGCGTTTCGTACAGGTCGCGGAAGTGCCGCTTCATCGTCGTGTTGGCGGCGATCGCCTCGCCACGCAGCAGGTAGGTCACCAGGCTGTCCTGCAGCGGCAGGCCGAGGCGCTTGCCGGCGGCTTGCTGGAAGTTGCCGATCGTGCTGTTGGCGGGCACCACCAGCACGGCCTGCGAGCGCACATCCACCGCAGTCACCGGCGTGTAGCCATAGCGCACCGCGGAGCCGATCAGGTGGGCCGGTCCGACGACGACATCCGGCAGGCGCGCGCGGGTGGCGCTCAGGTCGCTGGTCATGTCGGCCGAACCCGTGATGGCGATGTCGGCAACGCGCTCCTTGCGCAGTGCCTGCTCGATCGCGTTGCGCCACAGGGTCATGGTGGCACCGCGCGATTGCTCGGCCTGGTCGCCCGGGTTCACCAGCACCTTGACCTGCGCATGGACGGCCGTGGAGGCCAGCATGCAGGCGGCCAGCGCGAAGCCGGCGGCCCACCGCGCGCGGGTGAATGTCATACCTGCAAAACTCTTGCTCATCGTCGTCTGGCCTCTATGATGCTTATCTCAAAGTATGAAACCTTTAGATACATAGGGGCAAGTACATCTAAAGTTCTCTGTTGATGTTGGTGGGTACAGGAAAAGTGCGACGGCAGGGTCAGGCGAGCCACCGCTTGCGCCGCTTGTAGGACTTCATGTCGCGAAAGCTCTTGCGCTCGCCGCCACCCATGCCCAGGTAGAACTCCTTGACGTCCTCGTTGTTGCGCAGGATCGTGGCGCTGCCGTCCATGACGATCCGGCCGCTTTCCATGATGTAGCCGTAGTCGGCGTACTTGAGCGCCATGTGGGTATTCTGCTCGGCGACGAGGAAGGTGACCTGCTCTTTCTGGTTCAGGTCTTTCACGATCTCGAAGACCTCCTCGACGATCTGGGGTGCGAGTCCCATCGACGGTTCGTCGAGCAGCACGACGCTGGGGTTGGCCATCAGCGCGCGGCCGATGGCGCACATCTGCTGCTCGCCGCCGGAGGTGTAGGCGGCCTGCGAATCGCGCCGCGTCTTCAGGCGCGGGAAGTAGCTGTAGACTTTCTCCAGGTTCCGCGCGATCTCTGTCTTGTCGGTTCGCGTGTACGAGCCGGTCATCAGGTTTTCTTCGATGGTGAGGTGGGCAAAGCAGTGACGGCCTTCCATCACCTGCACCACGCCGCGGCGCACCAGTTCGGCCGGGGACAGGTTCTCGATCCGATCGCCGCGCAGCGCGATGCTGCCCTTCGTGACCTCGCCGCGCTCGCCTTGAAGCAGGTTGGAAATGGCGCGCAGCGTGGTGGTCTTGCCCGCGCCGTTGCCGCCCAGGAGGGCTGCGATCTGGCCTTCGGCCACTGTCAGGGAGACGCCCTTGAGCACCAGGATGACGTGGTTGTAGATGACCTCGATGCCGTTGACATTCAGAACGATGCTTTTCATTGAATGGGGTCCCAAAGAGCAGGCAGGGGCCGTGGCCGGCCTGCCTGCGCCGGCTTCGCGAAGCTGCCTATGAATTGCAGTCGTCGGGGGTTCGAGGGGCCAGTTTCTTGTCGCTGACGTACTTGTCCGCAGCCGTCTTGAGCAGCGGCCCCAGCACGCTCGGGTCCGCATGGAGCCACTCCGAGCTGACATCCCACCTGGTCCCGTTCCAGGTGTAGGCACGCGCCGCGGACGGCCCCATGTGGTCCTTGCAGGTCGTGGCGATGGGGCGCATCACGTCGGCGATGCCCAGCTCCGCAAGCTGCTTCTCGTCGAGTTTCAGGTTCTCGTAGCCCCAGCGTGCCTGCGCGGGCGTCATCACCTGGCCCTTGCCGAACTTCTCCTGGGCCCGGCGAACGCCCTCGACCGCGACCATCGCGTTCATCAGGCCGCGCATGTAGAGCGCCTCGCCCACTTCTTCCTTCGGCCCCGACCCATTTCCCTTGCCGTGCAGCTTCTCCAGGACTTCCTTCGCAATCCTGGAGTCGAAGCCCGGCCCGGGCAGGATCAGGACGGCGCTGTAGCCTTCCGCGCCCGCGACGCCCTTCACGTCCGAGTCCGAGCCCGATGGCCAGACCCCCACCAATCGGTTGCGCGGGTAGCCGGTCGACTGGGCCTCCTTGAGCGCCGTCGAATTCATCACACCCCAGCCCCAGAGCAGCACATAGTCCGGCCGGCTCTGGCGAATCTGAAGCCAGGCGGCTTTCTGGTCGACCCCGGGCGATGGCACCGGAATGGAAGTCAGTTCGAAGCCGTGCATCTGCGCCCGGGCGGTGACGACCGGGACCGCCTCCTTGCCGAAGGGGCTGTCGTGATAGAGCAGGGTGACCTTCTTGCCCTTGAGCTTGTCGAGGCCCCCGGCTTTCTGCGCGACATACTGGATCTGCGTGTCGGCAGAAGCCCAGTGCGTGCCGCCGATGGGGAAGCTCCACTTGAACACCTCGCCGTCGGCACTTTCGCTCAGGCCGTAGGCGGGGGTCAGGATCGGGATCCGGTCGGCCGCGCCGCGTTCGGTGAGCGCGAAAGTGATGCCGGTCGACATGGTCTGGAACACCGTGGCGCCGCCGTTCTTTGCTTTCAGGCGCTCATAGCATTCCACGCCGCGGTCGGTCGCATAGCCGGTCTCGCACTCCTCCCAGGCGACTCGGACCCCGTTGATGCCGCCCTTCAGGTTGACCAGCTTGAAGTAGTCGACGAAGCCGTTGGCCCACGGCGTTCCGCTGGGGGCGTAGGGGCCGGTCCGGAAGGTCAGCAGCGGGAAGAACTGCTGCTTGTCCTGTGCCACTGCCGGCGCCGAAGCTGCCGAAATCACCGCGGCCAGCACGGTGGCGGCGATCGCCATTGTCTTTTTCATCGTGTCTCCTGTTGTTTGCACTTGTTCGGCCGAAATCGATCTCTCTTCACCCGCCTGTCAGTGAGGGAACGGCCATACCCTCAGCTTTTGCTTGCCCAGCATCCAGAGCTTGCTCAGCCCGTGGGGCTCGACGATCAGGAACCAGACAATGAGCCCGCCGAACACCATGGACTCGGCGTGGGAGATGGCTGCCGCGGACACGTGGGCCCCGAAGAGGGCACCCAGGGCCGGCAGCGCCTGGCTCAGGAAGATGGGGAGGAGGACGATGAAGGCAGCGCCGAAGAAGCTGCCCATGATGGAGCCCAGGCCGCCGATGATGACCATGAAGAGAAGGCGGAAGGAGAGCTCCACGGAGAAGGCCGCCGGCTCCCAGGCGCCGAGGTGCACGAAGGCCCACAGGCCACCGGCGATGCCGATGATGAAAGAGCTGACCGCGAAGGCCGTGAGCTTGGCGTACATGGGGCGGATGCCGATCACCGCCGCGGCCACGTCCATGTCGCGGATGGCCATCCACTCCCGGCCGATCGCGCTTCGCACCAGGTTCTTGGCGAGCAGGGAGAAGACCAGGACGAACCCCAGGCACAGCAGGTACTTCTCGACCGGCGAGCCGATGGACCAGCCCGCGATCTGGAGCCCGGAGACTGAGACCGAGCCGGACGACGAGTGGTTGGTCAGCCACTTGATCCGAAGGAACATCCAGTCGCTGAAGAACTGCGCGGCCAGCGTGGCCACGGCCAGGTACAGGCCCTTGACGCGCAGGCTGGGCAGGCCGAACAGCACGCCGTAGACGGTCGCGCACAGGCCGCCGAGCAGCAGCGCGGGAATGAGCGGCATGTCGGGGATCCGGACCAGGAAGTTGTACGCACCGTACGCACCCATGGCCATGAAGGCACCCGAGCCCAGCGAGATCTGCCCGCAGTAGCCGACGAGGATGTTCACGCCGAGCGCGGCGAGCGACATGATGAGGAAGGGGACCGCGATGGCGATCAGGGCGTAGTCGCTCGCAATGGCCGGAACGACCAGGCATGCCATCGCGAGCAGGACCCCCATGGCCCAGCGGTCCTGCGCGATGGGAAGGATCTGCTGGTCGGCCCGGTAGGAGGTCTTGAGCTGGCCGTTTTCTCTGTAGAACATCGTTGGTCTCGAACAGTCTTCTGGGCAGTGAGTCGGGATGCACGCGCGGCGTGCGTCGTCGAACGCGCTTCAGACGCGGTCGATCATCTTTTCGCCGAACAGGCCTTGGGGACGGAACAGCAGGAACACGAGGGCCAGCACATAGGCGAACCAGATCTCGATGCCGCCGCCGATGAGGGGGCCGAGATAGACCTCGGAGAGCTTTTCGCCCACGCCCACGATCAGGCCGCCGAGGATGGCGCCGGGCACCGAGGTCAGGCCGCCGAGGATGATGACGGGCAGGGCGCGCAGGGCCACGGTCGACAGCGAGAACTGCACCCCGAGCTTGGAGCCCCAGATCATCCCGGCCACCAGCGCCACCACGCCGGCCACGCACCAGACGATGACCCAGATGCGATTGAGCGCGATGCCGATGGACTGCGCGGCCTGGTGATCGTCGGCCACGGCGCGCAGCGCACGGCCGGTGCCGGTCTTCTGGAAGAACAGCGACAGGCCGGCCACCAGCACGGCGGCGATCACCGCGGCGTAAAGATCTTCCTTGTTGACGAGGATGCCGCCCTCGAAGCTCGACTCCAGGAGGAAGATCGGATCCTTGGGCATCCCGATGTTGATCTGGTAGATGTTGCTGCCGAAGAGGCTCTGGCCCAGGCCCTCGAGGAAGTAGGAGATGCCCAGCGTGGCCATGAGCAGGGTCGCGGCCTCCTGGTTCACGAGGTGGCGCAGCACCAGCCGCTCGACCGCCCAGGCCACCGCGAACATGCACAGTCCCGCGAGCAGGAAGGCCAGCAGGTTGGCCTGCAGCCGGCTGTCGATGTCCAGCCACTTCGGAATCCACTCGGCGAAGCGGGCCATCGCCAGCGCGGCGAAGAGCACCATCGCGCCCTGCGCGAAGTTGAAGACGCCCGAGGCCTTGAAGATCAGCACGAAGCCCAGTGCGACCAGCGAATACAGCATGCCCGCCATCAGGCCGCCGGAAAGGGCTTCCAGAAAAAATGCCATGTGTGTCTCCGCCGGGTCTCAGTGGCCAGTGCCCAGATAGGCGCTGATGACGTCGCCGTTGCTGCGCACCTCGTCGGGCGTGCCGTCGCCGATCTTCCTGCCGTAGTCCAGCACCACCACGCGGTCCGAGATGTCCATCACCACGCCCATGTCGTGCTCGATCAGCACGATGGTGGTGCCGAACTCGTCGTTGACGTCGAGGATGAAGCGGCTCATGTCCTGCTTCTCCTCCATGTTCATGCCGGCCATCGGCTCGTCGAGCAGCAGCACCTGCGGCTCCATCGCCAGCGCGCGGCCGAGGTCGACGCGCTTTTGCAGGCCGTAGGGCAGCTGCCCCACGGGCGTCTTGCGGTGCGCCTGGATCTCGAGGAAATCGATGATGCGCTCGACGAAGGCGCGGTGTTTCTCTTCCTCGCGCTGGGCCGTGCCGATGCCGAAGGGGTTCCGGAACGCCTGGCTGAGCAGGCCGCTGCGGATGCGCAGGTTGCGCCCGGTCATGATGTTGTCGATCACGCTCATGCCCTTGAAAAGCGCCAGGTTCTGGAAGGTGCGCGCAATGCCCATCTCGGCCACCTGGCGCGAGTTCATGTGCTTGAACGTCCGGTTGCGGAAGGCAATGGAGCCCTCCTGCGGCGCGTAGACGCCGTTGATGCAATTGAGCATCGAGCTCTTGCCGGCGCCGTTGGGGCCGATGATGGCGCGCACCTCGTGCTCGTGGACGTCGAAGCTGATGTCGGTCAGGGCCTTGACGCCGCCGAACCGCAGGCTGATGTTGCGAACGTCAAGGATGACGTCGCCGATGGTTTTCTGGTTCACGGCTTTGTTCTTCAGGCGGCGGCGCCGATGGGCGTGAACGTCTTGACGTCCAGGATCCGGACCTGGGCGCTCACGCTGCCGGAGCGGCCGTCCTCGAACTTCACCTGCGTTTCGATGAACTGCTCGGTCTTGCCGTCGTACAGCGCATCGACCAGAAGCCTGTACTTCTCCCCGATGAACCCGCGTCTGACCTTGTTGGTGCGGGTCAGCTCGCCGTCGTCGGCGTCGAGTTCCTTGTGCAGCACGAGGAAGCGGCTGATCTGGCTGCCGGCGAGCAGCGCGTCGCGCGACAGGTCCGCATTGACTTTCTCCACGCACGCGCGAATGAGTTCGTGCGCCTCGGGCTTGCCCGCCAGGTCGGTGTAGCCGGCGTAGGGCAGGTTGCGCCGTTCGGCCCAGTTGCCCACGGCCTCGAAGTCGATGTTGACCATCACGCAGACCTTCTCGCGTCCGTCGCCGAAGGCCACCGCCTCCTTGATGTGCGAGAAGAACTTGAGCTTGTTCTCGACGTACTTGGGCGCGAACATGGCACCGTCGAAGGCGCCGCCCAGGAGGCGGCCGACGTCCTTGACGCGGTCGATGATCTTCAGATGGCCGCTGGCGTCGATGAAGCCCGCGTCGCTGGTGCGGTACCAGCCGTCGGCGCTGAGAACCTCGGCGGTGGCCTCGGGATTCTTGTAGTACTCCTTGAGCAGGCCGGGCGATTTCACCAGGATCTCGCCGGTGTCGCTGAGCCTGATTTCCACGCCCTCGCAAGGCACGCCCACGGTGTCGGCGCGCGCCTCGTGGTCGGGCTGCAGGCAGACGAACACGGCGGTCTCGGTGGAGCCGTAGAGCTGCTTGAGATTGATGCCGATCGAGCGGTAGAAGCTGAACAGGTCCGGGCCGATGGCCTCGCCCGCGGTGTAGGCCACGCGCACGCGGCTCATCCCCAGGTTGTTGCGCAGCGGGCCGTACACCAGCCAGTCGCTCAACCGGTACGCCAGGCGGTCACGCAGGCCGACCGGCTTGCCGTCCAGGCGCGCGGGGCCGACGCGGCGGGCCAGCGCCATGCAGGCGTGGAAGAGCCGGCGCTTGAGGAGGCCGGCGTCTTCCATCCGGATCATCACGCTGGTGAGCAGGCCCTCGAACACCCGTGGGGGCGCGAAGTAATAGGTGGGACCGACTTCCTTGAGGTCGATCATCACCGTGCTGCCGCTCTCGGGACAATTGACGACGTAGCCGACCACCAGCCACTGCGCGTACGAGAAGATGTTCTGGCCGATCCAGGCCGGCGGCAGGTAGGCCAGCACTTCGTCTTTGTCGTTCAGCTTGTCGAAGCTGGCGCCCGCGCGCGCGCGGTCGATCAGGGCGCGGTGCGTGTGAACCACCCCTTTGGGGTTGCCGGTGGTGCCGCTGGTGAAGAACATGGCGGCCACGTCGTCGGCGCTTGCCTGTTCGATCTGCTGGCGGAACAGCGCCGGGTGGGTTCCGGCGTGCACCGCTCCCGCCGCGATGAGCGCATCGAGCGCAGCGAGTCCCGGCTGGTCGTAATTGCGCAGGCCGCGCGGGTCGTCGAACCAGATGTGGGAGATCCGCGGGCACTGTTCGCGGATCTCAAGCAGCTTGTCGACCTGCTCCTGGTCTTCCACCACGCAGAAGCGCACCTCGGCATTGCTGACGGGGAAGACGCATTCGGCCGCCACCGCGTCCTGGTACAGCGGCACCGGTATGGCCCCGAGCGACTGGGCGGCGAGCATCGTGGCGTACAGGCGCGGCCGGTTGGTGCCGATGACCACCAGGTGCTCGCCGCGCTGCAGGCCGGCCTGGAGCAAGCCGCAGGCGATGGCCTCGACCAGCGTCGCCATGGCCGACCAGGAGGTGGTGTGCCAGATGCCGTACGCCTTCTCTCGCATCGCCGGCGCGTCCGGGCGGGCTGCGGCTTGATGCAACATCAAACGGGGAAAAGTGGTTTGCACATGGACTCCACGCAATCGATTTCGGGGCGACGAAGGAGGAAAGGCCTAGCTCGCGAGGCGCCGCGCCATGGCGAAGAGGGCAACGAGGTCCTTGTCGTTCGATGCCTGCGCCACCTGTTGGCAATAGCGCCAGTGGTCGTCGCGCAGGGGGGCGCCGAGATCCGCCGCGTGCCGCAGCCGCTGAAGCGCCAGACGCCGATGGCCGAACCGGATGCTTCGTTCCAGCAACTCCAGCACGATCAGCTGGCTCTGCGCCTGAAGCGCCGGCTGCGCGACCGGCGAGCTCCCCGCGCGGGCCAGCCGCTTGAGCGACCTGATCCGTTTCCGGTCGCGCCCGCGAAGCGGCGCAGCGAGAGGGGCGGCCGTCACCGGCTGTCTCCGCCAACGGCCGCGACGGGCCGGTCCAGCACGTAGACCGTTCCGTGCATCAGCGCGATGTGCGCGTTGTCCTTCGCCCGGGTGACATGCACCTGGTAGCTGCCGATCTTTCGCGAACGGCTCACCTCGCTGGCATGGGCAACCAGCCAGTCGCCTTCATCCACGGCCGTGGAAATGCTCATCTGGCCGTCGACCAGCGTGGCCAGGCGGCCGTGGGAGTTGCACGCCAGCCCGAGCGCCATGTCTCCGAGCGCGAACAGCGCTCCCCCGTGGCACTTGCCGTTGAAGTTGATGTGCCTGCGTTCCACCTTCATGCGCACGGTGGTGCTGCCGACGGACGCGGCCACCAGCTCGATGCCCAGCAACTGCGCGAGGTTGTCGGCGGCGATGCAGGTCGAGGTCTGGCTGTAGGCCTTCTTGACGCCACCCGCTTCGTGCCGGAGACCTCGTTGCGTGCGGCCATCCAGCCATTCGACCAGGTCCTCGATGCCTTCGCCGGACGGTGCCGAGACCTTCCGCACGGGCGGCGGCGACGCCTGGCCACGGCGCAGCGCGAGCATCGCCAGCAGGTCGGACTCGGTCTTGCGGGCATCCGGCAGATCGGCCTTGGTGACCACGAAGACGTCGGCGATTTCCAGCACGCCAGCCTTGATGGCCTGCACGTCGTCGCCGAGTCCCGGGGGGCACACCACGACCCGGGTGTCCGCGTAGCGGGTGATCTCCACCTCGGACTGCCCGGCGCCCACGGTCTCCACGATGACGACGTCGAAGCCGGCCGCATCGAACAGGTCGATGACGTCGCCTGCCGCCACGGCGAGCCCGCCCAGGTGGCCGCGCGACGCCAGCGAGCGGATGAAGACCCCGGCGTCGGACTGGCGATCGCCCATGCGGATGCGGTCACCCAGAACCGCGCCGCCAGTGAACGGGCTGGAGGGGTCGACGGCGGCGACCGCCACCGTCCTGCCGCGTTCGCGCAGCCCCCGGATCAGCGCCGAGACCAGGGTCGACTTGCCGCCGCCCGGCGGGCCCGTGACGCCGATCACATGGGCCCGGCCCTGGCGTCCTGCAACGGCCTGGCGGACCGCGTAGGCCGTCTCGCTGCCATTTTCAAGGGCGCTGATCGCCCGTCCGATCGACCTTCGATCGCCCGCCAACGCCGTCTGGATGAATGCGCTGCTCGCCATGCTCAGACCAGGGTGAGCGGCTGGCCGAAGCCCAACTGCTCGCGCAGCGTGCCGCAGATCTCGCCGTGCGTGGCCCCGGCTTCCGCCGCCGCCACCACATGCTCGAACACGTTGGTCTTGCGCGACTCCGTCGACCGCGCCAGCGCACTCAGGGCCTTGCGGACCTCGCTGTTGGCGCGGGTCTTCTTGAACTCCGCCAGCTGCGACAGGTAGCCGGCCATCCGGGTCGGGTCCGGATACTCCAGGGTGGGATACGACGCCGGGTCTTCCTCGATCTGGTAGGCGTTGACGCCGACGATGGTCTGCTCGCCCGCATCGATCTTCTTCTGGAAGGCCAGCGCCGAGTCGCCGATCATCTGCTGGATGATGCCCTTCTCGACCGCCTGGTACATCCCGCCGGCTTCGTCGACCATGGCGATGATCCCGTCGATCTTGCGTTCCATGTCGTCGGTGAGCGATTCGACGTAGTAGGACCCGCCCAGGGGGTCGATCACATCGGTCAGGTAGGCCTCTTCGCGCAGGATGTTCTGCGTGGCGACCGCGATCCGTGCGGCTTCCGCGATCGGCGTGGAGAAGACCTCGTCGTAGCTGTCCGTGTGGAGCGACTGCAGGCCGCCAAAGATGCCGGCCATCGCCTGCGTCGTGACCCGGGCGATGTTGTTGAGGGGCTGCTGGCGCGTCAGGTCCACGCCGGAGGTCTGGCCGTGGAACTTGAAGCGCCAGGAGCGCGGGTCCTTGGCGCCGAAGCGTTCCTTGCACAGACGGGCCCAGACGCGCCGGCCGGCCCTGAACTTCGCGACTTCCTCGAACAGGCTGATCGAGATGTCGAAGAAGAAAGTGAAGCGAGGGAGGAACTGATCCGGATCCATCCCGGCGGCGATGCAGTCCTCGGCGTACTGGATGCCCGAGCACAGGGTGAAAGCCATGGCTTCCGCGGGGGTCGCGCCCGCCTGCTGCATGTGCTGCCCGACGATCGAGAGGGGGTTCCAGCCCGGCACCTGCTTGTTGCAGAACTCGATGTGGTCCACCACGACCCGGCGCGCGCCTTGCAGCGCGAGGCGAAAGAACATGTGGTTGGCGACGAAGTGGGAGATGCAGTCGCTCTGGTTCGAGGTTCCCGTGATGCGGGTCCACGGCACCCCGCGACGCTTGGCCACGGCAAGTTCGAAGGCCAGCAGGGTGAAGGGGGAGGGGTCGTTCATCGCCGTCGACAGCCGGTCGACCGGGACGCCGTCGAGCGCGGTCTCCATGTCCTGGACGTGGTTGATGACCGTGCCGCACGTGCCCAGAAGTTCGGCAGGCACTTCGTCGGCGTCGTAGCCCCGGAACACCGAGTTGCAGGGAATCAGGGAGAGGGCGGAGGCGCCAAGGTCCAGGATCTCCTTCACGCGCCGGTTGTAGTCCTCGGGCACGCCCAGACCGATGAGTTGCCGCTGGGACCAGCTTCGGCCCCGGTACATCGTCGGATAGATGCCCCGGGTGAAGGGGTACTGGCCCGGATAGCCGAGCGATGGCTCGTAGGCCTGGCCTGACCAGTCCGCCGGCGTGTACAGCGGCTTGATGCCGATGCCGGAGCGGTTGAAGGTCGTCGCGTCACCCTGGACGCCCTGGGCGAACTCGTTTTTCCAGCGCCGATGGCTTTCGGAAGACGGCGACTCCTTGATGTTCGTGACGGTGGCGTTCATGCGGACTCTCCTTGCATCTGGCGACGTTTGGCGGTGAGCGCGATGACATCGGTCACCACATCGTCGAGCGCCGTTCCCGGGTGGAAGACACGGGCGACGCCGGCTTCCAGCAGCATGGCCTCGTCCTTGGCGGGGACGATGCCGCCGACGATCACCTGGACATCGGACATGCCGGCCTCCCTCAGCGCAGTCATCAGCTTGGGGACGATCAGGTGGTCCGTGGCGAGGGACGAGACGCCGAGCACGTCGGCGTCTTCCTCGACCGCGAGTTTCACGACGGTGGCGATCTCCTGCCACGGCGGGGTGTAGATCACCTCCATGCCCGCATCGCGCAAGCATGCTGCGATCACGCGGCTGCCCCTGTCATGACCGTCGAACCCGATCTTGGTGACGATCACCCTAGGTGGGCGTGCTGTCATCTTGCGTCTCCTTAATGAGCCCCACGAATTTCCTTGCCAGTACGCGTGGGGAGTCGCGTCCCTGGGGGTTGAACCAGAGCGCGGCCCAGTTCAGCGCGCCGATCAGCATCAGCCGCAGGGCCCGCCGGTCTGCTCTGGGTGTGAGCGGAAGCTGCGCGACTGCGTCGCGGAACGAGTCTTCATAGCTCTCGCGAAGTTCTCTCAGCCGCTCGGCCGCGCCCGGAATGTCGTCCGGCAGGACGCGAATGAGCACGTGGGCGTAGTCGCTGTCTCGAAGCACCGTTTCCAGGTGCGCCCGGCAGAGCGCCTCGAGTCGCAACCACGGGTCGGACTCCTTCTGCACGGCTTCGGCGGCCGCAATTTCCAGCTCCTTGACCCCCGCGCTGTAGACAGCGACCAGCAGTTCTTCCTTGGAGGAGAAGTGGTAGTACACCGAGCCGGGAAGCATGCTGGCCGCCACGGCGATGTCCCGCATCGACGTGGCGGCATAGCCGCGGCTGGCGAACTGTCGCGCCGCCGAATCCAGGAGCTCCGGCAATCGGTTGTCCGAGCGTGGGGCGCGGCTGGTCTTTCGTTGGGCTGACATAAAAAACAATCGTTCGTTTGGTATATTGTTTGTCGCGCCCATCCTCTAGTCAACACTTTCGAACTAGGGAATCCACCATGGGACAGCGTCGGACTCCGTTGCGACACGGGCCGGCGACGATGTCCATGAAGGTGGCGTTCACCCTGGTCACCGGGGCGATGGCTCTGAGGCGTCGGTGCTGGCGACAGAAAACCGCCGCTCCGCGGGCGATCCAATGAGGCCGATCCCGGCCCGGAATCGGACCTCCTGCACTGGGGCAGGAATGCCGAGATCGTCGATCGTCGTGTGGACAACGACGATATCCCCGTGAAGTGCTGTAAGACACCACGGACAAGAACGTGATTTCGTAGGACCCATTGACGCATCGAAACAGCCATCGGGTCGCTGCGCCGCGCGCGGGCTCCTACACCGGGTGCAGGCCAACCGACATATCTTGCTCGCACAAGCAATCAGGAGTAGCCGTCATGCCGCTCGCCATGCCCCAGCCCGACTTCGAGCCCGCCCTGCGGCTTCATCTCAGCGCGTTTCACGCTCGCCTGGAGGTCGATCCGGGTCGCGTCATTGGCCCCGGCGATGGGGACGAAGACGACGATCCGGTCGAAGACACGCGCCGCACGAGTCACCTGCTCATCGTCCACGGAGATCGCCGATAGACAAGCCCCCAAAGCGAACTTCGGGGGCCTTTGACCTGCTTAGGAGAGGCACATGAACCCATCTTCCACCTCGCCGTGGAACCCCGCACCTGCCGACGAAGACCTCGTCGAGCAGGCCCGTCCCGGGTACGGCATTCCGTCGCAGGATCCGAGGCCCGCGGCGCAGTTTCCTCTGAAGCCCGAAGAAGCACAGCGCGAGGCGAATTCGGTGCTTGTGGGTGGCGGCGTGATTGCCGGTGCGGCCGCGGGTGCCGCCATCGGCGTCGCGATGGCCGGCCCGGTCGGTGTGGTGGTCGGCGTTGCGCTGGGAGGAGTTGCCGGCGCACTGGGTGGCGCATTGGCACGATGGTGAGCCCCGAAGATTCGAGCAGCGCCGACACAGCGGTTGACGTCGCGTTCGCTGGACAGACGCGCGCCGTCCGGCGATCGCTCACCCTCTGACGAGCAGATCCAGCTCTGACTGATCTGAAGCACGATGGCCGTTGCTGTGGGCTCCGGGCTATCGAAGGAGGATCAGTTCGGGCACAGCATCGGAGCCTGCCCACACGATGGCGTTCTGTTGGTAGCGATCCCCCAGATCACGCGCCGCGTCTCGACCGATGCCGAGGACTGCAATGCTCTCTTCGCCAGGCCAGCTGCTGGCAGGGTCCCCATCTCTGGTAACGCCGGGCAACAGCGCGAAGCCCAACGCGTGGACATCAACGCACAGCGCAGTCATGGCGACCGCGTTGTCCGCATCGCGCAAGACAACTCCCAACGGGTTCGAAGCGGTGAGGAATGCGCAGCTGTCCACGCCCAATTCGCTGTATAGCGCAGCCAACCCGGCTGACCGCTCACCGATGCGCAGTATCACGGCAGATGCACCTGCCGGCTCGATGCAGTAATGCGCGGCACGGTAGGAGGCGACAACCTCCTCAACGCTGGGATTCGCGTGACTGACGGACAGCAGGGACATGTGGCATTTTCCCGCCTTCTTCGATAGCACCATCGGACGGACGGGTTTGCGCAGTCGAGGCACAACTTGCGTCCCGGTCAGATGCCGCTTGCGTCATGACAAGGTCATCGCACCACGATCTGATCTTGCAGTGATGGACTACAACGCACGTTCCGCCCAAAGCCTTCGCGTCATTGACGGGGAGCGATTCAATGGCTACAGCCATCTCCTGGGCTTGATACTCTCGCTCGTCGGCGGCGCCTTTCTCTGGATCAAGGCTGCGGGCACCGGGGATGCGGTGCGCTGCGCCGCTGCTGCGATCTTCGTCCTGACCCTGGTGCTGTTGTATGCGGCGTCGACGCTCTACCATGCGTCCCAGGGCCCTGCGAAAGAGACTTGGCGGCGAGCCGATCATTGCGCCATCTACCTGATGATTGCCGGCACCTATACGCCGTTCGGCCTGGTTTCGCTTGGAGGCTGGCAGGGCGTGGCCATGGTGGGTGCGGTCTGGACCGTCGCTCTGGTCGGGGTCGGGCTCGAAACCCGCGTCAGGGAGGGCTCGTCGCCTTCGCTGTCCAGGTACCTGGGCATGGGATGGCTGGCCGTGCGCGCAGGGCGCCTGGCACTTGTTCGTCATCGGTGGCTCGGCCAGTCACTACTGCGCGATCAGGTCGGTTGTCCTGTGAGGGGAGCAGGAGGCGGGTCAGCGTTCCCGCGATGGGAATGCGGGGGAGTCGAGCTTGACGGCATTCGTGACTGCCTCCCAGGCGCAGACCTGCTGCACGACCCAAGGCCCGTCATCCAGCGGAAGGTCGTGACCCGCGGTTGGGTGCTCGACGAGCGTGGCATTCCAATGCTGGGCAAGGCATCGCGAGCAATGCGCGTCGACCAGCCTATCGCGCTGGCTCACGAGGACCAGCAGCGGAACGGCGGGCGCCCGGGTTGGCGCGCGGTAGCGCGCCGCTGCCAGCAACTGGCGCAGGGCATTGGTGCCGGAGACCGGCCGCGCTTGGCGAATGGCAGTCCATTCATCAATGACTTCGATGGCGCAGCCCGGTTGCCGGCTGGTCAGGCGCAGGATGGCCTGCTCGCGGCGGCGGGCATCGGCGCTCAGCAGCAGGCCCAGCAGCGCGCCGTAGTTGGCCGGCCGCAGGCGCTGGTACCAGGGACTGAAGACGCGCAGGCTGGTGTTCACCAGCACGCAGCCTTCGAGTTCGCCCGGAAACCGGTCGGCCCAGTCGACCGCGATCATGGCACCGAGAGACATCGCGAGCAGGCGATAGGGTGGCGCGACGCCGAGGGCCTGAAGCTGCTGGCGGCAGCTCTCGGTGGCGGCCTCGATGCGCGTGGGGCTGGCCAGCTGCCGCAGGCGGCCGTTGCCGGGAATCTCGACGGCGAGCACTTGCGCGCCGGGCGGCAACTGCGCTTGCAGCAACTCGGGAAAGACACCCCAGTGCGCGCTTTCGCGCGTGAGGCCGCGCAACAGGACCCAGCGTTCCATCGGCTACCGCTCAGGCCCGCGCGCCGTACCACCGGGCCAGGCCGCCGGCACGGTGCCGCGCACGCTGCGCCGGTGCCGGCATCCAGCCCTCGTGGCTGCACACCGCGCGCGTGATGAAATCGAGCCAGCCGACATGGCGCCGCAACACCCGCTGGCGCCTGTGCTCGACCACCGGGTTGAAGATGCCGCTGCGCGAGAGGAACTGGCGCGGGTTCTTGAGCACCCAGCGCCACGATCCCATCTCGAGCGTCATGGGCAGAAACACGCTGCCGGTTCGTTCCGCGGCGCCCAGGTAGAGATGGTCCCAGAGGTCGCCATGAGTGAGGTATTGCTTGCTCTGCGGCTCGACCACGTAGCGGTGGTGCGGGAGGCTGTGGTCGAGGATCTCGGCGAAGGCGTGGATCTCCGGCAGGTGCGCGATCGGGCGCCCGGTGTGGGCGAAGGGGAACCAGACCCGGTCGCTCAGGCCGAAGCCGGAATGGCAGTCGACCGAGATGCTGAGCGGCCGGTCGAGCAGTTCGGCTTCGACAATGCGGCACAGGGCCGCGCTCTCGCATTCCATGCGGGCCTCCTTGGCCCCCCGGTACCAGGGCAGGGCGGCGCTGATCCGGTGCCCGCCGACGAGGTAGGGCACCCGTTCGCTGGAGTCGACGGGCGCATTGCGCATCAGGTCGACGCCCCGGGGATTGGCGCGCGTGCCCAGCCACAGCCCGCCCGGGTTGACCAACGGCACGAACACCAGCCGCGTCGTCTCGAGCATGCGCTGCAGCGACACGTCCCAGGGCAGTCGCATCACAATGCTGCGCAGGTAGGCGATCGCGACCTCGGCGCCGATGCGCTCCAGGCCGTGGACGCCGCCGAAGATGCCGACCGCCGGCGCGTCCTTTCGGCTGCTGCCCAGCAGGTAGGCGTGTACCGGGAAGCGGCGCTCGCCCGCATCGACCTCGCAGAGCAGGCGCCGCTCCATCCACGGGGCGCCGAGTTCGGTGAGCGTTCGCAGTTCCTCGAGTTCAGGGAGGTCCGTGGGCGTCACGGACGCGAGGCCCTCCAAGGCGATCACCGATGAAAATCCATTTCGGGTCCTTTAGAGGGCTCCCCGCTTGGGGCGGCCCACCTTCAAGGGGGTCAGCGAATCGAGGGCCTCGCGAAGGGTTGCCGCCGGCAATGCCTGGAGCGCATGCAGGCCGGCGCGCAAAAGTTCGCTTTTCTTCGTCGGTCGCTTGAACATCAGGGCGCGGTTCTTCAGTCCGGCGATCAGTGCGTAGTCTTCCTGGGGCATGGTGAAACTGTCGCGAACCAGCTTTTCCTTGGGCTTGGGCGCCTTCTTGCTGCTGGTGGACTTCTCGGCGGTGTTGGACGAGAGCTTCTTGGCAGCGCCGTCCGACTTCGCCGTGGGCCGGGCTTTCGGTAGCGGCTCGGGTGGGTGCTTGGCTACCTTCTTGGAGGTCGCAGCCTGGCTGACTGTGGGACCCGCCTGTTTCGTTTGCGCCCTCCTCACTGTCTTCGAAGGCGATGTGGCCTTGGCGTTGGGCGTCGGCGTTGCCGCCTTGCGTGGCGCGCGACTCGGCGCCTTGGGCGCGTTCACCGTAGGAGCGGCGGATGGGGGCAAACCCTCCGGGGACTGCAGGGCCATCTCGGCGCGGGCAGAAGGGGCCTCTGCGTGGTCGGGTGCCGTCTGATTCGGGGCGGTATTCAAAGCGGTCATCAATGTCAAGTAATGGTGTAAACGATTTATACCGTATGTCTTGCATGGAGTCACGTATTTTTGAATTGCGTCTGCGCCTGGTCTTCGGACGGGAGCTTCGATCGGTTCAAGGCCTGGCGCCGCATCGACGCCTGTGCGCACGGACGAATCCGGTGCGGCGGCGATGGAGCGAGCGGACATGCCGGAAGTGACTCCGCCGGTCTGTGAAGGCTCATCGAGGGCAACCGCTGGTGGCGAAACTGGCCCAGTTGCGCGCCATCGGGCCTAACGGCGCTTGGGTGTTGGTCAAGGAGGTGTTCGGCTGGCAGCGCTTCGCGATCGCCGTACGCACTTCAGGAGGTGGCGGACGACATCATGGGTCGCGGCAAGGGATGGCGAAGCCGGATCGCCGAGGGCACGAAGATCCTTGCAACGTTTCACCCAGCCATCGCGGCGAACCTGGGCAGCGTCTTGAAGCTCCCTGCTCTCAAAGTAGCCAAGCCGCCGACGCTGGATGTTCAACGGGGCTGAAACTCCAGCCGCGGGTCGGGTTGCGTTCCATCAACGGCCGCGAGAAGGCCTCTAGCGCTTCGTCATATCGTGCGCGCTCCGCTGAGTGCTCCGTGATCAAGGCGGATATAGGGAGGATGAAGGGCGCATGAATTGCGCCGTCGCGCCATAGCACGTCGTTGACCAGGAAAGGCTCGGGGAGCAGGACACAGCGTCTCGATCGGCGACGCCCAGATTGCAGCGATCGCGCAGTCCAGCGCCATCGAGGCGGTAGCGACCCGTGACACCAGATCGTTCGAGGTCATGGGGGTCACGGTGATCCTGGTCGTGGCGACGTCAACAGGGAAAGCCCACCTCGCCCGGGGACACGCTTCGGGGGCGAGGCCGGACGATAATCGCGCCCACCCCATGAGACATATCGCTCGACTCGTGCGCAGCGCCAGCTTGATCGGCTACGTCGAGTTGGTGCAGTCTCTCGGCCGGGACCCCAATGCGTTCATGCGAACCGTGGGGCTGCAGGCCAAGTTCCTGGAAGACCCCGAGACGCTGATTCCGAGAGATGCCGCGCGCGAGTTGCTGGAGATCACCGCGCGTGCCACCAAGACGGAAGATCTGGCGCTGCGTCTTGCGGCCCAGCGCAAGCTCTCCGCCCTCGGGCCCATCAGCCTGGTGCTGAGGGAGGAGCGCACGCCGAGGGATGCCCTCGACACGCTGTGCCGCTACCTCAAGCTGGTGAACGCCTCGCTGATCGTCCGTGTCGAAGACACCGGCAGCCTGGTCATCATCCGGGAAGACTTGCTGCCAAGCCCCGGGCTGCAGATGCGACAGTCGGTGGAACTCTCCGTGGGCACCATGTTTCGCATGCTGGGCGATTTGATCGGATCGCATTGGCGGCCGCTTGAAGTCTGCTTCACGCATCGCCCGCCTGTGGACGTGTCCGCTCACCGGGCATTCTTCGGACGCAGCGTCAAGTTCAACCAGGAATTCAACGGCCTGGTCTGCCTGGCGACCGACTTGTCCAGACCACGCGAGCCCGGAGACCCGGTGGCGGCGGGCTTCGCGCGCAAATACCTGGAAGCGGACCTCAGGGATCGCAGCGAAAGTGTGCGGGAAGCCTGCCGCCAACTCATCCTGGCATTGCTGCCTGGTGGCACCTGCACCGCGCAGGAGATTGCACGGCACCTGCGCGTCGATCGCCGCACGCTGCACCGCCGACTCGATGCGGAGGGGGTCACTTTCAGCGGCTTGCTCGAACAGGTGCGCTCGGATCTGGTGAAGCGACACTTGCGCGAGAGCGACCTGCCGCTCAGCGAGGTGGCTGAACTGCTAGGCTTCTCCAGTCCCAGCAGTTTCAGTCACTGGTTCCACAATCTGTTCGGCTGCAGCGCCTCGCAATGGAGCAAACAAGCGGCTGTGATGGCGGCTCCGGGAGAATCCGGAGCAGGCAAGTGATGGGCTTCAGCCGAGGTCGCTGGCCGGCTTGCGCAGGAATCCCTGGTTGCCACCGTTGCGATTGGGCGCGAAGCCGTTGGCCTGAAGCGTCTCTTCCGTCGTTTCGTAGAAGACCCCGATCTTCATGATCTCTCGTGCCTGTTTCGCTGTCGCGATGGGGCGGCCGAATTCGCCGGAGATACGCACCAACTGCTTGATCTGCTCGACGGAACTCATCTTGCCCGT
>NZ_JBFUFO010000048.1:0-42136 GCF_056403395.1 Variovorax sp. P2_H12 | reverse complement strand
CGCTGGTACTGGTCGGCCGCGATCATCACGGCCTTGTAGCCGGCGATGTTGGCCTGCGAGGAGAGCACGTCCATGCTCTGCGCGCGCGTGGTGCGCGGCGCGGCCTCCAGCGCGAAGGCCGTGAGGCCCGCCGCGGCCAGCCGCTGCAGCCCCGCCCCGTCGAAGGGGTTGAGCATGCCGACGACCACCGTGCCCGGCTTCATCAGCGCGCTCTCGCGCTCGTCCGGCGTGCGCACCTTGAGCACGATCTCGGCGCCGAAGGCCCCCGCCGCATCCGTGATCTCGGCCCCCGCGGCCTGGTACGCCGCATCGGTCACGCTCGCAGCCACCCCCGCGCCCGCTTGCACACGCACCACATGGCCCTGCGCCACGAGCTTCTTCGCGGTCTCCGGGGTCACGGCAACTCGGGTTTCGCCTGGCACAGTCTCGGCCGGCACGCCTATCAGCATGGACTTCTCCTCAGGGCAGCATTGGAATTCGCGCCGAGCTTACCCGAAGACGCCACAAGCACCTTGTCCCTCGCGCGCCCCTCTGTACACTGTCGCGGGACGACCGGCACACAGATGCCGGCTTCGCATGACAACAAGAAACAGGGGATGGAATGCGAATTGCTGCGCTCGATGACGAGGCGTATCAGCTCGAACTGATTCGCCACACCGTGGAGGTCATTGGCCACGAGTGCCATGGCTACAGCGACGGCAAGTCGCTGCTGCGCGACCTGCACCGTGAAACCTACGACCTGCTGATCCTCGACTGGGGCCTGCCCGACATCGAGGGACCAAGGGTGGTCCGGTGGATCCGCGAGGACCTGAACAGCTCGCTGCCCATTCTCTTCGTCACCAATCGGCGAGAGGAAAAAGACCTGGTCGAAGGACTGGCGGCCGGTGCCGACGACTTCATGACCAAACCGGTCCGGGTGCCCGAGTTGCAGGCCCGCGTGCGCGCGCTGCTGCGCCGCGCCTATCCGGCACGGCACGACAGCCAGCTCGCCTTCCGCGGCTATCGCTTCCATCCCTCGACGCGCACCCTGCGGATCGACGGCCGGCTGGTGGAGCTCAGCCGGCGCGAGTACGAGCTGGCGCTGTTCCTGTTCCAGAACCTCGGCCGCCTGCTGTCGCGCGAACATCTGCGCGAGGCGGTCTGGGGCATCGGCGCCGAGACGCCCTCGCGCTCGCTCGACACCCACATCTCCCGCCTCAGGCTGAAGCTCGAGCTGCAACCTTCGAACGGTTTCCTGCTGTCCGCCATCTATGGCCTGGGCTACCGGCTGGAGCCGCTCGAGGCCGACCAGCTCGCGCCGCTCTACCCCTCGGCCGACACGTCGGAATGAAACGGCACGCCCACCAGGCGCGCAGCCTGGATCATTGGCCCGATGCCGCCCTGATGCTCGACCGGCACGGACGCGTGACGATCGCCAACCCGGCGGCGCTTCGCCATTGGCAGTGCAGCGGCGAGCAGTTGCGGGGCCAGGACGCGGACCGGCTGCTGCGCGGGCTTCGCTGGTGCAGCACCGGTGCGCCCATGCTGCCCCGGGCTGCGCTGCACGGAAGCCCGCAACCGGTCGTCGGCGAAGGCGAGGACCACGAGGGCCGCGGCCTGCTGTTGCGCTGTCTGCCGCTTTTCGACGATAGCGCGGGACACCGCGGCTGGCTGGTCGTGCTGATCGACATCACGCCGATGCGGCAGGCCGAACGGCAGCGCGACGAGGCGCTGCGCTTTCTCTCGCACGATGCGCGCGAATCGGGCGCGACGATCCAGACCCTGCTCGACCTGGCGCGCCAGCGGCCCGAGGCCTTCGCGGACGGCTCGCTGCTGCCGAGCATCGAACGCGAGGCGCAGGCCGGCCTCGAGCGCTCCGACCGCTTCGTGGCCCTGGCGCGGGCCCAGGTCCGGCCCTTGCAGATCGAGCCGCTCGACCTGGTGGCGCTGCTGCGGCTGGTCATCGATGCGGCCTGGACCCTGGCCGCCCCAAAGCGCGTCCGGATCCTGTTGCCGCCGGTGCCCGACGAGGCGCCCTGCCTGGCCGACCGCGGCCTGCTCACGCGCGCTCTGGACGCCATGGTGGACCATGCGCTGCGACGCGCGCCACCGGGCTCGGCGCTGCATTGCGGCGTCGCCGCGGACGGCCAGCAGTGGCGCATCTCGCTGCGCGAGCCCGGGGCCGGCGCTCCGGTCCAGCTACAGTCGCGGCTGGTCCGCTCCGTGGCGCAGCGCCATGGCGGAACGATGGAGGTCGACCACGCAGCCGATGCCGGCTGCACCGTCACGCTGGTGCTGCCGAGGCCGTCCGCGGCCGAGCGCGCGACACCGGCGTCCGATACGGAGTCCTGAACATGGCACAACGCTGGAAACCCAACGTCACGGTGGCCGCCGTGATCGAGCGGCAGGGCCGCTACCTTCTTGTCGAGGAAGAAACCGCCGATGGGCTCAGGCTGAACACCCCGGCCGGCCATCTCGACCCCGGCGAGTCGCCCGCCGAAGGCTGCGTGCGAGAAACCCTGGAGGAAACCGCGCACCGCTTCACGCCCACCGCCGTGGTCGGCATCTACCTGGCCCGCACCCGGCAGCCCAAGGACATCACCTACCTGCGTTTTGCCTTCACCGGCACGCTGGGAGACTTCGAGCCTGCGCGCCCGCTCGACCACGGCATCGTGCGCACGCTGTGGATGACGGTCGATGAAATCCGCGCCAGCACGGCGCGGCATCGCAGCCCCCTGCTGCTGCAATGCGTGGAAGACCATCTGGCCGGGAAGCGCTATCCCCTGGAACTGGTGCGGGTCGATCCTTCGATCGGCTAAGGCGTGTTCGAGATCACGCCGCCGCCGAGGCACACCTCGCCGTCGTACAGCACGGCCGACTGTCCCGGCGTCACCGCCCACTGGGCTTCATCGAAATCGAGGCGGAAGGCGACGTTGGCGCCCTCGCCCAGCCGGCAGGGAGCATCCGCCTGGCGGTAGCGCGACTTCGCCGCCAGGGCGCCGGCGGTCGGCGCGCTGCCCGCGACCCAGCTCGCGTCGTCGGCCAAAAGCGTCCGCGACAGCAGCCAGGGATGGTCGTGCCCCTGCACCACCCACAGCGTGTTGCTGGCCACGTCCTTGCGCGCCACGAACCACGGTGCATGGTCGCCGGCGCCGCGCTGCGCGCCCCGGGCCTTGATGCCGCCGATGCCGAGCCCCTGGCGCTGGCCCAGCGTGTAGAAGCTCAGGCCCTGGTGCTCGCCGATCTGGCGGCCGCGCTCGTCGCGGATCGGGCCCGGCTCCTTCGAGATGTAGCGGTTGAGGAACTCGCGGAACGGCCGCTCGCCGATGAAGCAGATGCCGGTCGAGTCCTTCTTTTTCGCGTTCGGCAGGCCGATCTCGTCGGCGATCCGGCGCACCTCGGTCTTGTGCAGCTCGCCGACCGGGAACAGCGTCTTCGACAACTGCTGCTGGTTCAGCCGGTGCAGGAAGTAGCTCTGGTCCTTGGCCGGGTCGAGCCCCTTGAGCAGTTCGTGCAGGCCGCTGGCCGCGTTGCGGCGCACGCGGGCGTAATGCCCGGTGGCGATCTTCTCGGCACCCAGGCGCATCGCGTGATCGAGAAAGGCCTTGAACTTGATCTCGGCGTTGCACAGCACGTCGGGGTTGGGCGTGCGGCCGGCCTGGTACTCGCGCAGGAACTCCGCGAACACGCGGTCCTTGTAGTCGGCCGCGAAGTTGACGTGCTCGATCTCGATGCCCAGCACGTCGGCCACGCTGGCGGCGTCGATGAAGTCGATGTTCGACGAGCAGTACTCGCTGTCGTCATCGTCTTCCCAGTTCTTCATGAAGATGCCGACCACCTCGTGGCCTTGCTGCTTCAGCAGGTGCGCCGTGACCGCGGAATCGACTCCGCCGCTCAGGCCCACCACGATGCGCTGTTTGTCCATAGGGCTGGGATTGTCCCAGCATGGGCGACCCGGTGCCCGCAGCGGGGCAATCAGGCCGCGGCGGCCCGATGCCGCAAGCCGGCCAGCAGCTCATAGGAACGCAGCCGTGCCTGGTGGTCGAACACCTGGGAGGTGATCATCAGTTCGTCCGCGCCGGTGCGCTCGATGAAGGCCTGGATGCCGGCGCGAACGGTGTCCACAGAGCCCACCGCCGAGCACGACAGCACCGAATCGAGCAGGGCGTTCTCGGCCGGACCGACCTTGCCCCGGTAGCCCGCCACCGGCGGCGGCAACCGGCCCGGCCGGCCGCTGCGCAGGTTCACGAAGGCCTGCTGCCAGGAAGTGGCGCGGAACTCGGCTTCCTCGTCGGTGTCGGCCGCGAACACATTGAAGCCCAGCATCACGTAGGGCTTGGCCAGCTGGGCCGAGGGCTTGAAGGTCTCGCGGTAGATGCGGATCGCCTGCATCAGCTGCTGCGGCGCGAAATGCGAGGCGAAGGCGTAGGGCAGGCCCAGGTGGGCCGCGAGCTGGGCGCCGAAGGTGCTCGAGCCCAGGATCCACACCGGCACCTCGAGCCCCATGCCCGGCACCGCACGCACCGGCTGCCGCGGCTCCTTCGACATGAAGTCCATCAGCTCGACCACGTCCTGCGGAAACTGGTCGGCATCGGACTGCAGGTCGCGCCGCAGCGCCTGCGCGGTGCGCTGGTCGGAGCCCGGCGCGCGGCCGAGGCCGAGGTCGATGCGGCCCGGATAGAGCGACTCCAGCGTGCCGAACTGCTCGGCGATCACCAGCGGCGAATGGTTGGGCAGCATCACGCCGCCGGCGCCGATGCGGATGGTCGAGGTGCCGGCGCCGATGTGGGCCAGCAGCACCGCGGTCGCGGCGCTCGCGATGCCCGGCATGCCATGGTGCTCGGCCAGCCAGTAGCGGCGGTAGCCCAGCTTCTCGCCGTGCTGCGCCAGCGACAGCGAGTTGCGGAAGGACTGGGCCGCATCGCCGCCCTCGGTGATGGGCGAAAGATCGAGGATCGAAAACGGAATCATGCCGCTATCTTGGCCTGGATCGCGCGCTTTCAAGCGGCGAAGGGATATTTGCCCGACAACGGGTAGGCTCGCGGCCATGGCACTGCGCTTCTTCAAATTCTGGGCGATCATCCTGACGCTGGCGCTGGGCGCTTGCGGCTCGTTGCCCGCCAACGTGCAACGGCCGCTCTCGCACAGCCTGCAGGCGTCGAGCACGAAAAGCCCGCTCGCGCAGCTTGCCGCCACGCAGCTCCCGGCCGGCGCCCCGTCGGGCTTCCGCCTGCTGCCGCTGGGCTCCTACGGCCTCGATGCCCGCCTGGCACTGATCGGGCGCGCCACGCAGACGCTGGATCTGCAGGTCTACATCATGGAGAACGATGCCTCCGGACGCGCGGTGTTCGGCGCGCTGCGCGATGCCGCCGAGCGCGGCGTGCGCGTGCGGCTGCTGCTCGACGACTTCAACAGCGCGAGCGCCGAAGCGCTGCTGCAGGCGCTCTCCGGCGTGCCGAACTTCGAGATCCGGCTGTTCAACCCCTTCTGTTGCGCGCGCGGCAGCCTGCCCGGCCGGCTCGCGAGCTCGCTGGGCGATCTGGCCCGGCTCGATCGCCGGATGCACAACAAGCTGCTGATCGCCGACGGCGCACTGGCGATCGTCGGCGGCCGCAACATCGCCGACGAATACTTCGGCCGCAACCCGACCGCGAACTTCATCGATCTCGATGCCATCGCTGCCGGACTCGTCGTGCCGCAACTGGGCGTGCTCTTCGATCGCTACTGGAACAGCGACGAGTCCTTCCCCGCGGCGTCGCTGGCCGGCTCGCCGGGCCCGGGGACCGCGCTGGCGCAGCTGCTGCCGGCGAATGCGGCGCAGATCGATCTCGCGCTGCCCTCGAAGGACCTGCTGGGCCATGAACCCGTCGGCGTGCAGCTCGCGGCCAATCGTCTGACCCTGGTGCCCGGCCTCGCGTACGCGGTGGCGGATCGCCCCTCCAAGCGGCAGCTGCCACCGGAAGAACTCGAGTCCAGCAGCCTGATGACGGGTGCCGTGAGCCAGATGCTCGGCACGCGCTCGGAGCTCGTGGTCAGCTCGCCCTACCTGGTGCCGGGCAAGCGTGGCATGGAGGTGCTGCGCAGCCTGGAGCACAAGGGCGTCGACATGACGCTCGTGACCAATTCGCTTCCCGCGAGCGATTCGGCGCTGGTCTACTTCGGCTACGCGCGCTATCGGACGCGGATCGTGCAGGCCGGTGTCAAGCTGTACGAGATCAGCGCCACCCCCTCGCCCGGCAGCAAGCCGATGTTCGGCGGCGGCTCGTCACGCGGCCGCCTGCATGCCAAGCTGGCCGTCATCGATCAACAAACCGTGCTGTTGGGATCGCTCAACCTCGATCCGCGCTCGGCGCGCCGCAACACCGAGCTGGGCGTCGCCGTCGACAGCCCCGCGCTGGCGCAAGAAGCGCTGCGCGTCGTGGCGGCGATGAAGACCGAGGCTTATCGGGTGCAGCTGGACCCGCAAGAGGGGACGCTGTCCTGGGTGCCTCCGAGCGAAAACGACGACCAGGCAGTAGACGAAGAGCCGGGCGTCTCGCCGTTCACTGCGCTGCAGCGGCTGCTGCTGCAGCCGCTAGTGCCCGAGGATCTGCTCTAGGCTTGCTCGCTCAGGACAGTGCCTTGGCCTTGAGCTTCGCGAACTCTTCCTGATTGATGGTGCCGGCATCGAGCAGCGCCTTGGCTTCGGCAATGTGTTCGGCCGGCGACTTGCCGGCCACTTCGCGGATGTAGGCGTCGGTATCGGACTTCGCGCGCTGCAGGCTGGCGCGCTGCCGCTCCGCCATGCCGCGGCCCCGGGTGATGATGTAGATGATCGCCGTCAGGCCCGGGATGACGACAAGCCCGATGATCCACAGCACCTTGGTCCCGCCGCCCAGCTCCGAATCGCGGAACAGATCGCCGATGATCTGGAACAGGATGAGCAGGTAGACGATGAGGACGAAGGTCGACAGCAGGAGTTGGATCAGGTCCCAAAAATTGCTCATACAGGTCTTTCTAGTTTGTTGGAAATTGAAGTATGAAGGCATTCGCCCTCAGGGCCGCCGCGTCGCGCCGTGCGCCAATGATCGCAGCAGTCCCAGCACGAAGCCGCCCGTGAGCATACCCAGGACATAGATCAGCAGCACCAGCACCGAGACCGGCAGACTGATGCTCATCGAGAACAGCGAGACGGTCACCGACTCCAGGTTCTGGATCTTGAACAGCACGACGATGCCGGCCAGGATCACGATCAGCGCGATGTAAAGGTAGCGTTGCATGGGACTCTCCTTGTCTGATATCTGCACTACACCGCGATCGCACCGGACACCAGCGCCCACAGCGCGCCCAGCGCAGCGGCCACGAGCACGCCGAAGACAACCATCTCGGGCCCGGTGAAGATCCGCTCCTTCTGTTCTCGCCGGGCGAGGAAATAGAGAAAGGTACCCGGTGCATAGAGGATCGCCGAGAGCAGCAGGAACTTCGGCCCGCCTGCATACAGCATGCCCGCGGCATAGACGGTCGCGATCGCGCCGCGCACCCCGTCGCCGATGCGGCTCGCGCCGCCGCGCTCGTAGGTCTTGCCGGTCCATGCGAGCTTGAGGCCGTAGGCGGCGACCAGCAGATAGGGGATGAGCGTCATCGAGCTCGTCATCTTCAGCGCCAGCGTGAAGGCGTATTCGGCGAACCAGGTCACGAGCAGGAAGAGCTGGATCACGATGTTGGTCAGCCACAGCGCAGCGGCCGGCACCTGGTTGGCATTCTCGCGGGCGAGAAAGCTCGGCATGGTGTTGTTCTTGGCCGCCGAATGCAGGACCTCGGCGGCGAGCAGCGACCACGACAGGTAGTTGCCGAGGATCGAGATCAGCAGGCCGACGCTGATGAAGACCAGGCCCCAGGGGCCGACGATGGAGGCCATCACGCCGGCCATCGCGGGCGTCGGCAGCGCCTGCAAGTCCGGGCGCAGCAGCACGCCGTACGAGAACATCGTGACCATGATGAGCAGGCACAGCACACCGAGGAAGCCCAGCACCGTGGCCGTGCCGACGTCCTCCCGCTTCTTCGCGTGGCGCGAATAGACGCTGGCGCCTTCGATGCCGACGAACACGAACACGGTCACCAGCATCGTGTTGCGGACCTGGCCCGCCAGGCTCGACAGGCTGCGCTCTTCACCGCCCCAGAAGTTCCAGGCGAAGATGTCGGCCTTGAAGCCGGCGACCGCGACCACCAGGAAGACGGCGATCGGCACGATCTTGGCGACGGTGGCGATGGTGTTCAGGGTCGCCGCCTCCTTGACGCCGCGCAGCACCAGGACGTGCACGCCCCACAGGATCACCGAGGCGGAGAGGATCGCCACGGCGGTCGAGCCGTCGCCGAAGACCGGGAAGAACTGGCCCAGCGTCGCCTTGATCAGCACCAGGCAGGCGACATCGGCCAGGCAGCAGCCGATCCAGTAGCCCACGGCCGACGCGAAGCCCAGATAGTTGCCGAAGCCGGCCTTGGCATAGGCATAGATGCCGGTGTCGAGGTCGGGCCGGCGCCGCGACAGGGTCTGGAACACCAGTGCGAGCATCAGCATGCCGGTGCCGGCGATGGCCCACGCGATCAGCGCGCCGAAGCCGCCGGTCGAGCGGCCGAAGGCCGAGGGCAGCGCGAAGATGCCCGAACCGATCATGGACCCGACCACCAGCGCGATGAGGGCGCCGCGCGAAAGCTTCTGGTCTTGCGAATTGCTCATGCCGGGTCCGTGTGGGCGGGTGGAAGTGCCGGCACATCCCACAGTTTTATTGTTCTCATCGATTCTTTTGGTCGGTTCTCACGCCTGGGCCCCATCCACGGATGGTTTTTCCGCGGCCGAGCATCGATGGCGCACCGTTCTTTGTCAAGGGCGACCACTAGCGTTGCGCGCGGCGCTGGATTTTCGGAGTCGATCGCCGCATCATCGGCCGGCACGACGAGGAATGACATCATGAAATCGATCCAGGCTTGCTGCGCCGGCGACGGCACCGCCCCTTCGACAGGCACGAAGGCCAAGGGCCGGCGCGCATGGCTCAAGGCGGGCACCGGCGCGGTGCTGATGGCGGGCATCGGCCTGCGCACCGAAGACGTGCAGGCGGCCGCGCTGAGCCAGGCCCAGCGCGACGCGCTGACGCCCGACAAGGTCATCGAGATGATGAAGAAAGGCAACCAGCGCTTTCGCGCCGGCAAGGTGCAGACGCACGACTACCTGGCGCAGAAGCGCGCAAGCGCCTCGGGCCAATACCCGGCCGCGGTGATCCTGAGCTGCATCGACTCGCGCGCGCCGGCCGAGATCCTGCTCGACATGGGGATCGGCGACACCTTCAACGCGCGCATCGCGGGCAACATCGCGAACAAGGACCTGATGGGCAGCCTGGAGTTCGCGTGCGCGGCAGCCGGCGCCAAGGTCGTGCTGGTGATGGGCCACACCAGCTGCGGCGCGATCCGCGGTGCCATCGACAACGTACAGCTCGGCAACCTGACCGGCTTGCTCGACACCATCAAGCCGGCGATCGCCAGCACCAGCTACACGGGTGAACGATCCGGCAAGAATCCGGCCTTTGTCGATGCGGTGGCGCGTTCGAACGTGCAACTGACGATCGACACGCTGCGCAGCGGCAGCCCGATCCTCTCGGACCTCGAGAAGAAGGGTCAGATCAAGATCGTCGGCTCGATGTACGACCTGTCGAACGGCGTCGTGACTTTCCTGGGCTAGCCTCCGCCCGCAAGACCCACGAATCTTCCACGCTGTTCAACGCGCCGCCCGCCGAGTCGAGCGGCCGGCGCGCGGACCCCACCGCGCAACCGACCGTTGAGCGACTCACTGAGCCCGCGGTCCGTGGGCTTTCCGGGCCGCCTTTAGCCCAGCTTCTCACCACGCCGCCAGGCCCATATTCGTCGAGCGCCTTCCCGACGCATCGACCTGCGAGTCGGAAGTCGGCCCCCAGAGACACGCTCTCGCGACGCCACTGATCGATCACCGCAAGGACGCGGAAATGCTCGGCCATCGAGCATCTGATCGTGGACGAAGACCATGCGCCAGTGCCGGTTCGATTCCGTCCACCGCCGCCGTGCCCGACAGGGCCAGCCGTAGCGCGCACGCAACCCGCGCCTCGCTGAATCTCGCGCCACACAGACCTCCAGGCCGACGCGACGAATCATTAGTCGGCTAATCATACTAGGGAAAACACCAAGGCGACGGGATTGCGGAGGAAATGGCGACCACCCTAAAATACTTAGGCGCCTAACGAAACGGCGCCCACGAATCCGAGGGCAACCGCTGCTCCCCCACATGAACTCCACGATCTCTCCACCACTCGCCTGGTCAGACTCGCTGCTGCTTGGGCACATCGGCATCGATGAGGAGCACGAGGTGCTCGCCGAGTTCATCGGCCGCATGCAATGCGCGCGTGACGAAGACCTGGCACTTGCGCTCGACGAGGTGTTGGCGCACGCCACGATGCATTTCGCAGCCGAGAACGCATGGATGCTGGACACGGCTTTTCCTCCGCGCGATTGCCACATCAAAGAACATGAAGCCGTGCTCTCGAGTCTGAGCGGCGTCAAGAGGCGCCTGGCCCATGGCGACGTCGAGGTCGCCCGCCGCTTGGCCGACGAACTGGCGTCCTGGTTCCCCGCGCATGTCCAGCATCTCGATTCCGCCCTGTCCCATTGGCTCTGCAAGCTGCGATACGGCGCCAAGCCGTTGGTGCTGCGCATGGGCCGAAAGTCCACGGCCGAATCGGCCAGCTAGTTCAACCACTATGAGAAGTCGACCATGATGACTCCCGAAGAAAACGATTTGCTCTGCCGTGTCGAGGGCCAAGCCCCGATGGGCCAGTTGATGCGCCGCCATTGGACGCCCGTCTGCCTGCAGGAGGAGGTCGGGGAACCGGATGGCACGCCAGTGAAGGCGCGCGTGTTCGGAGAAGACCTGGTCGTGTTTCGCGACAGCGACGGCCGCGTCGGTGTGATGGACGAACGCTGTCCGCATCGACGTGCATCTCTGGTGTACGGCCGCAATGAGGAGGGCGGCCTGCGCTGCCTCTACCACGGCTGGAAGATGGACGTCGACGGCAATGTCCTCGAGATGGCTTCCGAGCCGGCAGCCAGTGGCATGGCAGAGAAGGTCAAGCACACGGCCTACCCGGTGAAGGAATGGGGCGGCATGGTATGGGCCTACATGGGCCCGAAAGAGACCATGCCGTCTTTCGAGCCGCCGGCCTGGGCCCCGACCGCAGACACACGGGTGAGCATCGCCAAGGTTCTCTTGCCGTGCAACTGGGCGCAGATTCTCGAAGGCGCCATCGACTCGGCCCACAGCTCGAGTCTTCACTCGTCCGACATGGTTCCTGCGCGCGTCGATAGCGCCAAGGCCACCGAGAAGACCTGGCTGCGTCCATCCACCGACAAGGCGCCGCGCATGCAGGTACAGCGCACCGGCTACGGCTTCCGCTATGCCGCGCTGCGTCGACCCCTCACAAACGCCGCGGCCAATGACTATGTGCGTTCGACGGTCTTCGTCGCCCCCGCGACCGCCCTGATACCGCCCAACAACCTCTACAACGTTGCCAACATCAACGTTCCGATGGACGACACGAGCACGGCGTTCTATTTCATCGCCTGGGGTCACCCTGCACAGACACCGGAGACTGCCACCTGGCGCAAGTTCCTGTGCCAGACGGTAGGCATCGATCTTGACGAAAGCTACCGTCCGCTGCGCACCGAGGAAAACAAGTTCTGGCAGGACCGCAACGCCATGAAGGCGGGCAACTTCACAGGCATCACCGGCTTCCCCAATCAGGACGTCGCGATGTGGCTGACCATGGGCCCCATTGCCGACCGCACCCATGACCGTCTGGGCGCGAGCGATCTCGCGATTGTCGAGTTCCGCAAGCAGATGCTCGAGGCAGTACGCGCCTTCGAGCAAGGTGCGCCTGCGATCGGCACGGGAGCCGAAGCGGCCACGCCAACCGTCTGTGCATTTCAGGCCATCGTTCCCAAGACCACCGACTGGCGCAGCTACGAAGCACGCTACATCTGGCAGGACGGATTGGAGACGCCCGAACTCGAACCGTCCTATTCCGTGAAGGGGTGAATTCGATGAGCAAGCTTCAACTCTCCGTCGCGATGGGCGACTACGACCGCACCCGTGCTCTATATGACGGCCGAGTCCAGATCGACGGTGTCGACCCTGTGTACATGCTCCTCAATCCCGAGGAAATGTTCTTCCGTGCAATGCGTAGCGTCGATTTCGACATCACGGAGCTCTCGTTCTCCAGCTATCTCGTCAAGCACTCGAGAGGCGAATGTCCCTACATCGCGCTGCCGGTTTTCCTCTCGCGGGCGTTTCGCCATACCTCTATCTATGTTCGCAAGGACCGCATTCGCGAACCTGCGGATCTGAAGGGCAAGCGCATCGGCCTGCCTGAATACCAGCTCACGGCCAACGTATGGGCGCGTGCGATCTTGCAGGACGACTACGGCATTCATCCCGCTGATGTGACATGGGTCCGCGGCGGCATCGAGACCCCCGGGCGTCCCGAAAAGATCAAGCTGCAGCTGCCTGGCGACATTCGCATCGAACAGGCTCCGGAAGGCGCCACGATTTCGCAGATGCTCGACCGGGGCGAGATCGACGGTTTCATGGCGCCGCGTCCGCCCAGCCGGGCAGCGCTCGAGAACCCGAACATCGGATGGCTCTTCGACGATCCAACGGCCGTGGCCAAGGACTACTACAAGCGCACCGGCGTCTTTCCCATCATGCACGTGGCGGCGATCCGCAAGGAGCTGGCGGCGAAACACCCCTGGCTGCCCGCCGCGGTCGTCAAGGCCTTCACGCAGTCCAAGGCCGCGGCGCTGCAGCTGCTCTCGGACACTTCGGCCACCAAGGTCACGCTGCCGTTCGTCGAGGAGCAGCTACAAGCGGCACGCGAGACGATGGGTGAGGATTTCTGGTCCTACGGCGTGGCTGCGGCCAGCAGAACGCTGGAGACATTCGTTCGAAGCCATCACGAGCAAGGCCTTTCGTCCAGGCTGGTGCCGGTGAGCGAACTCTTCCACCCGGCGACCTACGAGACCTACAGCATTTGAAACCAGCACAAGAGACAAGCGCCATGAACCGCAGAACCATCGCCTGGTCCCTCCTGGCCTGCACCGCCTGTTTCGCCATCGGACCGATGGCGCATGCGCAGACCTATCCCGGTCGCCCGATCAAGCTGGTCGTTCCCTACTCGGCGGGAGGCTTGCCCGATACCGTGGCGCGTGTGCTCTCCCGGCCGCTTGGAGACGCGCTGGGGCAGTCGGTCTTCGTCGAGAACAAGCCGGGCGCTGGCGGCGCCGTCGCTGCCGCCACGCTGATGCAGGCACCGGCCGACGGCTATACGCTGCTGGTGACCGATGGCCCGATGCTGTCGATCACGCCGCTTCTGACCAAGAAGATGAGCTACGACGCATCGACCGACTTCGTTCCGGTTTCGCTGGTCGGCAAAGCCCCCTTGTTCCTTGTCGTCAACAAGAGCGTGAAGGCCAACAACCTCGACGAGCTGATCGCATTGGCCAAGGCCAAGCCGGGCGGGCTCAACTACGGCTCCGCAGGCACAGGCAGCATCCACCACCTGACAGCCGAGGCCATGAACGCGAGCCTCGGCATCGTCATGACGCACGTGCCATTCAAAGGCAGCGCGAATTCGGTGCCGGCCATGATCGGCGAGCAGGTGGACATGGTGTTCGCCTCGCCACCGTCGTTGATGGGCTTCGTCAAGTCCGGGCAGGCTCGACTATTGGCCACCAACTCCCCGACGCGCTCCCCGCTGGCCCCGCAGATGCCAGCGCTGGCTGAAAAGATTCCAGGCTTCGACTTCGCGTTCAACGTCGCGGTTCTGGCAAAGAAAGGCACGCCGAACGATGCGATTGCCAGGGTCAGCAACGAGATCGCGAAGATCGTCAAGCGGCCGGACATCGTCGAGCAGTTGCGGCTCGCGGGCGTCGACCCCGTGGGGAGCTCGCCCGAGCAACTTGCAGATGCGTTGCGAAGCGAGAAGCAGCGCGTGACCGATGCCGCCGCGCGCGCTCAGCTGAAAGCCGAATAGGGCCCCGCCGTGACCACGCCTCAGACACACTCCGACACCCAGATGCCGTTGCGCGTCGCTCGCGCGTACGACGTCGCTGAAGGAATCCGCAGCTTCGAGTTGGTGCAGGCCGATGGCAGCGACTTGCCGCCGTTCACGCCCGGCTCGCACGTCAAGGTGCAGGTGCCCAACGGCCTGATGCGCAAGTACTCGCTGTGCAACGACCCGGCAGAGCGCAACCGGTACGTCATCACCGTCAAGAGAGACGCCGCGGGTCAAGGCGGCTCGATCTGCATGCACGAAGAAGTCCATGAAGGGGATACGCTGCCTACGTCGCTTCCCTCGAACGCATTCCCGCTTGTGGAGAACGCAAAGGGCTACCTCTTCATCGCCGGAGGGATCGGCATCACGCCCATCTTGTCGATGATTCGATCGTTCGGCGAACTGGCGCCGGCGCCGTGGAAACTTCTCTACCTGACACGCTCGCCCGAGGCCACAGCCTTCCTCGACGAACTGGGTCAACCCGAGCTGAAGAAGCAGGTGCGCATCCATCACTCCCAGGGTGATTCTGGCCGAGATTTCGATCTCTGGCCCACCCTGGAGAAGCCGAACACGGCGCACGTGTACTGCTGCGGCCCGCGTCCGCTGATGGAAGCTGTGCGCGACATGACCGGCCACTGGTCACCAGCCAATGTGCATTTCGAAAGCTTCAACGAAGGCGGGGGTGTCCGTCCGGACGACGAGCCCTTCACGGTGAAGCTGGCTCGCACGGGTGGCGAGTTCGAGGTGCCGGTCGGCAAGTCGATCCTGACCGTCTTGCGCGATCACGGGTGCAACGCTGCGTCGTCCTGCGAGAGTGGAACCTGTGGCACCTGCCGTACCGGGCTGCTCGGTGGCGAGGCCGACCACCGCGACATGGTGCTGATGCCCGAGGAAATGGAAAGCCAGATCATGATCTGCGTCTCGCGGGCCAGGTCTGCCGAGTTGGTGCTCGATCTGTGACACCGGACCGCGAACTCCGACTCGGTGTGGCCGGACTGGGCCGTGCCTTCACGCTCATGTTGCCGACCCTTCAGCGCGATCGCCGCGTCCGACTCGTCGCCGCCTGCGACCCGCGCGAGGAAGCGCGGTCCCGGTTCGCGACGGAGTTCGACGCCCCGGCCTACGCGGACATCGAGGGCCTGGCGGCCAACCCGGAGGTCGAGGCGATCTATATCGCCAGTCCGCACCAGTTCCATGCCGAGCAAACGCGTATTGCGGCCAGGCATGGCAAGCATGTGCTGGTCGAGAAGCCCATGGCGCTCACGATGGGCGAATGCGACTCGATGATCGAACACTGCCGCGCAGCGGGCGTTCACTTGATCGTCGGTCACTGCCACAGTTTCGACACCCCCTACTTGCGGGCGCGCGATGTCGTCTCGAGCGGTGAACTCGGCCGGGTGCGCATGATCCATGCACTCAACTACACCGACTTCCTCTACCGACCCCGCCGTCCAGAGGAGCTGCGCACCGAGGATGGCGGTGGCGTGGTGTTCAGCCAGGCTGCGCACCAGGTCGACGTGGTGCGGTTGCTCGCGGGCGCGCCCGTGGCCCGTGTGCGAGCCGTCACGGGCGACTGGGATCCGGCGCGCCCGACGCAAGGCGCCTATTCCGCCCTGCTGTGGTTCGAGGGCGGTGCCTTTGCCAGCCTCAGCTACAACGGCTACGGCCATTTCGACTCGGACGAATGGTGCGGATGGATTGGCGAAATGGGCATCGACAAGTCTCCCGACGCATACGGCGCGGCACGACGCAAGCTCGCCGCCGTGAGTTCTCCGAGCGAGGAAGCGCGCCTCAAGGCCTCGGGGACCTACGGGGGCGCCGGCTATGTCGCCGCACCAACCGGTGGTTCGCGAGCCTGGCACCAGCATTTCGGGCCCATCGTGGTGTCGTGCGAGCGCGGCGACGTGCGGCCGCTTCCCGACTGCGTCTGGGTCTACGATGACCGGAAGAAGGAGCGCCGGCCGCTTGACGTCCCCCGAGTGCCCCGCTTCGAGGTCATTGACGAGTTGTACGACGCTGTGGTGGGCGGTGTGCCTGCGCTGCACGACGGCCGATGGGCGCGCGCCACGCTGGGTGTCTGCCTGGCTTTGCTCGAATCAGCCGGATCGAACCAGGATGTGGCCTTGGCGCCCTGAAACGTCGTCTCTGTGCATCCACGCCCCGACCGCGCCTCGGCACCATCGACGGGTTGGCAACAGAACCAGGAGTTCAGGCCGTAAAAAAAAGGCCGGCCCTCAAAAGAGCCGGCCTTTTGGCTTGACCGAAACCCGGCTCAGAACGGGATGTCGTCGTCCATGTCGTCGAAGCCCGACGACGACTTGGGCTGCGCCTGGCGAGGTGCCGGCGCCGGTGCACGCGGCGCGGCCGCCGGCGGGCGCGAGTAGCCGCCGCCACCACCGCCGCCGCCGCCGCCTTGCGAGTAGCCGCCGTCGTCATCGCCCGAAGGTCCGCCCTGGCCCTGGCGGCTGCCGAGCATCTGCATCTGGTCGACGCGGATGTCGGTGGCGTACTTCTCGACACCGTCCTTGTCGTTGTATTTGCGCGTGCGGATCTGGCCTTCGACGTAGATCTGCGAGCCCTTGCGCAGGTACTGCGCGGCGATCTCGGCCAGCCGGCCGTTGAACACCAGGCGGTGCCACTCGGTGGCCTCGCGCATCTCGCCGCTCTGCTTGTCCTTCCACTTGTCGGTGGTGGCGAGGGTCACGTTGCACACCTGGTCGCCGCTGGGAAAGGTGCGGGTTTCGGGATCGCGGCCCAGATTGCCGACGAGGATGACTTTGTTGACCGATGCCATATGCACTGCCCCTGATGAATGGATGGAGGAGAAGGAAAAGAACCGGGGATTGTGCCGCATCGAAACGCCGCCCGGACGGCATGAGGGGCAATCCGAAGCAGGCGGCTGGAATTCGGACGAATCCCGCCGCAACCCCGGAAACGCCGCCCCGCTTATCATGTCCGGTTGCCCAAAATCGACCGCCCCGTGAATCTCCCCCCCGAAGACGCCTACCTCGGCGCCGTGCTGGCGCAGCAGCGCATCAGCATCCGCGGCGCGCGCACGCACAACCTCAAGAACGTCGATCTCGACATCCCGCGCAACAAGCTGGTGGTGATCACCGGCCTGTCGGGCTCGGGAAAATCGAGCCTGGCCTTCGATACGCTCTATGCCGAGGGCCAGCGCCGCTATGTCGAAAGCCTGTCGGCCTATGCGCGGCAGTTCCTGCAGCTGATGGACAAGCCCGACGTCGACATGATCGAGGGCCTGTCGCCGGCGATCAGCATCGAGCAGAAGGCGACCAGCCACAATCCGCGCTCCACCGTGGGCACGGTGACCGAGATCCACGACTACCTGCGCCTGCTGTATGCCCGCGCCGGCACGCCCTACTGCCCCGACCATCACCTGCCGCTGCAGGCGCAGACGGTGAGCCAGATGGTCGATGCGGTGATCGCTCTGCCTGACGAGCCGAGGCTCATGATCCTGGCGCCGGTGGCGCGCGAGAAGAAGGGCGAGTTCCTCGAGCTGTTCGCCGAGATGCAGGCCCAGGGCTACATCCGCTTCCGGGTCGACGGCCAGACCTACGAATACAACGACCTGCCCAAGCTCAAGAAGACCGAGAAGCACGACATCGACGTGGTGATCGACCGCTTGCGCGCGCGCCCCGACATGCAGCAGCGCCTGGCCGAGAGCTTCGAGGCCGCGCTGCGGCTGGCCGATGGCCGCGCGATCGCGCTCGAGATGGAGGCGCCGGCGGCCGAGGGCGCAGCGGCAGCGGCCGCCGGCCCGCCGCGCGAGCACCTGTTCAACGCCAAGTTCGCCTGCCCGATCTGCCACTACTCGCTGGCCGAACTCGAGCCGCGCCTGTTCTCCTTCAACTCGCCCGTGGGCGCCTGCCCGAGCTGCGACGGCCTCGGCCACCGCGAGTTCTTCGATCCGGCGCGGGTGGTCGCGTTCCCGTCGCTGAGCCTCGCGAGCGGCGCCGTCAAAGGCTGGGACCGGCGCAACGGCTATTACTTCAGCATGCTGGAGAGCGTGGCCAAGCACTACAAGTTCGACATCGAAAAGCCTTTCGAGGAGCTGCCTGCCTCGGTCCAGCAGACCGTGCTGCAGGGCTCGGCGCAGGAAGAGATCAAGTTCAGCTACGTGATGGACAGCGGCCAGCAGGCCGGCAAGAAGCTGGTGCGCAAGCACCCCTTCGAGGGCATCATCCCGAACATGGCGCGGCGCTACCGCGAGACCGACTCGACGATGGTGCGGGAAGACCTCTCGCGCTTTCGCAACATGCAGCCCTGCCCCGACTGCGAAGGCTCGCGCCTGCGGCCCGAGGCGCGCAACGTGTTCCTGGTCGACGAGTCCGGCCCCGAGCCGAAGCGCATGGCGATCTACGAGATCAGCCACGCCACGCTGCGCGACAGCCTGGCCTATTTCCAGCAACTGCAGCTGCGCGGCGCCAAGGCCGAGATCGCCGACAAGGTGGTGCGCGAGATCGGCCTCAGGCTGAAGTTCCTCAACGACGTCGGCCTCAACTACCTGAGCCTGGACCGCAGCGCCGAGACGCTGTCGGGCGGCGAGGCGCAGCGCATCCGGCTGGCCTCGCAGATCGGCTCCGGGCTCACCGGCGTGATGTACGTGCTCGACGAGCCCAGCATCGGGCTGCACCAGCGCGACAACGACCGGCTGATCGGCACGCTGCGCCATCTGCGCGACATCGGCAACAGCGTGATCGTGGTCGAGCACGACGAGGACATGATCCACGCCGCCGACCACGTGATCGACATGGGACCGGGCGCCGGCGTGCATGGCGGGCGCGTGATGGCGCAGGGCAGCTACGCCGAGGTCGCGGCGCACCCGGATTCGCTGACCGGCCAGTACCTGTCGGGCGCGAAGAAGATCGAAGTGCCCCAGCGGCGCACGCCGTGGCTGCCGGTGGTGGCGACGGCGGCCTTCCACGGGGGCAGGAAGCCTCCGCGCTTTCCGCCCAGCCCCGCGGCCGAGCGGCGCGCGGCGCGCGAAGCGGCGCACCTGGCCTCGCAAAGCGATCTGCAGGAGATCCGCGTCATCGGCGCCACCGGCAACAATTTGCAGAACGTCAGCGTGGCCTTCCCGGTCGGCCTGCTGACCTGCGTGACCGGCGTCTCGGGCTCGGGCAAGTCGACGCTGGTCAACGACACGCTCTACAGCGCGGTCGCGCGCACGCTGTACCGCGCCCATGAGGAGCCGGCCGAGCACGAGGCCATCGAGGGCATCGAGTACTTCGACAAGGTGATCAACGTCGACCAGTCGCCGATCGGCCGCACGCCGCGCAGCAACCCGGCCACCTACACGGGCCTCTTCACGCCGATCCGCGAGCTGATGGCCGAGACCAACACCGCGCGCGAGCGCGGCTACGGGCCCGGCCGCTTCAGCTTCAACGTCGCCGGCGGACGCTGCGAGGCCTGCCAGGGCGACGGCGTGGTGAAGGTCGAGATGCACTTCCTGCCCGACGTCTACGTGCCCTGCGAGGTCTGCCACGGCCAGCGCTACAACCGCGAGACGCTGGAGGTGCTCTACAAGGGCCGCAACATCGCGCAGATCCTCGACATGACGGTCGAGACCGCGCACGACTTCCTGAGGGCGGTGCCGACCATCGAGCGCAAGCTGCGCACGCTGCTCGACGTCGGCCTGAGCTACATCAAGCTGGGGCAGTCGGCGACCACGCTGTCGGGCGGTGAAGCGCAAAGAGTCAAGCTCGCGCTCGAGCTCAGCAAGCGCGACACCGGCCGCACGCTCTACATCCTCGACGAGCCGACCACCGGGCTGCACTTCGCGGACATCGAACTGCTGCTCAAGGTGCTGCACCAGCTGCGCGACGCCGGCAACACGATCGTGGTGATCGAGCACAACCTCGACGTCATCAAGACCGCCGACTGGCTGATCGACATGGGGCCCGAAGGCGGCGCCGGCGGCGGCACGGTGGTGGGGATGGGCACGCCCGAAGACATCGCGGCGAACGAGGCCAGCCACACGGGACGCTACCTGAAGCGGTTGCTGAACTAAGGCTCGCCCCCAGGTTGCCCGGCACTTCGTGTCCGGGCGCCCACCCCCTACCGGGGGCGCAGTCAGCGGCCCGGCAAAGCCGGTTCCGCGACTGCCCACCCACATGCGGGCGCTGCGCGCCGCCGCAGAACAACTCCGCGCCGGCTTGCTATTGGCCGGCGCAGCCAGGCCCGTTGGTGAAACACCGTGGAACCGGCTTTGCCGGGCCACTGGTGTTGCCCCCGGTAGGGGGTGGGAGGGCTACACGCAGTGAGCCCGACCTGGGGGCGAGCCAAGCTACTCCGCGTAGGCCCAGAGGTCGACCAGCTGCGAGCCGTTGTCGGCCAGCAGCCGGAACCTCGCGGGTGCGTAGTCGGTGTCGAGCGCCAGAACACCCGAGGCCGTGGCCGGCAGGCCGCCACAGGCCTCGGTGCTGGCCGAGAGACTGAGCTTCAGCGTGTTCGGCAGCACGCCCGCCGACAGCTTGCCGGAGAGCTTGCAGGCCGAGCTTCCGGCCACGATTGCGCCTTCGGCCGTGACACTGAAGTCGGCCACCACGCCGGCCGTCGTCTGGGTGCGGTAGCGCCCGGCCAGCTTCGAGGCGTCCACGCCGGCGTCCGCGACGGCATGGCTCTGCAGCAGGGTCACGGCCACGTCCTTGTCGGAGGCCGGCACACCGACCCAGGCACCGCCCGCGTCGCGCCGGTACGCCTGCCTGGCCCGGTCGTCGCTGTCGCCGAACACGAGCAGCCGGCTGCCGTCCGCCGCGGCGTAGTACTTGCCGACCGTGGGCGCGCCGGCATCGCCGGTGCTGACGATGTAGCTGCCGGTGGGCAGGTCATCGACGCTGAGCTTCGGCGTGGCCGCAGGCCCGGTCGGCGCGGGCGTCGTCGATGCGGGAGTGGTCGCTCCGGGCAGAAACCCGTTGCTGTTGCCGCCGCCGCCGCAGGCCGCCAGCAGCAGCGCGGCGCTGCATGCGGCCACCCATCCGAATGTGCGATTCATGCGGTGCATCTCACTTGCTCAGCAGATCGCGCAGACGCAGGCGCAGCCATTGCTGGCCCGCCGGCCGGTGGTCGAAGCCCACCTGCATCGCCGTCACCGAAACCTTTGTCTTCGACACCAGCGCTTCGTCCTCGGCCTGCGCCGTGGTGGGGGCCGTGCCCGCGGCGCCGCCGATGCCGTAGGGCGGCGTGTTGTTGAACTTCAGGGCGTACAGATCGAAGCTGCCGTGGCGCGAGAAGGCCCAGGACAAGCCGGCGGTCGGTGCATTGGGGAAATTGACGTTGAGCGCCAGGCCCTCGGGCAGCAGCGCGCCGGTGCCCGCCTTGGCCTGCAGTTCCTTGACCAGCTTGACCGAGAGCTGCGCCACCACGGTGGAATAGGCATTGGCCAGGCCGGTGTTGTCGGTGGTGTCGGCGCCGGCGCTCAAGGCGATGGCCGGCAGGCCGCGACCGGCGGCGAATTGGGCGTTGCCCACGGTGCCCGAGTTGTTGACCACGCGCCCGACGTTCTGCCCTTCGTTCGGGCCCGACAGCACCAGGTCCGGCGCCTTGCCCCAGCGGGCCTTGGCCAGCACGTCGAGGCCGTACATCGTGGCCATCACGGGCGTGCCGTGCACGTAGTTGTAGTCGCCGCCGGTATAGCCGGCCTTGGTGAACGGGCCTACGGCCGGCGCGCCGGTGGCGGCGGCGCCGTTGTGGCAGCCGCCCTCGGCATCGATCTGGGTCTTGTCGTTGTCGGCAATGATCGTGCTGGTGCTGTACATCACGATCGCGGCGCCGCGTCCGCTCTGGCCGGTGCAGGGCACCGACACGATCACATCGTGCCCGTCGGCCTTGAGCGCCTCGTAGAGCGCCTTGAGGTTGCTGGTCAGGCCGTCGTCGTTGGACAGCACGATGTTGAGGGCGAAGGCCGGACCGGCCAGGCCGAGCAAGGCCGCGGTGGCGGCAAGACGTAGTTTCATGGGAGGGTTGGTGCGAAGTTGCTTGAATCGCCAACGAGGCGAGGGCACCGCGAGTTGCGTTGCGACGCGGATGTTGGCCGCCCCAAATGACTTCGCCGTGACACCGGCGGTGCACGCCTGTCGCGCGCACGACACCGCAGTGGCAGCTTCCGATGTCGCGAGGCGTCATGCGCGCGATCGAGTGGCCCGCGCGCCATGACCTGCAAGGTCATCGACGCAGCGCAAGGGCTGCGCGACATTGGATGCAAGCCGGGACCGAGGTGGTGCCGGCAGCAACCAGGCCGAACTTCAATGGCCGACGAAAGCGCATCATGAACGGATTCGACATCCTCCCCCTCGCAGTGGCTCTGCTCATCGGCATCGCCGCGGTGGGCTCGTGCATAGGCATCGGCATCGTCGGGGCCCGGCTGCTGGAGGGTACGGCGCGGCAGCCCGAACTCAAGGACACGCTGCAGACCCTGTTCTTCCTGATCGCGGGCGTCACCGATAGCGCCTTCATCATCGCCACCGGCATCGGCCTGTGGTTCGCGACCGCCAATCCGTTCAGGTAGCTCGCCCCCAGGTTGCCCGCACTGCGTGTCGGGCGCCCACCCCCGACCGGGGGCAACACCAGCGGACTGGCAAAGCCAGATCCGCGGTGTTTCACCAACGGGCCTGGCTGCGCCGGCCGCTATGGTTCGCGCCGGACTCTCAACATGCCTTCCTGGGCGGTGGAAGCCACCAGCCGGCCGTCGCGCGTGAAGATGCTGCCGCGGCTCAGGCCGCGCGCGCCGCTCGCGCTGGGCGAGTCGAGGCTGTAGAGCAGCCAGTCGTCCATGCGGAAATCGCGATGGAACCACATCGCGTGGTCGAGGCTCGCGGGGCGCACCTGGCCGCTCATGAAGCTCAGGCCATGGCGCCGCATGGCGGCGCCCAGCAGGCCATGGTCGGACGCATAGGCCAGCAGTGCGCGATGCACGTTGGGATCGTCGGGCAGCGGAGCGATCGCGCGCATCCAGAGCGCGCTTTCGGACGGGCGCGGCGCCGGCGCAAGCAGGTCGTCGGGGTCGACGCGACGGTATTCGAGGCCATGGGGCGCCAGGCCCTTGACGCGCCAGCGCTCGGGCAGGCGGTCGCCGAGGGCCATGCGCTGCTCGCGCTCGTTCGACAGGCCGTCCGGCCCGGCGACGGCCGGCATGGCGATCTGGTGGTCGACGCCGTCGTCGACGGTCTGGAACGAGGCCGACATCTCGAAGATGATGCGCTCGCCCTGCCGCGCCACCACGTGCCGGGTCGTGAAGCTGCGGCCGTCGCGCACGCGGTCGACCGAATACTCGATCGGCGCATGCTCGCCGGGCAGCAGGAAGTAGGCATGCATCGAATGCGCCGGGCGGTCGGCCTCGACGGTGCGGCTGGCCGCCATCAGCGACTGGCCCAGCACCTGGCCGCCGAAGACCGCCGGCGTGCCGAGGTCCTCGCTCTGGGCCAGGAAGCGGTCGTTGCCGAGCGGTTCGAGGCGCATCAGTTCGACCAGTTCGTCGACGACGCGGGAGGCGGTGGCAGGATCAATCATCGGGGAAGGCGGGAAAAAGACAGCCTGCAACGATAACAAAGAGATCGCCGAGGCGCTGTCCCGCGGCGGTCAGCCCCGGCTCGCGCCAACGTTCAGAGGTCGAGGTCGGCGCCGTCGGCCGCCAGCTTGCGCTGCAGCGCCGGCACGTCGACCGCGGCGAAGGCGGCGGCGCCGAGCGTGGCTGCGGCCGTGCCCGCGGCCTGCCCCATCACGAAGCAGCCGCCGCTGGCGCGTGCGGCCGACTGGCCCTCGTGCGTCATCGAGGCGCAGCGGCCGGCCACCAGCAGGTTGTCGACGCCGCGCGGCACCAGCATGCGCCAGGGCAGCTGGTTGTAGGTGCGGCGATCGTCGCGCGGGAAGGCCCATTCGATCCGGCCCGCCGCATGCATCTCCATCGGCCAGGCGTTGAGGCCGATGCTGTCGGGAAAGCGCGCCGAAGACAGGATGTCCTCGCCCGTCAACGCATAGAGGCCCTCGATGCGCCGGGTCTCGCGGATGCCGACCTGGGGCGCGATCTCGACGATGGCCGACTGCTCGAAGCCCGGCACCTCGGCCTTGAGGAAGCGGAAGAATTCGCCGATCTGGCGCCGGCCCTCGACCTCGCCGTCACTGAGTTCGCGCGCATCCACGCCGTTCATCGCACCGCCTTCGGCATTGCAGATCTGCGTCACGTTGGCGCGCCATTCGCGCGGGTCGATCTGCGGCCGCAGGATCGCACCCTCGCGCGGAAAGCGGTAGGCCCCGGGATCGCGCTCGCGCGCCTTCGCCATCAGGTCGTTGATGGCCTTGAATTCACCGACAGCCGCCAGCGCAGGCGCGGCCTCGACGTGGCCGACCCGGAACATGGTGGACGGGAACAGCCCGCTGCCCTGGCCGTCGCCGACCGCGAACGGCACGCCCGCGAAGGCGGCGACATCGGCGTCGCCGCTGCCGTCGACGAAGGCGTTGGCGCGGATCGCCTGGCGGCCCGACTTGGTCTCGACCACCAGTGCGGCGATGCGGCGGCCGTCCATGACGACGGCCGCGGCCAGCGCATGGAACAGCAGTTGCACGCCGGCGTCCAGCAGCAGCTGGTCGGCCGCGCACTTGTAGGCCGAAGTGTCGTAGGAGCGCACGCGGATGCGGCCCTGCATGCCGTCCTGCGGCTTGTTGAGTCCGCCCAGGGCGTCGAGGCGCGCCAGCAGTTCGTCGACCACGCCGTGCACCAGCTGCGTCATCTCGCCATTGCGCTTGCCGTAGAGGCCGGCGAAATTGGTCACGCCGCCGGCCGTGCCCATGCCGCCGAGGAAGCCGTAGCGCTCCACCAGCAGCGTGCGCGCGCCGTGATGCGCGGCGCTCACGGCGGCAGCGATGCCCGCCGGCCCGCCGCCGACCACCACGACGTCGTACTCGCCGAAGACCGGCAGATCGCGTGCAGGTTCGCGCAACATCGAATTCATACAGTGCCTCCAAAAGACGTATCCCCTTCGGGAAACACCGCGGAACCGGCTTTGCCGGGCCGCTGGTGTTTCCCCCGGTAGGGGGTGGGCGGGCTACACGCAGTGAGCCCAACCTGGGGGCGAGCAACAGTGCCCCCGGCAGGGGGGTGCCCGAGCCACACGCAGTGGGCGAGGCTGGGGGGTTACTGAAGTTTTATGCCGTTCGTGGAAATGATCTTGGACATGATCGCGGCCTCTTCCTTCACCCGGGTGCGCATGCCGTCGGGCGAGGTGCCGACCGCCTGCCAGCCCTGCTCGAACAGCTTCTGGCGCACTTCCGGCGACTTCATGATGGTCACGAGTTCCTTCGTGATGCGGTCCTGCGCGGTCTTCGAGAGGCTCGCGGGGCCGACCAGCGCGGTCCACACCTCGAGGTTGAAATCGCGCACGCCGGCGTCCGCGAGCGCCGGCACGTCGGGCGCCAGCGTGCTGCGGCCGCTGGTCAGGCCGACCGCCTTGACCTTGCCGGCCTTGACCTGGGGCAGCGCCACGCCGGGCGGGATCAGCGCCATCTGGATCTGGTTGCCGATCAGGTCGGTCATCACCTGCGGGTTGCCCTGGTAGGGCACGTGCTCGGCCTTCAGGCCCGGCACGCGGCTCTTGAGCAGCTCCATGCCCAGGTGGCCGACCGAGCCGACGCCGACCGAGCCGTAGCTCCACTTGTCGCCGCCCTTGCGCGCGGCGTCGAAGAAGGCCGCGCCCGTGGGCAGGCTGCTCTGGGCCACCAGCACCAGCGGCGCGGTGGCGATCAGCGACAGGTAGGTGAAGTCCTTGCCCGGGTCGTAGGGCAGCTTCGGGTACAGCATCTTCGACGACGTCAGGTTGCCGTTGATGACGATGCCGAGCGTGTGGTCGTCGGTCGCCTTGGCCACCTGGTCGGCCGCGATGTTGCCCGAGGCGCCGGGCTTGTTGTCGACCACCACCGGCTGGCCGAGGGCCTTGGCCAATGGCTCGGCGATGGTGCGCGCCGCTATATCGGGGGTCGAGCCGCCCGGGAAACCGACGATCAGCCGGATCGGCTTGGTCGGCCAGGCCGCGCCCTGCGCCGAGGCGGAGAGCGGCAGGGCACCGGCGGCGAGGGCGCAGGCGGCAGCGATCAGGAGGACTCTCTTGGAGGGGTGCATGGAGACTCGGTTGGGGGAAATTGGGGAATGGAAGGATAGCCCTCTCTTGTAACCAGACGTCATCAAACCTCACTCGAGGCTGATGTTCCCCCGCTTCACGAGCTCACCGTAGATCTTCGACTTGGCTTGCGCGTTGCGCTCGATGTCCTCGGGCGACCAGGCCAGCGGCTCGAAGGCGAAGGTGTCGAAGCGGGCCCGGATCTCGGGATCGGCGATGACCTTGGCGACATCGGCATTGATCTTCGCGCGGATCGCGGCCGGCACGCCCTTGGGCGTCAGCAGCGAGACGAAGGAGTTCACCTCCAGGCCCGCCGGGCCGCCGGCCTCGGCCATGGTCGGCACGTCCGGCATCTGGGGAATGCGCCTGGGCGCCGCGATCGCGATGTAGCGCAGCTTGCCGGCCTTGTAGATGCCCTGGCTCGACGGCAGGCTCGCGAAGCTCCACGCCACCTCGCCCGATCCGACGTTGGCGAACAGCTGCGAGACCTCGCGGTACGGCACGTGCTGCATGTGGGTGCCGGACAGCGCCTCGAGCTGCTGGGCACCCAGGTGGCCCGGGCTGCCGACGCCCCACGAGCCGTAGCTGACCTGCCCCGGCTTCTCCTTGGCGGCGGCGATCAGGTCGCTCATGCGCATCCACTTCGAGTCGGTCGGCACGGCCACGAAGAAGGGCGTGCGGAACAGCGAGGCCACCGGGTCGAAGTGCTGAAGCGTCACGAAATTGCGCGACTTGTAGAGGTGCGGCAGCGCGGCGATGTGCTCGCTGTCGAGCTGCAGCAGGGTGTAGCCGTCGGGCGCGGCGCGGCGCGCCTGTTCGATCGCGATGAAGCCGCCGCCGCCGGGCTTGTTGTCGACCAGCACGCGCTGGTTCCAGAGCCGGCCGAGCTTGTCCGAAACCAGCCGCAGCACCGCGTCGGGGCCGCTGCCGGCCGCGAAAGGCGTGACGATGGTCACCGGCTTGCTCGGGTAGTCCGCGGCCGGCGCCTGGGCGGCGGCCGAGGCGGCGAGCAGGGCCGTGGCGCCGGCGGCGACCAGCGAGAGGAGGGATTTCATGCGACTTCCTTGAGGTTTGAATCGTTCGACGGCGTTGTATCAGGTCGGCGCGGCGCGCCCGTCGTCGAGGCAGTGCGCGGGGCTCCAGCCGTAGAGCCATTCGACCGCGTCGTAGAAGCGCTCGGGCGTGCGACCGGTCCAGAGGCTGTTGCGCACCAGCCGCTCGACGCCCTTGGCATGGTAGAGACGACCCATCTCGCGCACCGACAGCACCACACGCGCGGTGCGCCCGACCCGGGCCGAGGCATAGAGGCGGAAGGCGGCGCTCAGGTCGTGGTCGCAGGCTTCGACCGCGGCGCCGAGCGTCACCGCATCCTCCAGCGCCATGCAGGCGCCCTGCGCCAGGTACTGCATCATCGGATGGGCCGCGTCGCCCAGCAGCGTGGCCCGGCCTTCGCTCCAGGTCGCCACCGGCTCGCGGTCGGCGGTGCTCCAGCGGCGCCAGGAGGTGGGGCGGTCGAGCAGCTGCCGCGGGCGCGCATGCACGCCCTCGAAGTACGACATCACCTCTTCCTTGCTGCCGTCGCTGACGCCCCACGCCTCGCGCTCGCGGCTGTGGAAGGTGACGACCAGGTTGTACTGCTCGCCATGGCGCAGCGGGTAGTGCACCAGGTGGCAGTCGGGGCCGGCCCAGACCACGGGCGCGTTCCAGCGCAGGTCCTCGGGCATGTCGGCGGCCGGCACCACGGCGCGGTAGACCACGTGGCCCGAGACCCGCGGCGCGTCGCCGATGAGCCTGGCGCGCACCACCGATTTGACGCCGTCGCAGCCGACGATGGCGTCGGCGCTGAAACGGCGGCCGTCGCGCGTGACCGCGGTCACGCGGCGTTCCTCCAGATCCAGCGCCTCGACCTGCGCCGAGGTGTGCAAGCGGATCAGCGGGTGCTGCTTCACCGCCTCGTGGATCGCGCCGTGCAGGTCGGCCCGGTGGCTGACCGCATAGGGATTGCCGAAGCGCGCGCGAAAGGCCTCGCCGACCGGCACCGAGGCGACCTCGCTGCAGTCGACGGCGTCCATCATCACCAGCCGGTCGGTGAACACCGAGCCGCGCCGCACCGCTTCGCCCACGCCCAGCGCATCGAGCGCCGCGAAGGCGTTCGGGCCCAGTTGCAGGCCGGCGCCGATCTCGCCGAGGGTGGCGCTCTGCTCGAGCAGGTCGACGGCGATGCCCAGGCGCGCCAGTGCCAGCGCCGCCGCCATGCCGCCGATGCCGCCGCCGACCACAAGGACCGTGGGTTTGTGCTTGGAAGGGGTGCCCATGATGCGTCTCCTGCGGGGATGTCAGTCGATGCGAACCGCGATCGGTTCGAGGCCGTCGATACGGACTTGCATGGTCTGCCCGCGCTGCACCGCGCCCACGCCCTCGGGCGTGCCGGTGAAGATCAGGTCGCCGGGCTGCAGCGCGAACAAGGTCGACAGGTTGGCGATCACCTCGCTGACCGACCAGATCAGGTTGCGGATGTCGCTCTTCTGGCGCACTTCGCCGTCGACCTCGAGCGTGATCGCGCCCGCCGTCATCTCGCCCATCGCGGCGCGCGGACTCAGCAGGCCCACCGGCGCCGAGAAGTCGAAGGCCTTGCCGATCTCCCACGGCCGGCCCTGCTCGCGCATCTTCATCTGCAGGTCGCGGCGCGTCATGTCCAGGCCGACCGCGTAGCCGTAGATGTGGTGGACCGCATCGCCGACCGCGATGTCACGCCCGCCGGTGCCGATCGCCACCACCAGTTCGGCCTCGTAGTGGTAGTTGGCGGTCTGGTCCGGATAGGGAATGCCGACCGCCCGGCCGGCCGGCACCGGCACCACCGAGGCGTCGTCATTGGGCTTGCAGAAGAAGAAGGGCGGTTCGCGGTCCGGGTCGAAACCCATCTCTCGCGCATGGGCCGCGTAGTTGCGGCCGACGCAGTAGACGCGGCGGACCGGGAACAGCTCGGTCGAGCCGGCGATGGCGAGGCCGACCACGGCCGGAGGAGAAACGACGAAGGACATGAAGACTCCTGCCGCGCGCAGCGGCAACATGGATGAAGGAAAAAGACGGCGGCCCGAAGGCGCCGGGGATCAGGCGTGGTCGAGGAAGGCTTCGCGCAGCACGCCCATCGCCTGCTGCACCGGTCGGTCCGAGAAACTGAACAGCACCACTTCCTCGCTCGCGGCAAGGCGCAGCGGCGCCCAGGACGGCACGACAAAGGTGTCGCGCGGCCCGAAATCGAAGCGCTGGCCGCCGATCTCGGCCGTGCCGCGGCCCTCGACCACGCTGTAGACCGCGCCGTCGGTGGCGCGGTGCGTCTTGCCGGCAAAGCCCGCGGGCAGCAGCTGCAGGTTGGTCGCGATGGTGGGCATCGGCGAGCCGCCGGTCAGCGGATTGATGTAGCGCAGCTTGTGGCCCAGCCAGGCGTCGGCGGCTTCCTGCTTCTGCAGCTGGGCCAGCGCCTCGCGGCTGCGCGCATAGGGGTAGTTGAAGATCGGCGAGGTCGGCGACACGTGGTCGTGACGCACCGGCACCATGTTGTGGCCGAAGCGCGCCAGGCTGTGGCCCTCGGGCCGCGCGACCTGCTGCATGCGGGCGTCGTCGTTCTCGGCGAAGCCGGCGTCGAAGAAGCGGATCATCGGGATGTCGAGCCCGTCGAGCCAGACCACCGGCTCGCTCACCCCTTCGATGCCTTCGTTGCCGTGGTCATGCCAGGCCCACGAGGGCGTGATGATGAAGTCGCCCGGGTGCATCGTGGTGCGCTCGCCACCGACCGTGGTGTAGGCGCCCTTGCCGTCGACGATGAAGCGCAGCGCCGACTGCACGTGGCGGTGCGAGGGCGCCACCTCGCCCGGCATGATGAGCTGCAGCCCGGCGTAGAGCGACTGCGTGATCGACGAGCGGCCCGGGATCGCCGGGTTCTCGAGCACCAGCACGCGGCGCACCGCTTCCTCGGCAGTGATCAGCTCGGCCGACTCCATCAGCAGCGGCCGGATCTCGTCGTAGCGCCAGAGCGCCGGCACGCAGGGCGTCTGCGGCTCGCGCGGCACCAGCGCGTGCAGCGACTCCCACAGCGGCGTCAGGTGGAGCGGGCGGATGCGGTCGTAGTAGGCACGGCGTTCGGCGCCGTCGGTGCGAGCGGCCGGCAAGGCGGTGTTCATGGGGTGTGTCTCCTGGCGTCGAGCGCCGAGGCCGCATTGTTGGCCCCGACCACTATTTGTTCAAGACTTCCACTCAATACTTGGAATATCGTTTTTGGATAATGGGGGCTTCTTCAGGGGAATTCCGATGTCCAAGCTCGATCTCGAATGGCTCGCGGTCTTCGACGAGGTCTACAAGACCGGCAGCGTCTCGAAGGCGGCCGACCGGCTGGGCATGGCCCAGGCCGCGGCCAGCACCATGCTGAACAAGCTGCGCGCCCATTTCGACGACCGCCTGTTCGCCCGCACCGCCCAGGGCATGCAGCCCACGCCCTATGCCCAGCGGCTCAGCGTGCATGTGCGCGAGGTGCTGGCCCAGCTCGACCAGGCGCGCGGCAGCCGCGGCGGCTTCGTGCCCGGCGAGGCGAGGCGCAGCTTCCGCATCTGCATGACCGACATCAGCGAGGTGGTGCTGCTGCCGGGGCTGATCGACCACCTGCGGCGGCAGGCGCCCGGCGTGCACCTGGAGACCGAGATCATCTCGACCGACAGCGGCCGCCGCCTCGAGGACGGCGAGGTCGACCTGGCCGTGGGCTTCATGCCGCAGCTGGATGCCGGCTTCTACCAGCAGACGCTCTTCATGCAGAACTTCGTCTGCCTGGCGGCGCGCAACCACCCGCGCATCGGCGCCCGGCTCACGCGCCGCCGCTTCGAGGCCGAGGCGCACGCGGTGATTTCCTCGTCGGGCACCGGCCATGCGATCGTCGACAAGACCATCGCGCGCCTCGGCCTCGCGCGCGACGTGGTGGTGCGGCTGTCCAGCTTCCTGAGCGTGGCGCGGATCGTCGCGCACACCGAGTTGATCGTGATCGTGCCGCGCATCCTGGGCGAGGTGCTGGCGACGCAGGAGCCGGTGAGGCTGCTGGAGCCGCCCTTCGCGCTGCCCTCCTACGCGGTCAAGCAGCACTGGCACGAGCGCTTCCACGCCGACGCCGGCAACATGTGGCTGCGCCGCACGGTGGCCCAGCTGTTCGCTCCCGGAAACGCCGCGGCGCTCGCATAATCGGCGCGGGCGCTCCCTCGATCCACTCATCGCCCAGGCATCTCATGTCCTCCATCACCCTGCGCTTCCTGGCCGAGCCCAGCACCGTCAACTTCGGCGGCAAGGTCCACGGCGGCACCGTCATGAAGTGGATCGACGAAGCCGGCTACGCCTGCGCGACCAGTTGGTCCAAGCGCTACTGCGTGACCGTCTTCATCGGCAGCATCCGCTTCCACCGCCCGATCATGATCGGCGACCTGGTCGAGGTCGAGGCGCGGCTGGCCTACACCGGCAACAGCAGCATGAACATCTCGGTCGAGGTCCGCAGCGGCGACATGAAGGGCGGCGAGATGCACAAGACCACCGAGTGCCTGGTGGTCTTCGTCTCGGTCGATTCCCACGGCCGGACGCTGCCGGTCGACAGCTTCACGCCCGGCACGCCGGGCGAGATGGCGCTGGCCGAGCGGGCCCGGGCGCACCTCGAAGCCACCCGGGCGGCGATCGGCGCCTGAGTGTGGCCCCCACGCTCCCCCACTGCGTGTGGGTCGCTGCCCCCCGAGGGGGCCGCAGGCCGCCTTGGGGCGGCCCGGCGCCGGCCTGGATGGCCCCCACGCTCCCTTAGTCGAAGCCCGCGCGGCGGCGGCCTGAGGCGCAGCGCGACCCGGGGCCGCCCTCAGAAGCTCACGGCCAGCCCCAGCGACACGCCGGACACGTTGTGGCCGAAGACATAGCGCAGCACGGCCCGCACCCGCGTGATGAACACATCGTGGCCGCTGGTGTCGAGCTCGAGCCCGGTGCCCAGGGTGGTCAGCCGGTCGAAACCCAGCACGTCGGCCTGGCTGCCCAGGTACCTCGAGTGGGAGAACTCCAGCACATAGCGCAGCGGCCGGTCGAGCGCGCGCAGGCCGGTGGGGGCACGCCAGCGCGCCCAGACGTTGGCGGTGCGCGCCGAGGCGCTGCCTTCGACCGCCGGGCTGCTGCTGCCATAGGACCTGAGCTCGATGTCCGTATAGCGCAGCTCGACATCGACCTCGTAGTTCTCGCGGTAGTGCTCCCAGTCGAGCATCACTGCGCCGCCGAGCCCGTAGGCGTTGAGCGAGCCGCCGTCGAGGAAATCGAGCTGCCGGTCCGTGACATGGCCGAGGTAGGCCCGGGCGATCTGCAGGTCGCTGGCCACCTTGCCGAGCGAGAAGTTGAAGATCGGGCGGAACGCGAGTTCCGAGGTGATCGGAAAGTCCCAGCCGATGCCCGCGGTGCCGGAGAGCGAGTTCCAGCGCACCGGCAGGCTGCGTGACTCGGTGCCGTTGCTGGCGACGAAGACCGGGTCGTAGCGGCTGTAGGCGACCGCTCCCTCCAGATAGAGCGGCAGGCTCTTGCTGACCGTGAAACCGCCACCGAGCTGCGACATCACGACATCGGGATTGCCGTTCGCCTGGTTGCTGATCGACAGGCTGCTCGAAGTCAGGTCCGGCACCGCCGAGTACGACATCAGCGCCAGCACCGCGTTGGCATGCTGCTGCACGCGCGGCCCGACGATGTCCAGGTTCTGCTGCGCGCAGGCGGCCGTCGACCCCAATGCGCACGCCATCAGCAGCGACAGCGCCTCAGGCCGTTTCATTGGCCTTGGGCACCGGCGCGTCGGGCTCCTGCGCGATGCGGCGCGCCAGCTCGATGTCGCGCCCGAGAAAGAAGCCGAGCACCGTGCGGATCGCGGCGATGGCGCCGAGCTTGCCGATGTCGTCCCAGTTGGGCGATACCGCGGTGTCGATCAGGTCGGCCGCCAGCATGAACTCCAGGCCCAGCAGCAGCCAGCGCGAGAGTCCCTGCCAGACCTCGAGCGTGACGGCGGACGCCGGCCGGCCCGCGAACAGGCCACGCGCCAGATTCCACAGCGCCGCCGCGGTGCCGAAGGCGAGCAGCAGCATGGTGATGAACTGGAGCGTCTGCGACAGACGTTCGGCGAGGAGGTGGAGCGCTTGTTCCATGGGGACACTTTCGGGGGATCGCCCGATGGTGCCCGCTGGACGCCGTTTCGCAAACTGCCCTTTGGTGAGGGGAGGGCCGGGGCGCCGCTCAGCCCGCCGCCAGCACCGTTCCGCTGACCTCGCCCAGGCCGATCCGCGCCGCGCCCGCGCGCTCGCAGTAGCCGCGCAGGCTCAGCGTGTCGCCGTCCTCGAGGAAGGTGCGGCGCTCGCCGTTCGGCAGCGTGATCGGATTCTTGCCGCCCAGCGTGAGTTCGAGCAGCGAACCGGCCTCGTCGGGCTTCGGGCCCGACAGCGTGCCCGAGCCGAGCAGGTCGCCGGGCTGCAGGTTGCAGCCGTTCACCGTGTGGTGCGTGAGCAGCTGCGCCGCGCTCCAGTAGGCGGCCTCGACGGTGTTGCCGCGCGTGAGACGCACCGCGGGCTCGCCGGCCGCGCGCATCTTCTCGGTCTGCAGCCAGACCTCGAGCGTGATGTCGAGCGCGCCGCGCTCGCGGTTGGCCGGCGAGTCCAGATAAGGCAGCGGCTGCGGATCGCCGGCGGGGCGCTCGAACTTGGCGCGGAACGGCGCCAGCGCCTCCATGGTGACGATCCAGGGCGACAGCGTGGAGGCGAAGTTCTTCGAGAGGAACGGACCCAGGGGCTGGTACTCCCAGGCCTGCAGGTCGCGCGCCGACCAGTCGTTGAGCAAGGTGACGCCGAACAGGTGCGACTCGGCGTCGGCGATCGCGACCGGCTCGCCGAGCGCGTTGCCGCGGCCGACCACGAAACCCAGTTCCAGTTCGTAGTCCAGCCGCTTCGAGGGGCCGAAGCTGGGCGCTTGCGCATCGGGCGCCTTGGTCTGGCCCTGCGGCCGCTTGAAGCGCTGGCCGCTGACGCCGATCGACGAAGCCCGGCCGTGGTAGCCGATCGGCACCCACTTGTAGTTGGGCATCAGCGGCTGGTCGGGGCGGAACAGCTTGCCGACCGTGGTCGCATGGTGGATGCCGGTGTAGAAATCGGTGTAGTCGCCGATGCGGCAAGGCACGGTCAACTCGACCGCCGACTGCGCGCTCAGGGCCTTGGCCCATTCGGCCTGCCTGGCGCTGCCTTCGCGCAGCCCTTCGGAGAGCGCGGCGCGCAGCGCCTGCCGCTCGGCAACGCTGCGGGCCAGCAGCATGTTCATGTCGTCGGTGTCGATCAGCCCGGTCGCCTTCAGGTCCAGCACCTGGTCGCCGATGGCGATGCCGATGCGGAATGCCTCGCTGCTGCCGGCGGCGCGGAAGCGGCCGAACGGCAGGTTCTGGATCGGGAAGTCGCAGCCGGCCTCATTGGCAGAGGCGACCCAGCTGCGCAGCTTCGGGTCGTGGGTGGCGTTCAGCATGGTCATGGCTTGAATTGGTCTGTAAGGCCGGCCCAGCAGTCGGCGTAATCGTTGTCGAGCGCCGGGCTTTGCAGCGCGAACGCGGTGGGGATGAAGCGCCAGCGGCTCTCGAACATGAAGGCCAGCGTGTGGTCCAGCTTCTGGGGCGCCAGGTTGGCCTGGCTGGCCTTGTCGAAGGCCTCTTCGTCGGGGCCGTGCGGCACCATGCAGTTGTGCAGGCTGGCGCCGCCCGGCTTGAAGCCGCCGGGCTTGGCGTCGTATTCGCCGTAGACCAGGCCCATGAATTCGCTCATGAGGTTGCGGTGGTACCACGGCGGCCTGAAGGTGTCTTCCATCACCAGCCAGCGCGGCGGGAAGATCGCGAAGTCGCAGTTGGCGGTGCCGGGGGTGTCCGAGGGCGAGGTCAGCACCGTGAAGATCGACGGGTCCGGATGGTCGAAGCTGATCGATCCGATGGTCATGAAGTTGACCGTGTCGTACTTCACCGGCGCCAGGTTGCCGTGCCAGGCGACCACGTTGAAGGGCGATTGCCTGGTCGGCGCCGACCAGAAGCGGCCGCCCGACTTCTTGACCAGCTCGTAGGCCACGCTGGCATCCTCGAAGGCCGCCACCGGGGCCTGGAAGTCGCGCGCGTTGGCCAGTCCGTTGGAGCCGATGGGCCCCAGCTCGGGCAGGCGGAACTGGGCGCCATAGTTCTCGCAGACATAGCCGCGCGAAAGCCCGTCCGGCAACTCGACCTTGAACACCACCCCGCGCGGCAGCAGCGCGATCTCGCCCGGCTTGACGTCGAGCACGCCCATCTCGGTGGTGATCACGAGACGGCCCTGCTGCGGCACCACCAGCATCTCGCCGTCGGCGTTGACGAAGGCGCGGCGTTCCATCGAGCGGCTCGCGAGGTAGACCAGGGCGCCGATGCCGGATTGCGCCTCGGCGTCGCCATTGGCCGCCAGCGTGTGCATGCCGTCGACGAAATCGACATCGGCATCGGTCAGCGGAATCGGCGCCCAGCGCAGCGGCTCGGGCGGCAGCGCGATCTCGCGATCGGCGCCGGTGGTCCAGTGCGCCTGCGCATAGGCCTGGTAGCGGCCGGCCACCACCGAGGGCTGGCGCCGGTAGAGCCAGGTACGCCGGTTCTGGTGCCGCGGCGCGGTGAAGGCCGTGCCCGAAATCAGTTCGGGGTAGAGGTCGAAGGGCGCGCGCTGCGGGCTGTTGCGGCCCTGCGGCAAGGCGCCGGCGACGGCCTCGGTGGCGTATTCGTTGCCGAAGCCGACCTGGTAGCGGCGCTCGGCCGCGGATGCGTTCGTCATGGTGTGCTCTCTTGAAGTCTCAACGGTATGGCGCGGCCGCCTCGAAGGCCTGGCGCAGCACGTCGGTCGAACCGATGTGGTTGGCCAGCACCAGCACGAGGCGGGCGTTGAAGGCATGGCTCTCGTCGCTCGACAGGCCCTGGTGGGCTTCGATCAGCGCTTCGTAGAAGTCGTCGGGCGCGTCGAGGTTCGGGGTGGTGATCAGGTCCATGGCGTTCTAGCCTTTCGCCAGTGCGCGGTCGCGTGCGGCGCGCACGGCCTCGGGATTGGGTTCGCGCCAGCGCGCGCAGACATGCTGGTCGGGGCGCAGCAGGTAGACGGTGCCGGGCCGGGCGTCGTAGCGCTGGGCGGCGAGTTCGCCGGCGCCGCTGCCTGCGACGCGCACGATGTGCAGCGGCACGTCGACGCGCGCCAGCACCGCGAGGCTGCGCTCGGCGGCGGCGCCCTCGCCGAAGACCAGGGCCGTGAAGCGGGTGGCTGCGGCACCCGCCGGGCTGAGCTCGCGCAGCAGCCAGCCGCTGCCGCCGTCGGCGCGGACGACCGGCGCATCGGCCGCCGCCGCGCCGGGCACCATCAGCCCTGCGAACGCATCGACGTCCGGCGTGTTCAGCGCCGAGTCGCGCAAGGTGCTCGGCACCGACAGCCGCCCGCTGTTGACCAGCGCCCGCGCGAAGGCATGGCGCTTGGATAGCTCCAGCACCGCGTCGCGGAACAGCCGGCTGACCTCGCTCTTGGGCGTGATGAAGTCGGTCGCGCGGGTCGAGTTGCGGATGTTCTCGTCGGCCGCGTACTCGCGCTCGCTCGCGTAGCTGTCGAGCAGCGCTTCGGGCGCCTCGCCGCGCAGCACCGCGGCCAGCTTCCAGGCCAGGTTGTCGGCATCCTGCACGCCGGAGTTCGCGCCGCGGGCGCCGAAGGGAGACACGCCGTGCGCTGAATCGCCGGCGAACAGCACGCGGCCGTGGCGGAAGTGCTCCATGCGCTGGCAGGCGAAGGTGTAGACGCTGGCCCAGCCGATGTCGAACTGCACCCGCTCGTGGCCGATGCTGTCGAGCAGCGCGCGCACCCGCGGGATGATCCTCTCGGGCTTGCGCTCCTCCACCGGGTCGGCGTCCCAGCCGAGCTGGAAGTCGATGCGCCACATGCCGTCGGCCTGCTTGTGCAGCAGCACGCTCTGGCCCGGATGGAACGGCGGGTCGAACCAGAAGCGGCGTTCGGTCGGCAGGTCGGCGTCCATCGAGACGTCGGCGATCAGGAAGCGGTCGCGGAACACGCGCCCCTTGGCCTCCTGGCCCAGCAGTTGCCGCAGGTTGGAGCGCGAGCCGTCGCAGGCCGCGACGTAGCCGGCCGCCAGGCGGTAGTTGCCTTCGGGCGTCTCGATGGTCAGCAGCGCCTGGTCGGCGTCCTGCTCGATGCCCACCACCTTGTTATTCCAACGCAGGTCGATCAGCGGCAGCTCGGTGACGCGCTCCGCGAGGAAGCCTTCGACGTAGTACTGCTGCAGGTTGATGAAGGCCGGGCGCTCGTGACCGGGCTCGGGCAGCAGGTCGAAGCTGTAGACCTGCTCGTCGCCGAAGAACACCCGGCCGACATTCCAAGAGACGCCCTTGGCCACCATGGGCTCGGCGCAGCCCAGCCGGTCGAAGACCTCCAGCGTGCGCTTGGCGAAGCAGATCGCGCGCGAGCCGGTCGACAGCGTGCAGTCGTTGTCCAGCAGCACCACGGGCACCTGCTGCTGCGCCAGGTCGATCGCCAGCGCCAGGCCCACCGGGCCGGCGCCGACCACCACGACCGGGTGGCGCGCCGGCACGGCCGCATCCTGGTCGGCGTGCCGCTTGTAGTCGAAGCGCAGGGACTGGTAGTCGACCGGCGCCCCGGCCGTCGATGCGAGGCTTGCCATGGCTTCAGCCTTCGAGTGCTTTCCACATGTCGACGTCGCGCTCGGCGGTCCAGATGCGCGGGTCGGCATGGCCCGAGGCCTCGTCGTAGGCGCGGCTGACGTCGAAGGGCATGCAGTGGTCGAAGATCACCCAGTGGCCGTACTTGGGCTTGAGCCTGGCGTAGGTCTCCTGGTAGACCGCGTTGAGGTCGCGCCCGGCCTTCACGCCGTCCTGCACGCTCGCGTAGACGTCGGCGATGAAGTCGCGCGTGCCGGCCAGGCCCTTGGCCACTTCGTCGGGCGTGGTCAGCGCGGCGCCGCGGCCGGGCACCAGCGCGGCGGGCTTGAGCGCGGCGATGTTGTCGAGCGTCTTCGGCCAGTCCTGGAAGTAGGCGTCGCCGGCATAGGGGGTGGCATCGAACTCGACCAGGTCGCCGCTCAACAGGGTGCGCTCCTCGGGCAGCCAGACCACGGTGTCGCCCTTGGTGTGGCCGCGGCCGAGCTGGATCAGCTGCACTTCGAGCTTGCCCAGCCACAGCGTCATCCGGCCGGTGAAGGTCATGGTCGGCCAGGTCATGCCCGGGGGCACGGTCTCGACGTTCTGGAACAGGCGCGGGAAGCGGCCGATCTCGCTCGCCTTGTCCTGCTCGCCGCGCTCGACGATCAGGTCACGCGTGTCCTGGCTGGCGATGATGTGCTCGGGCTTGTAGCCCGCGGCGCCCAGCACGCGCACCGCGTGGTAGTGCGTGAGCACCACGTACTTGATGGGCTTGTCGGTGACTTCGCGGATGCGGCGCACCACGTCGGCGGCCATCGCCGGCGTGGCCTGGGTGTCGGCCACCAGCACGCAGTCGTCGCCGATGATGATGCCGGTGTTGGGGTCGCCCTCGGCCGTGTAGGCCCAGGCGTGCTCCGAAATCTGGCTGAAGGTGATCTGTTTCTCTTCGAGATCGGCCTGGCTGGCGAATTTCTTGGTCTCGGTCATCGTGGGTCTCCTGAAATTTGTCTAAAGTGAACGAATTCGCATGGAACGAATGCGCGGAGTGTAATTCGAGGATCAGTTAATGTCTAATGCCTTCTGTATCAACGAATGACGGAACCTGATGGCGGCTGACTCCGATCGCGCGCAACGCGGCATCCAGAGCATCGAGGTGGGCGGCCAGCTGCTGCGCGCCCTGGTGCACCACGGCCGGCCAATGGCGCTCAAGGACCTGGCGCGCGAGGCCGAGATGTCCGCCGCCAAGGCGCACCCCTACATGGTCAGCTTCGGCCGCCTCGGGCTGATCGAGCAGGACCGCACCACCGGCCACTATCTGCTCGGACCGCTCGCCTTGCAACTGGGATTGATCAGCCTGCAGCAGGCCAATCCGGTGCACATCGCGACGCCGCTGATCGCCGAGCTGGCGCAGCAGATCGGCCAGACGGTGGCGATCGCGGTCTGGGGCGACCGCGGCGCGACCATCGTGCGCATCGCCGAATCGCCGGCGCCGCTGCACGTGAACATGCGGCACGGCACCGTGTTCTCGCTGACCGACACGGCCTCGGGCCGGCTGTTCGGTGCCTACCTCGACCCTGCGGTGGTCCGGGAGCTGCTCGAACAGGAGCGCCAGCGCGAGCAGAAAGGCGCCGTTGCCGCCGCACCGCCGCGGCGCGGCATGCCGCCGGTGCAGCCGCTGCCGGGCTGGAAGGCCTTCGAGGCGCAATTGCACGAAGTGCGGGCCCACGGCCTGAGCCGCTCCGAGGGCGAGATCCTGCCCGGCATCAACGCGATGTCGGCGCCGGCCTTCGACCACACCGGCGCGATCGTGCTGGCCGTCACGGCCATCGGGCCGCAAGCGATCTTCGACACCCAATGGGACGGCGAGGTGGCCCTCGCGCTCAAGGCGTGCGCGGACCAGGTGTCCCAGCGGCTGGGGGCTGCGTCTTCAAGGCCTTGAGGCGCTCGATGCTCCCGGCCGGCCAGTGCTCGGACCGGCGGTAGTACTCGCCCACCGCCGGCGTGCCCGGCGGCAGCAGCACCCAGGGCTGCCTGGACATCGTGAAGATGTGGATGTCGGGCGGCAGCAGGTCCGGCGCGTCGAGCGTGCCGACGCGCACGAAGCTGATCGCTTCGCCGCCGCCCGCGTAGTGGCTCCACAGCGCGACGCGGCAATGCGGGCAGCGGGCCACGATCTGGCCCTGACCGCTCGCCGAGGGCGTCTTCACGCGCTCGACCTCGCCCTGCAGCAGCTGCACGCGGTCGGCCTCGATCATCGCGTTGAGCGCGAACGCCGAGCCGCTCTCTCGCTGGCACCAGCGGCAGTGGCAGCAATGCACGAACAGCGGCCGCGTGGCCATGCGATAGCGAACGGCCCGGCAGGTGCAGCCGCCCTCGACCGGAAAAGGGTCCGGCCCGCCCGCCTCGGGCTGGCTCATCGCGAGCGGCCGTCGTAGTGCTGCACGGGCACCGCCTCGAGATCGATGCCCTCGAGACAGCGGATGTTGACCGCGGCCATCGGCTGACCCTTGGGATCGGTCGCCTCGGCAAAGGGATGGATGCCGCAGGTCTTGCAGAAGCGATGCCGGATCGCGTGCTTGTTGAACAGGTAGGTGCCCATGTTGTCGTCCTCGGGCGTGCGCAGGGTGAACTGCGTGCGCGGGACGAACCACAGCAGCGAACCCTTGCGCTGGCACATGGAGCAGTTGCAGGCCAGCGCACCCTGGAGCTCGCCTTCGACGTCGAAGGCGATCCGGCCGCAGTGGCAGCTTCCTTGGTAGGTCATCGGGGAGTCTCCGTGGCTTTTCGGGCCCCGCAGATTACACCCGCTCAGGGCTTGGCGGCCTGGAGCGCGTCGCGGGTGCGCAGGGCCTCGCGCCGGGCGGCCTCGGCGAAGTCTTCGCCGGCCGAGGCGTAGCAGATGGCACGCGATGAATTGACCACGATCGGCGCGTCCGGACGCCAGCCGGCGCGGACCGTGGCGACCGCGTCGCCGCCCTGGGCACCGACGCCGGGAATCAGCAGCGGCACCGTGGGTGCGAGCGCGCGCACGCGTTCGATTTCGGCCGGGTAGGTGGCACCGACCACCAGGCCCAACTGGCCGTTGAGGTTCCAGGGGCCCTGCGCCAGCCTGGCGACATGCTCATACAGGAAGGGCTCGCCCTCGATCCCCGCCAGCCGCTGGCCCTGCAGGTCGGCGCCGCCCGGATTGCTGGTCCGGCACAGCAGGAAGGCGCCCTTGCCCTGGTGGCGCAGGTAGGGCTCGACGGAGTCGAAGCCCATGAACGGAGACAGCGTGACGGCATCGGCCCCATAGCGCTCGAAGGCCTCGCGCGCGTACTGCTCGGCGGTCGAGCCGATGTCGCCGCGCTTGGCGTCGAGGATCACCGGCACCTGGGGCGCGTTGCGGCGCATGTGTTCCATCAGTTGCTCGAGCTGCCCCTCGGCCCGGTGCGCGGCGAAATAGGCGATCTGGGGCTTGAAGGCGATCGCCAGGTCGGCCGTGGCGTCGACGATGCGGGCGCAGAACTCGTAGATCCGGCTGGCGTCGCCCTTGAGCCCGGCGGGGAATTTGGTCGGCTCGGGGTCGAGGCCGACACACAGCAGCGAGCCGTTTTGGCGCTCGGCGGCGCGCAGCTTGTCCAGGAAGGTCATGGACCAATTTTAGGCGGCTGACCGCCACCACCCGCGGAGTGCCCAACCTGCTCTGCCGCCAGGCAGAGGTCGGCCCAGGCCCGGCCCTTGTCGGCCGGGTTGCGCAGCAGGTAGGCCGGGTGGTAGGTGGCGACGACCGGTGTCGCCTGCACGCCCGGCAGGTCCATCGGGACCACGCGGCCGCGCAGCCTGCCGAGCGGATCGGCGCTCTGCATGAGGCTCTGCGCCGCCAGCGGGCCCATCGCGAGCACCACGCGGGGCGCCAGGGCGTCGATGCTCTCGGCCAGCACGTCGCCGAKCGGCCGCGGGCTGGCGCGCTGGCCCGCGGCGACGCCGCGGTGCGTGCGCATCAGGTGCACCGGCGCGGGTCCGCCATGCAGCTGCAGCGCGTTCAGCATGTTGTGGAGCAGCCTTCCAGCGTCGCCTTCGAAGGGCTCGCCGTGCCGGCCATCGAGTTCGGGCGGCATGTCGGCCACGATCAGCCAGCCGCCCTGCGGGCTTGCCGCGGGGTCGCCGCAGACGCGCCGCGCGGCCTCGGCCAGCACGGCCGCGCCGTGCGAGGC
>NZ_JBFUFO010000047.1:0-42894 GCF_056403395.1 Variovorax sp. P2_H12 | reverse complement strand
CCGCCGAAGACCGCGTGATGCTGTGCGGCAGCCCGGGCCTGCTGGTCGACCTCAAGCACATCCTCGAGGCGCGCGGCTTCAAGGAAGGCAACACGTCGACGCCGGGCGACTTCGTGGTCGAACGCGCCTTCGCCGAGAAGTAGCCAAGAAGCCGCGATGGCCGAGCCCAAGGCAGCCGCGCGCAAGAGCGCACCCAAGCCCGCGACGCGCCGCACCGGCGTGCGCGAGGCCTCGGCGCAGGCCACGCGCGAAAGCATCCTGCGCGCCGCGACCAAGGTGTTCGCGAAGTACGGCTTCGACGGCGGCAGCGTCGAGAAGATCTCGAAGGCTGCGAAGTCGTACGACCGCATGATCTACTACTATTTCGGCAGCAAGGAAGGCCTGTTCATCGCGGTGCTCGAGGGCATCTACCGGCGGATGGACGATGCCGAGGCCGCGATCGACCTCGATGCGTCCCGGCCGGTGGAGTCGCTCACCGCGGTGATCCGCTTCGTGCTCGGCTACTACCGCAAGAATCCCGAGTTCGTCACGCTGCTGAACACCGAGAACCTGCACAAGGGCCGGCACATCGCGAAGTCGCTGCGGGCCCGCGAATATTCGTCGCGGGCGATCACGGTCATCCACGAGATCCTCGCCAGCGGCGTCGAGCAAGGCCTGTTCCGCGATGACGTGGCGGCGCGCGATCTGTACCTGCTGATCGCGTCGACCGGCTATTTCTACACGTCGAACCGGCACACGCTGACGGCCTTCCTGGGCGAGCCCCTCGAAACGCCGGAAGCCGTCGCACACTGGGAGAACTTCGTGATCGAGACCGTGCTGCGCACGGTCGATGCCGGAGCTTCCGACGAACAAGAGTCCACTCACCCCCACGAGAGAAATATGACCCCCAAAGCTCACATGCGTTCGCAGCCCCCCAAGGGGGCGCAGGCCTCCCTTGGGGCGGCCCGGCGGGAGGCCTGAAATGGCAGAAATCGCAACCAGCGCCAAGTCGGGCAAGGTCGTCATCCGGAACATAGGTCTGCTGCTCTCGGGCGATATCGACAAGCCCATCCTCGACGCCGACACCATCGTCGTCAACGACGGGCTGATCGTCGCCGTCGGCAAGGAGAAGGACTGCGATCTCGAAGGCGCAACCACCGTCATCGACGTGAAGAAGACCTGCGTCGCGCCGGGCCTGATCGACAGCCACGTGCACCCTGTCTTCGGCGACTGGACGCCGCGCCAGGGCCAGATCGGCTGGATCGACTCGACCATGCACGGCGGCGTGACCACCATGATTTCCGCCGGCGAGGTGCACCTGCCCGGCCGGCCCAAGGACATCGTCGGCCTGAAGGCGCTGGCGATCACGGCGCAGCGCGCCTTCGACAATTTCCGCCCCGGCGGCGTCAAGGTGCTGGCCGGCGCGCCCGTCATCGAGAAGGGCATGGTCGAGAGCGACTTCAAGGAACTGGCCGAGGCCGGCGTCGGCCTGCTCGGCGAGGTCGGCCTGGGTTCGGTCAAGGCCGGCTACGAGGCCAAGGAGATGGTGGCCTGGGCCCGCAAGTACGGTATTCAGAGCACGATCCACACGGGCGGCCCGTCGATTCCGGGCTCGGGCCTGATCGACAAGGACGTGGTGCTCGAAGCCGACGCCGACATCATCGGCCACATCAACGGCGGCCACACCTCGCTGCCCGAGGCGCATGTCTGCGAGCTGTGCGAGAAGTCCTCGCGCGCGATCGAGATCGTGCACAACGGCAACGAGCGCGTCGCCATCGCGGCGGCCAAGGCGGCGCTCGAACTCAAGTGCCCGCACCGCGTGATCCTCGGCACCGACGGGCCCGCGGGCTCGGGCGTGCAGCCGCTGGGCATCCTGCGCATGGTGGCGATGCTGTCCTCGATCGCCAACATCCCTGCCGAGCTGGTGTTCTGCTTCGCGACCGGCAACACGGCGCGCATCCGCAAGCTCAACTGCGGCCTGATCGAGGTCGGCCGCGACGCCGACTTCGTCTTCATGGACCGGGCGCAGCATTCGCCCGCGATCGGCCTGCTCGAAAGCGTGCAGCTCGGCGACATCCCGGGCGTCGGGATGGTGATGATCGACGGCATCGTGCGCTGCGGACGCAGCCGCAACACACCGCCGGCGACCGAGATCCCGGTGGTCATTTAGCTCGCCCCCAGGTTGACTCACTTCGTGTAGTCGCCTCGAGTCGCTGCCAGAGGCAGCGGCTCTTCGGGCCGTCCAAGCCTGCGCGGGCAGGCTTGGAGCCGCGGCCCTCAGCCCCCTGCCGGGGGCAACACCAGCGGCCTGGCAAAGCCAGATCCGCGGTGTTTCACAAACGGGCCTGGCTGCGCCGGCCGCGGGAAAACCGGCGCTGTGTTTGTTCTTCGGCTGCGCGGGCTACCTGAACACCAGGTGCCGCGCGGTCAGGAAATTGACCACCAGCCCGGCGCCGCTGCCGAGCGCGACACCGAGCGCAGGCGCCAGCGGGCCGCCGAGCCAGTGCAGCGTCAGCACATACGCCACATAGTTGACCAGCGCGCCGGCCAGCATGGTGAGCAGGTAGCGAAGGTATTCACGCGCGATCGATGCACCCGACCGCCGATCGGCGAAGGTGTAGCGCCGGTTCAGCGCCCAGGTGGCGGTGGCCGCGGCAATGAACGAGACCACGCGCCCGCCATACCAGCCGAGCGTCGGCGCCACCAGGTAGAGCACGCCCAGGTCGACGCCGAAGCCGAGCGCGCCGACGACCACGAACGACAGGAATTCGCGACCGATCTTCACGACCGACCGCGCTGCCGCACGCCGGGAATCGCCAGGTAGCACAGCCGCTTGGCCTCCTGCCGCCCGATGGTCACGGTGTGCAGCACCACGCCGCAGACCAGCGACAGCATCGCGACCAGCATGGTGCCGGTCACCAGCACGGCGGTGGGCTGCCGCGGGACCAGGCCGGTTTGCAGGTAGGTCAGGACCAGCGGCACGGCGAGGATCACGGACAGCAGCCCCAGCAGGCCCGCGATGCCGGCGAAGAACTGCAGCGGCCGCTCGCTCACGAACAGCTTGCAGATGGTCTTCAGGATGCGCCAGCCGTCGCGGTAGGTCGACAGCTTGCTTTCCGAGCCCTCGGGCCGCGAGCGGTACTGCACCGGCACCTCGGCGAAGGGCATGCGCAGTTCGAGCGCGTGCACCGTCAGCTCGGTCTCGATCTCGAAGCCTTCCGATACCGCCGGGAATGACTTGGCATAGCGCCTGGAAAAGACGCGGTAGCCCGAGAGCATGTCGGTCAGGCGGCCGCCGAAGAGGCTGGCCACCGCGCCGGTCAGGAGGGCGTTGCCGAAGCGATGGCCGCGCCGGTAGGTCTGCTGGTCGGCGCGGTCGTCGACCCGCGAGCCGACCACCATGTCGAGATTGCCCTCCACCATCATCTCGATCAGGCGGCGCACTTCGCCGACATCGTAGGTGGCGTCGCCGTCGACCATCACATAGACGTCGGCCTCGACGTCCGCGAACATGCGGCGCGCCACGTTGCCCTTGCCGCGCAGCGCGACGTGCGTCACGGTCGCGCCGCAGGCCCGGGCCACGGACGCCGTGTCGTCGGTCGAGTTGTTGTCGAAGACATGGATCTCGGCCTCGGGCAGCGCGGCGCGGAACTCGTCCACCACCTGCGCAATGGCGAGCGCCTCGTTGAAGCACGGGATCACGGCTGCGATGCGCAGGCCGCTCAGGTCGGGACGATCGGTCATTTCTGGATGGGCAGGATGCGGTAGGCCTTGGCACCGGCTTTTTCGTACATCAAGGCGAAATGGTCAAGGAAGCCGGGCTGGGCTTCGAGCAGCGGGGCGCTTCCGGCGCCCACCGCGATCGCCTCGAAGCCCAGCCCGGCCAGTTTGCGGGCGAACTCGACCGGTGGCAGGACGATGAAGTCGGAATAGCGCCAGGGTCCGATCGCGTCGCCCCACACCGGCGCCGGCCCATAGTAAGTCGCTTCGCTGAGTGCGATCTGGTAGACGCGTCCGGTGGCGTGCTCGCGCAGGTAGTTCATGACGGCGTAGCCGGGCACCTTCGCCTCGAGGAAGGCCGTCCGCTCGGCCGGCGTGGTCGCGATCGCCGCCACGCTGCGCCGCGTCATGTAGAACGAGCCCCCGACCCCGATCACCACCAGCAGCACGCCAAGACCGCGGCCGGCACGGTCGAGGGTGCCCTGGGCGTTCCAGCGCGGCAGCGCGCGGCGCAACCAGCCGGCCAGGCCGCCCAGCAGCGCCTGCCAGCCCACCACCGAGACCAGCGCGATCAGCGGCACCGAGGCCGCCAGATAGCGCGGATAGCGCGAGGTCAGGGCCCAGACGCCCAGCGAATAGATGCTGAAGACCGCGGCCGCACGCACGGCGGGCGAACGCTTCCAGAGCAGGGCGAGCGGGGCGAACAGCACGCCCCAGAGGAAGCCGTTGGGCCACGCGGCGTGGGCCTTCACGTCGTCGAACTGGTTCTTGTAGTCGGCCAGGTTCCAGTTGGTGAAGCCGAACACGCGCGAGCCGATCGGATTGAAGGGGTCGCCAGTCAGGACGGCGTTGCGCGCATACCAGTAGATGCAGGGAATCAGGAAGCAAACGAGCGCCACGGCCCAGACCTTGAGCCTGCGTTCGCGCCGCACCACGAACAGCGCCACCAGCGGCAGCACGGTCAGGGCCTGATACTTGGAACCCGCGGCGATGCCGAGAAAAAAGGCTGCCAGCGCCAGCCAGCGCGGCCCACGCACCGGGTCGTCGGACTCGCGCCACCACCACAGGGCGGTGCAGGCCGCGAGCACGAAGAGCGCCACGCTGATGTCGATCAGCGCGCTTTCATAGTCGCCGATGCCGAGCCAGATCGCGGCGGCGATGAGGCCGGTCACCCGGCTCGCATGCTGCACGCCCAGGCGGTAGACGATTCCCACCGAAAGCCAGCCCGCGAGGCCGCTCAGCAGGTGCGGCAGCACGTCGTCGCCGACCAGCAGCCCGCCCGCATGGATCAGGTTGTAGTTGTACGGGAACCAGGGGTAGCGCAGCCATTCGTGGATGGCGAGCCGGCCGCTTTGCGCCAGCTCGCGCGCATAGGGCAGGTGGTACATCAGCTCGTCGAAGGCCGCCGGCGGCGCCAGCGGCTCGACCAGCGCCGGCAGCGCGGTCAGTGCGAGCACCGCCAGCGCCAGCTTCTCGACGAAGGTCCAGGGCGCCGAGCGCTCGCGCGCGCGCAGTTCGCGCCGCCAGGCCGGCGCCTGCAGGCCGGCCGCCAGCACGCCGGCCGCGACCACGCCGATCACCGCGCCCCGGGTGAACAGGCCGGCGATCGCGATCGCCTGGAAGACGCAGACAAAGATCCCGAGCCCGGCCGCGGCGGCCATGGCGGTCTCGAGCCACACATCGCGGCGCATGGGCGCGCCGATGCGCATCAGCAGCGCCCGGCCGAAACCCCAGCATCCGACCACGAACACCGCCAGCGCCGCATAGTGCGTGGCTGCAAACATCAACTTCTGAATAGGAACTCCCGCTCGCCGTTCGCCCTGGCAACGGCTTCCCGTGTCAAAGATTCGGCGCCAGCAGGCGCTCCAGGTCCGCCTCGCTCTGGTCGCGCCGCGCCGCCTGGTCCTGCAACTGGTCGTGCCCGATCTTGCCGACGTTGAAGTAGGTCGCGTCGGGATGGCTCAGGTAGAAGCCGCTCACGCTGGCGGCCGGCATCATGGCGAGGCTGTCGGTCAGCGTCATGCCGATGTCCGCGCAGTTCAGGAGGTCGAACATCGGCCGCTTCACGCTGTGGTCCGGGCAGGCCGGATAGCCGGGCGCGGGCCGGATGCCGCGGTACTTCTCGCCGATCATCTCCTCGTTGCTCAAGGCCTCGTCGGCCGCATAGCCCCACAGGTCGGTGCGCACGCGGTGGTGCAGCGCTTCGGCGAAGGCCTCGGCCAGGCGGTCGGCCAGGGCCTTGAGCATGATGGCCGAGTAGTCGTCGAGGTCGTCGATGAAGTACTTCTCCTTCTTCTCGACGCCCAGGCCGGCGGTGACCGCGAACACGCCCACGTAGTCCTTCAGGCCGCTCGCTCGCGGTGCGACAAAGTCGGCCAGGCAGCGGCTGGGCCGCATCACGCCCTCGATCTCCTGCTTCTCGGTCTGCTGGCGCATGCCGTACCAGGTCATGGCGACTTCGGTGCGCGACTCGTCGGTGTAGAGCACGATGTCGTCGTCGTTCTCGGTGTTGGCCGGCCAGAAGCCGATCACGCCGCTGGCCGTGAGCCAGCGGCCCTCGATCAGCCGCTTGAGCATGCGCTGGCCGTCGGCATAGACGCGCACCGCCTCGGTGCCGACCACCTCGTCCTTGAGGATCGCCGGAAACGGGCCGGCCAGGTCCCAGGTCTGGAAGAACGGCCCCCAGTCGATGTACTTCGCCAGCTCGGTGAGGTCGAAGTTCTTGAACACGCGCCGTCCGATGAACTTCGGCACCGGCGGCACATAGCCCGTCCAGGCGATCGGCGTCTTGTTGGCGCGCGCCTTGGCCAGCGGCCACAGCGGCGTCTGCTTCTTGTTGGCGTGCTGGTGGCGCACCTTGTCGTAGTCGGCGTTGATCTCGTTGATGTAGTTCGCAGCCTGCTCCGACAGCAGCGACTGCGCCACGCTCACGCTGCGCGAGGCGTCGGGCACGTAGACCACCGGCCCCTCGTAGTGCGGCGCGATCTTGACCGCGGTGTGCACGCGGCTGGTGGTGGCGCCGCCGATCAGCAGGGGGATCTTCTTGATCCGGAAGTGCTCGTCCTTCTGCATCTCGCCGGCGACGTACTGCATCTCCTCGAGGCTCGGCGTGATCAGGCCCGAGAGGCCGACGATGTCGGCGCCCTCGACCTTGGCGCGGGCGAGGATCTCGTGGCAGGGCACCATCACGCCCATGTTCACGACCTCGAAGTTGTTGCACTGGAGCACGACCGTGACGATGTTCTTGCCGATGTCGTGGACGTCGCCCTTGACGGTGGCGATGACGATCTTGCCCTTGGTCCGGACGTCGCGGCCGGCCGCCTCGTCCTGGCGCTTTTCTTCCTCGATGTAGGGGATCAGGTGGGCCACCGCGGACTTCATCACGCGGGCCGACTTCACCACCTGCGGCAGGAACATCTTGCCCTGGCCGAACAGGTCGCCGACGATGTTCATGCCGTCCATGAGCGGGCCTTCGATCACGTGCAGCGGACGGCCGCCCTTGGCCAGGATCGCCTGGTAGGCCTCCTCGGTGTCCTCGACGATGAAGTCGGTGATGCCGTGCACCATGGCATGCGAGAGGCGCTGGCTCACGCCCACCGGATGCTCCGGCGTGCCGCGCCATTCGAGCTTCTTGCTCTCGTCCTTGGCGCCGCTCTTGGCGGTCTCGGCGACCTCGACCAGGCGCTCGCCGGCATCGGGCCGGCGGTTCAGCACCACGTCTTCCACCCGCTCGCGCAGCTCGGGCTCGAGGTCGTCGTAGACGCCTACCATGCCGGCGTTGACGATGCCCATGTCCATGCCGGCCTTGATGGCGTGGTACAGGAACACGGTGTGGATGGCTTCGCGCACCGGGTCGTTGCCGCGGAAGCTGAAGCTCACGTTCGAGACGCCGCCCGACACCTTGGCGCCGGGCAGGTTCTGCTTGATCCAGCGCACCGCGTTGATGAAGTCGACCGCGTAGTTGTTGTGCTCCTCGATGCCGGTGGCGATCGCGAAGATGTTCGGGTCGAAGATGATGTCCTCGGGCGGGAAGCCGATCTCGTCGACCAGCAGGCGGTAGGCCCGCTCGCAGATCTCGATCTTGCGCTCGTAGGTGTCGGCCTGGCCCTTTTCGTCGAAGGCCATGACCACCGCCGCCGCGCCGTAGCGCCGCAGCAGTCGGGCCTGGTGCCGGAAGGGGTCCTCGCCCTCCTTCATGCTGATCGAGTTGACGATGCCCTTGCCCTGGATGCAGCGCAAGCCGGCCTCGATCACCTCCCACTTCGAGCTGTCGACCATGATCGGCACCCGCGCGATGTCGGGTTCGCTGGCGATCAAGTTCAGGAAGCGCACCATGGCGGCCTTGCTGTCGAGCATGGCCTCGTCCATGTTGATGTCGATCACCTGGGCGCCGTTCTCGACCTGCTGGCGCGCGACGGCCAGCGCTTCCTCGAACTGGCCGTTGAGGATCATCCGCGCGAAGGCCTTGGAGCCGGTGACGTTGGTGCGCTCGCCGATGTTGACGAACAGCGAGCCCTGGCCGATCTGCACCGGCTCGAGGCCGGACAGCTTCATCGGGGGGACGGCGACGGAGGAAGGATCGGAGGACATGGGCTCACCTGTGGAAACGGGGTCAGGCGAGCGTCGTTGCACTCCAGTGGCTGGAAGCCCAAGCCTGACGCCGCCGCCCGGATGGACGGCAGCGCTGCAACGCTCCTTGGGAGCCGCGGATTTTACGCCGGCTGGGCGGCGCCGGCCGCCGATGCGGGCAAGCCGAAGATGGCGTCGAAGGCCCAGTTGAAGACGAAGGTGTAGACCAGGAAGAAAACCACCAGTCCCAGGTCCATCACCAGCGCCTCCCACAGGCTCACGTCCAGCCACCAGGCGAAGATCGGCACCAGAAAGGCCACCAGGCCGCCCTCGAAGCCGATCGCGTGGGCGACGCGGCGGCGCACGCTGCGGCCGCGCACGGCCTGGCGCGATTCCCAGCGCTCGAACAGGGCGTTGAACGTGAGGTTCCAGAGCACTGCGATGACCGAGGCGATGACCGCCAGCACGCCCGAGTGGCCCAGGCCCTGGCCCGACATCAGCGCCAGCCCCGCGCTGGCCACGACGATGGCGATGCCCTCGTAGAGGCTGATGTAGACGAAGCGGCGTTTGAGCCCTTGCATGAAATCGATCCCGTGTTGGTTGGTGTTGATGGGTACTTTATATTTGTTTGACTGACATATAAAGTCATCTTCTTTCAAGTTAATTGATAGGTCGGACCACATGAGCTTTTCCAGCGACAACGTGGAGGTGTTCCTCGCGGTCATCGACCACGGTTCTTTCTCGGCCGCGGCGCGGGCCCTGGGCCGGGTGCCCTCCGCGGTCAGCATGGCGATCGCCAATCTCGAGGCCGAGCTCGATCTGCTGCTCTTCGACCGCAGCGGCCGGGAACCGCAGCCCACCGAGGCGGCGCGTTCGCTGGAACCGCAGGCGCGCCTGCTGGCGGCGCAGCTCAAGCAGCTCCAGGTGCAGGCGCTGGCGCTCACACAGGGGCTGGAGAACCGGCTCACGCTCGCGATCGCGCCCGAGTTGCTCGCGGCGCCCTGGAGCGGCCCGCTGGCCGCCCTGGCGAACGAATACCCGCTGCTGGAGGTCGAGGTGCTGGCCGCGCCGCAAGCCGATGCGCTGGCGCTGCTGCACAGCGGCCGGGCGCAGCTGGCGCTGGTGTTCGAGCGTCCCAGCCTGGACGGCCGGGAGGGGTTTCAGGAGGTGGCCAGCGACACCATGGTGGCCGTGATGGCGCCCGACCACCCGGTGCTGGCCGCCGCCGGCGGCCGGCTGCGCGAGGAGCACCTGACGACCACGCGGCAGATCGTGGTCGCCGGCCGTGACCTGGCCACCAGCGACCCGCGCTTCGTCTTCGCACGGCACGTCTGGCGCACCGACAACGCGCTGGCCGCCCTGAGCCTGATCACCGCCGGCCTGGGCTGGGGCTGGCTGCCGCGCAACTTCGCCCGGCCGCACGTGGCGGCGGGCGCGCTGGTCGAGATTCCGTTCGAGAACCTGTCCAACGGGCTCGACCTGTGGGTCGACGTCGTGTGGTCGCGCGAGCGGCCGCTGGGCCTGGGCGCCCAGCGCTTCGTGGCGCTGATCGCCCGCAAGAAGGACTGAAGGCGCGCCGGCCGGCTCCGTCTATCGGTCGGGACCGCCGCGCCCGCCATGACCGCCGCCATGACCGCCGCCATGACCGCCGCCCTGGCCACCTCCATGGCCACCGCCGTTGCCCCCACCACCATGCCCCCCGCCTCCGTGGCCCCCTCCTCCACCGTGCCCCGGCGGTCGTCCGCCGGTCTGGGCGCCTTGGCCGGGCGGGCGCACGCCCGGCTGCTGCCCCCAGCCCTGGGGCGGACGCACGCCCGAAGACGGCAGCGGGCGGATGCCCGGCACCGGAGGCGGGCGGAAGCCGGGTGCGGGCGGCGGACGGAAGCCCGGCGGATGCGGCTGATAGCCCGGCCAGGGGTTGGGACGCCAGCCCGGCACCGGCGGCGGTGGCGGGCGCCAGCCCGGAACCGGTGGCGGCGGCGGCCGGCCGCCCCACCAGCGCGGCTGGTTGTACCAGGGCCGGTCGCGGTAGTAGTTGGACCAGTAGCTGCCGATCGCGAAGGTCACGAGCGGCACGCCGATGATCGCGCCATAGGTCGCCAGCGGCACCCGCTGCTCCAGGTAGGCGTACTCGAGGCTCGCCGCATAGGACCAGCCGCGAAGTCCGTCGGGCAGCACCACGTCGCACCAGCCATAGCCGGCGGTGCAGCCCATCACTTCCAGCGATTGCCCGGGCGCCAGCGAGGCCACCAGCGGATAGTTGTCGCCCGGGCCGGCGCGCAGATTGACGGGCCCGCGGGTGAACGCGTGCTGGGCCGTCGCGGCCAGCGGCAGCATCAGCGCCATGGCGCCGAGGCCGAACCATCGCAGTGCCTTGTTGTCGTTCATGCAGATTTCCTTTGCGTTCCAGGGTAGGGAGGGCGTCGGCGCGTTGTCAATCAGCGACGGCCTTCAGCTAGAACGTTTCAGCACGCGCGTTCGCGCACGCGAAGAACGTTTGGAGAGCTTCTTCATCCCGGCTTCACATGAGCCCGGGATGCGGCGGGTTCAGGCCGGCGCCGGGCCGCCCCAAGGCGGCCTGCGGCCCCCTCGGGGGGCAGCGACCACACGAAGTGAGGGAGCGTGGGGGCCAGCTCAGGCTGCTTCGCTGTAGAAGGCGGCGCGGTGCAGGCTGCGGCCCGCGAGCGGTGCGACCGCCTGGCCGATCGCCGCGATGTGCTCCGGCGTGGTGCCGCAGCAACCGCCGACGATGTTGACCAGCCCTTCAGCGGCGAACTCGTGCAGCAGCCGCGAGGTGACATCGGGCGTTTCGTCGAAGCCAGTCTCGCTCATCGGATTGGGCAGGCCGGCGTTGGGATAGCAGCTGATGAAGGTGTCGTCGGCGACGCGCGCCAGTTCCTGGATGTAGGGCCGCATCAATGCAGCGCCCAGGGCGCAGTTGAGCCCGATGGCCAGCGGCTGCGCATGGCGCACGCTGTGCCAGAAGGCCGTCACGGTCTGGCCGCTCAGGATGCGGCCCGAGGCGTCGGTCACGGTGCCGCTGATGATCAGCGGGAGCCGCTCGCCGCTGGCCTCGAAGTATTCGTCGATCGCGAACAGCGCGGCCTTGGCGTTCAGCGTGTCGAAGATGGTCTCGACCAGCAGCACGTCGGAGCCGCCCTCGACCAGCGCCTCGACCTGCTCGTAGTACGAAGCCCGCAGTTCCTCGAAATTCACGTTGCGCGCGCCGGGATCGTTGACATCGGGGCTGATGCTGGCTGTCTTGGGCGTGGGGCCCAGGGCGCCGGCGACGAAGCGCGGCTTGTCCGGCGTGCTGAACTTATCGCAGGCGGCACGCGCGAGCCTGGCCGACTCGAAATTCATCTCGCGCGCCAGGTCGGCCATCTTGTAGTCCTCCTGCGCGATGCGGGTGGCGCCGAAGGTGTTGGTCTCGACCAGGTCGGCACCGGCCGCGAGATAGCCTTCGTGGATGTCGCGGATGACATCGGGCCGGGTCAGCGAGAGCAGCTCGTTGTTGCCCTTGACGTCGCGCGGGAAGTCCTTGAAGCGTTCGCCGCGGTATTGTTCCTCGGTCAGCCTGAAGCGCTGGATCATGGTGCCCATCGCGCCGTCGAGGATGGCGATGCGGTGGGCCAGGATGGCGGGCAGTTGCTGGGCGCGGGTGTAGACGACGGGCTTCATGGGCCGATTGTAGGAAGCGGCGCCGGCCCGACCGCTCTGCCGGGTCTTGGCCGCCAGCGTGCGGCCCGGGCGAGGCACAGCGCCGAGAGCAACGCCAGGGCCGCGCTGGCGGCGATCGGCCAGGCGTAGCTGCCCCGCAGGTCGAACAGCAGCCCGGCCGCGCTGGCGCCGAACAGCGCCGCCACGCCCACGCCGATGTACAGCGCGCCGAGGATCGCGCCAAGCTGCCGGGTGCCGAACCAGCCCGCGGCCACCGCCGGGTAGAGCGCGATGCAGCCGCCGTTGGCGGCGCCGAACAGCAGCGTGAAGACGACCAGCGCGGCGAAGCTTGCCGCGCCGAGCCAGATGCCGTTGAGCAAGGCAAGTGCGAGAGTGAGCAGCCACAGCAGGCGCTGCGGGCCGAGCCGGTCGCCGAGCCCGCCCAGGAACAGCCGGCCCAGCACGTTGCCGACGCCAATCAGTCCGATCAGCAGGGTGGCGCTGTCCGCCGCGATGCCTTGCGCGCGCGCCGCCGGCGCGACATGCACCAGCGCGACAAAGAGCCCGACCGAGCCGGTAGCGATCGCCGCGAAGTACCACCAGAAGCGCGCCTGCCTGACCGCGTCGCGCAATCGCTCGCCATCCTGCGGCGGAGCCTGCGACGACGGGGATCCGGGATCGTCGCCGTCGGGCAGCAGGCCCAGGTCCTGCGGCCGGGCGCGCATCGCCAGGGCCGCGCCCAGACCCAGCACCGCGATGCCGAGCGCGAAGATCTGCATGGTCGTCTGCCACGACCCGTGGCGCAGCAACAGGCCGGCCGCCACCGGGCCGACGAAGGTGCCGATGCCGGTGCCGGCCAGTGCCAGGCCCGAGGCACGGCTGCGCTGGCGCACGAACCAGCGCTGCACGGCCGCCACCGCCGGCACGTAGACCAGGCCGACGCCCAGCCCCGCGAAGACGCAGAAGACCGCGAACAGCGACGGCAGCGTCGGCGCCACGCTGGCCAGCGCGAACCCCACGGCCAGCAGCACGATGCCGGCGACAACCACCTTGCGCAGCGAATAGCGGTCGGCCAGGGCGCCCGAGAAAGCACCCACCAGGTAGTAGAGGAAGGCGGTGACCGAAAAGAGCGAGGCCACCGAGAAACGGTCGGCATCGAAGCTGGCCTGGATGCCTTCGAGGAAAGCGCCGAAGGAGTAGGCGGCGCCGAACACCACCGCCAGCAGCACATGCGTGGCCGCCACCACGCCCCAGCCCCTGAAGAGGGTCACGGCGCCTCGCCGACGATCTCGCGCAAGGCGCGCAGGAAGCGCTCGTTGTCCGCCGGCATGCCGATCGACACGCGGATGAAGGTCTCGAAGCCGGGCTCCTTCCAGGGCTTGGCGATGATGCCGCGCGCCAGCAGGCCCTCGTTGACCGGTCCGTTCGGACGCCCGAGATCGATGAACAGGAAGTTCGCCGCCGACGGCGCGATCCGCATTCCGGGCAGCGCCAGCGCGCGCAGCTGCGCCACCAGCGTTTCGCGGTACCGCACGGTCTCTCGCACCGCGTGGGCCATGAAGGGCTCGTCGCCCCACGCGGCCAGCGCCGCCGCCTGCGCGGCCTGGTTGACGTTGAAGGGCGTGCGCACCCGGTCGAGCAACTGCACCAGCGCGGCGTCGGAGGCGATGCCGTAGCCGACGCGCAGCCCGGCCAGGCCCCAGGCCTTGGAGAAGGTGCGCAGCACGATCCAGGGCCGCTGCTGGTCGCGCAGCGCGGCCAGCGCATCCGGGAAGCCGGGCGCGAGCCGCGCGTACTCGTAGTACGCCTCGTCCAGCACCAGCAGCGTGCCCGCCGGCGTGGCCGCGAGCAGGCGCTGGAAGGCGGCCGCATCGAACATGCAACCGACGGGATTCGACGGATTGGCGATCATCGCGATCTTCGGCCCGCGCGCCAGCGCCTCGCACCAGGCATCGAGGTCGAATTCGAGCGCGGGCGTGAGCGCCAGCGCCTCGACCTCGGCCCCCATCATGCGCGGGAAGATTTCGTGCAAGCCGAAGCCGGGGCGCTGCGTGAGCACCCGGTCGCCCGGCGACAGCAGGGCCAGGCACAGCATCTGCAGGATGTCCTCGGAGCCGCTGCCGATCACGACCTGGCCGGGCTCGGCGCCGCAGCGCCCGGCGATCGCGGTGCGCAGCGCGGTGCAGGCGGCATCGGGATAGTTGTTGACCTGCTGCGCCAGGCCGGCCAGCGCCTGCGCCACCGCCGGGCTGGCACCGAAGGGGTTCTCGTTGCTCGCCAGGCGGCTGATCTCGCTGACGCCGTAGCGTGCGCGCACCACCTCGGAAGACAAGCCGGCGTTGTAGGGCGGCAGCGGCGTGACTTCGGGACGGGCGAAGCCGTGGAATGGGGATGCGTTCATAGGTCGAATACCTTGCCGGGATTGAGAAGGTGGAGAGGATCGAGCGCGCGCTTGATCGCGCGCATGGCGGACAGCTCGGCCGGGCTGCGGCTCGCCGACAGATAGGGTTTCTTGTGCAGGCCGATGCCGTGCTCGGCCGAGACGCTGCCGCCGAACGCGGCAACCTGCTCGTAGACCAGCGCTTCGATCTGCGCCTCCTGGCCGCCGATCGAGCGCCCGTCGGTCGAGATGTGCAGGTTGCTGTCGCCCACATGGCCGAAGAACAGGGAATGGTGGCCCGGCCAGCGCGCATCGAAGGCAGCGCGGCAGGCGTTGGCGAAACGGCCGATCTCGGCCATCGGGAGACTGACGTCGAAATTGATCGGCGGATGCATGTGCACCGGCAGCTCGGCGGTGGCCTCGCGGATCTTCCAGAACGCGTGGACCTGCGCCTGGGACTGGGCGATGGCCGCATCGCTCGCCTGCCCGGCTTCCATCGCCTCGCCCAGCGTCTCTTCGAGGGCCGTACGCAGCGAGGCCTCGTCGTCGCCAACCACGTCGACCAGCGCCGCGAGCGGATGCACCGCCTCGAAAGGCTCGCGCAGCCGCTGCCATTTCAGCGAGGTCTCGACGAAGTCGCGCCACATGAGTTCGAAGGCCGCCACCGCGCGCGGGAAGCGCGCCTGCAGCCGGCCCAGCAGCGCCAGCGCGGCGTCGAAATCGGTGAGCGCGACCCACGCGGTCGCGCGTGCGCGGGGCGCCGGGTACAGGCGCAGCACCGCGCGCGTGATCACGCCCAGCGTGCCCTCGGCGCCGATGAAGAACTGCTTCAGGTCGTAGCCCGTGTTGTTCTTGAGCATGGGCCGCAGCATCGGCAGCACGCTGCCGTCGGCCAGCACCACCTCGAGGCCCAGCGTCTGCTCGCGCATCATGCCGAACTGCAGCACGCCGTTGCCGCCGGCATTGGTCGACAGGTTGCCGCCGATCTGGCAGGAGCCGCGCGCGCCGAGGTCGACGCCGAACTGCAGGCCCTGCGCGGCGGCGGCCTCCTGTACCGCCGACAGGGTGGCGCCGGCCTGCACCGTCATGGTGGACGCCGCCGCATCGATCGATTCGATGGCGCTCATGCGATCGAGCGAGAGCGCGATGGCGCCGGGGCTCGGCACCGCCGCGCCCGCGAGCCCGGTGAGGCCGCCCTGCGGCACCACCGGCACGCGGCGCTCGCTGCACAGGCGCAGCACCGCCGAGACTTCTTCCGTGCTGCGCGGGCGCACCAGGGCCAGCGGCGCCACGGGCGGCGCACCGCTCCAGTCGGCGTGGTGGCGCGCGGGGATGGCGTCGCCGGTCTGCACGCGGTCGGCGCCGACGGACCGCACCAGCGCGGCGAGGAATTCCACGCCGTTCAGCCCTGGCGACGTTCGACGAAGTCCAGCACCGCTTCGAGCATGCGCCGCACATGCGGCTGCACGCGCGCGGCGACCTCGGGCAGGTAGTCGAAGGGCAGCGCCTCCTGCATGTAGCTGCATTGCGTCATCTCGAGCTGCACGGCATGCACGCCCTGCGCCGGCCGGCCGTGCTGGCGCGTGATGTAGCCGCCGGTGAAGCGGCCGTTGAGCACGGACGTGAATCCCGGCGCCTGCCCGGCGATATCGAGCAGCGACTGCGCCAGGGTCGGATCGCAACTGGCGCCCTGGGCGGTGCCGAGGTTGAGGTCCGGCAGCTTGCCGTCGAAGAAGCGCGGCAGCACGGAGCGGATCGAATGCGCGTCCCACAGCGCAGCAACGCCATGGAGCGACTTCAAGCGCTCGAGCTCGCCCGCGAGCTGGCGGTGGTAGGGCTGCCAGATGGCGTCGCGGCGTTGCGCGATCTCGGCTTCGCCGGGCACGTCGCCGGCCGCATAGAGGGGCGTGTCGTCGAAGCTGTCGACCGGACACAGGCCGGTGACGCTCTGGCCCGGATAGAGGCTCGCGCCGTCGGGCGGCCGGTTGAGGTCGACCACGTAGCGCGAGTGCGTGGCGATCAGCACCGAGGCGCCGAGTTCCTCCGCGAAGTCGTACAGGCGCTCGAGATGCCAGTCGGTGTCGGGCACCTGGCGGGCCTCGTCGGTGAAGCGCGCCGCGAGCTGCGGCGGCACATAGGTGCCGACGTGCGGCATCGAGATCAGCAGGGGGCGCTTGCCGGGATGGAAGCGGAAGGGGGGCTCGGGTGTGGTGAAGCTCATGGGATTCAATCCTCGAGAAGTTGGGTGCGCGCGGCCACGAAGGCGGCCGCGGCTTCGTCGTGCAATGCGTGGCGGCCGCCGGTGACGCGCGTCTGGCCGGCCACCCACACGGCATCGATGGCCGAGGTGCGGTGGCTGGCGAAGACGTGGGCCGAGAGCATGTCGGACGCGGCCAGGCCCTGCAGCGCGAGGTGGCGGGCATCGAGCGCGACGAAGTCGGCCTGCTGCCCCACCGCCAGGCCGCCGATGGCGCGGCCCGCGGCCTGCGCGCCGCCCCGCACGGCCGCCAGCGTGAGCGCGGTCGCGACCTGGGGATGCGACCCATCGGCGCCCACGTTGCGCTGCCGCGTGGCCAGGCGCTGGCTGTACTCCAGCATCAGCAGCTCCTCTGCCGCGTTGACGCAGGCGTGGCTGTCGGAACCGACGCCCCAGGCACCGCCGTAGTGGCGCCAGGCCGCGAAGTCGAAGATGCCGTCGCCGAGATTGGCCTCGGTCGTCGGACACAGGCCGGCGACTGCACCGCTCGTCGCCGCGCGCCGGTACTCGTCCGCATCCATGTGCGTGGCATGGACCAGGCACCAGCGCGCATCGACCGGCGCATGGTCGAGCAGCCATGCCACGGGACGCTGGCCGCTCCACGACAGGCAGTCGTCGACCTCCTTGGTCTGCTCGGCGATGTGGATGTGGATCGGCGACGTGGGGTCGAGGGCATCGAGGCCTGCGAGGGCATCGCGCAACGCGTCGGGCGCAACGGCACGCAGGGAATGCGGCGCGAGGCCGAGCCGCGCGCCCTGCGCGTCGCACACCGGCCTCAGCGCTTCGAGCAGGCGAAGCATCGATTCGGTCGACCGGATGAAGCGACGCTGCCCCTCGTTGGGCGGCAGGCCGCCGAAGCCGCTGGACTGGTAGAGCACGGGCAGCAGGGTGAAGCCGATGCCCGTACGCTGCGCGGCGCGCAGGAGCGCAAGGCTCAAACTCGCGTCATTCGCGTAGGGACGGCCGCCGGTGTCATGGTGGACGTACTGGAATTCGCACACGCTCGTGTAGCCCGCTTCGAGCATCTCGGCGTAGAGCCAGGTGGCGATGGCCTCCATGTGCTGCGGCGCGAGGCGCGCGGCAAAGCGGTACATGAGCGTGCGCCAGCTCCAGAAGCTGTCCTGCTGCTCGGCGCGGTGCTCGGTGAGGCCCGCGAAGGCTCTCTGGAAGGCGTGCGAATGCAGGTTCGGCGTGCCGGGGATCAGGGGGCCGTTCGATGCGGGTGTGCCGGACGGCTGCGCGGCCTCGGGCTGCACCTGCGTGAGCCGGCCGGCCGCGTCCCAGGCCAGCAGCACGTTCTTCGACCATCCGGTCGGCAGCAGCGCATCGGCCGCGAAGAGCGTGCGCGTCATGCCGCCTGCTCCACGGCGACGCGGCCCTGCCGGACCACGCAGCGCACCGGCCGCTGGCCGAACCAGTAGGCGAGTTCCGCCGCCTCCCGCACGTTCCAGAGCACGAAGTTGGCCGGCTGACCCCGATGTAGCGCGCCATGCGTCTGCTGCAGGCCCAGCGCGCGCGCCGCATGGCGGGTGACGCCGGCCAGCGCCTCGGGCACCGTGAGGCGGAACAGGGTGCAGGCCATGTTGACCATCAGCAGCAGGCTCAGCGCCGGCGAGGTGCCGGGGTTGTGGTCGGTGGAAACGGCCATCGGCACGCCGGCCGCGCGCAGCGCCTCGATCGGCGGCAGGTGGGTGTCGCGCAGCGTGTAGTAGGCGCCGGGCAGCAGCACGGCCACCGTGCCGGACTCGCGCATCGCCGCGATGCCTTCGGCCGACAGGTGCTCGATGTGATCGCAGGACAGCGCGCCGTAGCGCGCCGCCAGCGCGGCCCCGCCCATGTCCGACAGTTGCTCGGCGTGCAGCTTGACCGGGAGCCCGAGCGCCCTGGCCGCCTGGAACACGCGCTCGGTCTCGGCCAGCGAGAAGGCGATGCGTTCGCAGAACACGTCGACCGCATCGACCAGCCCTTCTTCGGCCAGCGCCGGCATCATCTCCCGGCAGACGAGGTCGACGTAGTCGCCGCTGCGGCCCGCGTACTCGGGCGGCAGCGCGTGGGCGCCCAGAAAGGTGGTGCGCACCGTCACGCCATAGGCCTCGCCGAGCCGGCGCGCGACGCGCAGCTGCTTGCGCTCGTGTGCCAGCGCGAGCCCGTAGCCCGACTTGATCTCGATGGCACAGACGCCGTCGGCGAGCAGTTGCTCGAGGCGCGGCGCAGCCTGTGCGTAAAGCGTGTCCTCGTCGGCCTCGCGCGTGGCGCGCACCGACGACACGATGCCGCCGCCGGCTTTCGCCACCTCTTCGTAGCTCGCGCCGGCGAGCCGCATCGCGAACTCGTTGGCGCGCTGGCCGCCATAGACCAGGTGGGTGTGGCAATCGACCAGGCCGGGCGTGACGAGGGCACCGCCGCCGTCGAAGCGCCGCAGCCCGGCGAAATGGCCGGGCAGCGATGCGCCTTCGCCGATCCAGGCGATCTTGCCGTCGGCCACGACGATCGCGGCCTCGGCCCATGGCGTGTCGTCGCCGGCGAGTGCACCGGGCGCGAGCCGCAGCTGCGTCCAGACGCCGTCGGCGGAAGGGAGTGCGGAGAAGTTCATGCGGATCCACTCGTGGTGGTCGTACGGGTTGTCGATTCGAGCCGCACCGCGACGAGCGCGGCATCGGCGTCCTGCGGATCTGCCTGCCATCCGCGCGAGCCGCCGTCCCACCACACGCCCTCGCCCGGCCCGCAGTCGAAGGCGTCGAGCCGCCAGCGGCCGCCGAGGACCATCAGCAGGCCGCGCTCGGCGGGCGCGATGTGGTCGCGCTCGCGCAGCAGCCGCAGATCGGCGCTGACGCGGCCCCGGCGCGTCATGAGGTTGAAGTCGGTCGACGTGCCGCCGAGCAGATCGCAGTCCAGCGCCGCATCGCCGGCGAAGGCGAACGGCAGATGCGGCAGGTCGAGCCGATGGTCGATGCGGCCGTCCTGCGAATGCAGGCGCACGCCGGCACCTTCGAGCAGCATGATCACGCGGTCGATGCCGGCAAAGGCGGAGAACGGCCCTGGCCGGTCGATGGTCGCGATGCTCACGCGCCAGTCGAAGCCGTCCATGTCCGCGCCCGCCGGCGAGCAGACGATCTCGCGCGTGGTGCCGCCGCCGTTCTTCCACGGCGAGGCGGCCAGCGAGGCGATGTCGAAGCGGTGGAGTGCCACGGGCCCGGCTCCTCGCGCGGCCTACTTGATCATCGGCAGGTTGAGGCCCTGCTTCTTCGCCGTTGCGATCGCGATGTCGTAGCCGGCATCGGCATGGCGCATCACGCCGGTGGCGGGGTCGTTCCACAGCACGCGCGCGAGGCGCTGGGCCGCCGCCTCGGTGCCGTCGGCCACGATCACCACGCCCGAATGCTGCGAGTAGCCCATGCCCACGCCGCCGCCATGGTGCAGGCTGACCCAGGTCGCGCCGCCCGCGGTGTTCAGCAGCGCGTTGAGCAGCGGCCAGTCCGACACCGCGTCGCTGCCGTCCTTCATGCTTTCCGTTTCCCGGTTCGGGCTCGCCACCGAGCCGGTGTCCAGGTGGTCGCGCCCGATCACGATCGGGCCCTTGAGCTCGCCCGACTTCACCATCTCGTTGAAGGCCAGCCCGGCCTTCTCGCGCTCGCCCAGTCCCAGCCAGCAGATGCGCGCCGGCAGGCCCTGGAAGGCGATGCGCTCGCGCGCCATGTCCAGCCAGCGGTGCGTGTGCTTGTTGTCGGGGAACAGCTCCTTGATCTTGGCGTCGGTCTTGTAGATGTCCTCCGGGTCGCCCGAGAGCGCGACCCAGCGGAACGGACCCTTGCCCTCGCAGAACAGCGGCCGAATGTAGGCCGGCACGAAGCCCGGGAAGTCGAAGGCGTTCTTCACGCCTTCGTCGAACGCGACCTGGCGGATGTTGTTGCCGTAGTCGACGGTCGGGATCCCCATCGCCTGGAAGTCGAGCATGGCCTGCACGTGCACCGCGCAGGACTTGGCGGCCGCCTGGCGCAGCGTCGGGTGCTGGGTCGGGTCGGCCTTGGCGGCTTCCCACTGCGCCAGGGTCCAGCCGATCGGCAGGTAGCCGCTGGCGAGGTCGTGCGCGGAGGTCTGGTCGGTCACCAGGTCGGGCTTGAGGCCGCCGGCCTGGGCGCGCTTCACGAGCTCGGGCAGGATCTCGGCCGCGTTGCCCAGCAGGCCGATCGACACCGCCTCCCGGGCCGCCGTGTGCTGCCGGATCAGCGCGATCGCATCGTCGATGTCCTTGGCCTGCTTGTCGAGGTAGCGCGTGCGCAGGCGAAAGTCGATGCTGGCCTGCTGGCATTCGATGTTGAGCGACACCGCGCCCGCCAGCGTCGCGGCCAGCGGCTGCGCGCCGCCCATGCCGCCCAGGCCGGCGGTCAGGATCCACTTGCCCGCGAGGTCGTTGTTGTAGTGCTGGCGGCCGGCCTCGACGAAGGTCTCGAAGGTGCCCTGCACGATGCCCTGGCTGCCGATGTAGATCCAGCTGCCGGCGGTCATCTGGCCGTACATCATCAGGCCCTTGCGGTCAAGCTCGCTGAAGTGCTCCCAGGTGGCCCATTTCGGCACCAGGTTCGAATTGGCGAGCAGCACGCGCGGCGCGTTCTCGTGGGTCTTGAAGACGCCCACGGGCTTGCCCGACTGGATCAAGAGCGTCTCGTCGTCGTTCAGCGCCTTCAGCGACGCCAGGATCTGGTCGAACGAGGCCCAGTCGCGCGCGGCGCGGCCGATGCCACCGTACACCACGAGGTCCTGCGGGCGCTCGGCGACTTCCGGGTCCAGGTTGTTCTGCAGCATGCGGAACGCGGCTTCGGTGAGCCAGCTCTTGCAGTTGAGCGTGCTGCCGCGCGGCGCGCGGATCACGCGGCTTGCGTCATGGCGGGGGTCGGCGGACTGGGCGAGGAATTTGTCGGGTGCGTTCATGGCGGTGTTCCTTTCGATGTCGGTTCGGATGGAAGAGATTCAGGCGTGGCTGGGCAGGATGGCTTGCACGGCTTCGGGCCATTGGCCCTGGCGTGCCCACAGGCGCATGGCTTCGATGGACGGTGCGAGGAAACGGTCCTGTTCGATGAAGGCGACGCGCTCGCGGATGCTGGCGAATTCGGCTTCGAGCAGCGGCGAGCTCTTCAGCCCTCTTTTCAGCTCGATGCCCTGCGCCGCAGCCATCGCCTCGATGCCGACGACGACCGCGGTGTTCTCGACCATCTCGCCGAGCCGGCGGCCCGCGAAGGTGGCCATCGACACATGGTCTTCCTGGTTGGCCGAGGTCGGCAGGCTGTCGACGCTGGCCGGATGGGCGAGCGACTTGTTCTCCGACGCCAGCGCCGCGGCCGTGACCTGCGCGATCATGAAGCCGGAGTTGACGCCGCCGTCGCGCACCAGGAACGGCGGCAGGCCCGACAGGCCGCTGTCGAGCAGCAGCGCCATCCGGCGCTCGGAGATGGCGCCGATCTCGGCCACCGAGAGCGCGATGATGTCGGCCGCGAAGGCCACCGGTTCGGCGTGGAAGTTGCCGCCCGAGATCACGTCGCCGTTGTCGAACACCAGCGGGTTGTCCGAAGCCGCATTGGCCTCGATGCGCAGCACGCGCGCCGCATGCGCGAGGTTGTCCAGGCACGCGCCCATCACCTGCGGCACGCAGCGGATCGAGTACGGGTCCTGCACCCGGCCGCAGTCGGCATGGGACGGCAGGATCTCGCTGCCTTCGAGCAGTGCACGCACCGCCCCGGCCACCGCCATCTGGCCGGGCTGGCCGCGCGCGGCGTGGATGCGGGCGTCGAAGGGCTTGATCGATCCCTGGATGGCTTCCAGCGACAGCGCACCCGCCATCAGGCCGGCCGCGAACACGTCCTCGGCGCCGAACAGGCCGGCCAGCGCCAGCGCGGTCGACACCTGGGTGCCGTTGAGCAGCGCCAGTCCTTCCTTGGGGCCGAGGACGAAGGGTGCGAGGCCGATGCGTGCCAGCGCGTCGGTGCCATTGATGACTTCGCCATCGGGCGCCGTGACCTCGCCCTCGCCGATCAGCACGCAGGCCAGGTGCGCCAGCGGCGCCAGGTCGCCCGATGCCCCGACCGACCCCTTCGACGGGATGCGCGGCAGCAAGCCGGCGTTCGACAGCGCGAGCAGCGCGTCGACGATCTCGGGCCGCACGCCCGAATGCCCGCGCGCCAGGCTCACGGCCTTGGTCGCGAGCACCAGCCGCACCACGCCCGCGGCCAGCGGCTCGCCGGTGCCCGCGCTGTGCGACAGCACCAGGTTGCGCTGCAGTTCGGCCAGCCGCTCGGGCGGGATGGTGGTCTGCGCCAGCTTGCCGAAGCCGGTGTTGATGCCGTAGACCACCTCGCCCGCCTCGACGATGCGGCGCACCGTGGCCTGGGCCGCCAGCAGGCCGGCGCGGGCCGACGGGTCGAGCGACAGCTGCACGCCGCCGGCATGCACGCGGCGCAACGTGGCAAGGTCGACGTCGCCGGGCGCGAGGACGATCGGTGCGGAGCCGAGGGGGGTGGTGTTCATGGGTTTCTCCTGTCTATACAAGTAGGTTCGTGCGAAAGGCGAAGAGCGGCGTGCGCGCTCAGCCGAAAGAGGGATTGCCGTCGGCGCGGAAGCGGCTGCCGAGCCGGTAGCGCGAGGCGGGATGCAGGCAGCGCACCACCGTCACCGGCAGGGTACGGGTCCAGGTGCGGCGCGTGAGCAGCAGGCAGGGGTCGGTCACCGGCATGTCCAGGCGCTCGGCCTGCTCGGAGGTCGGCAGCACGGCATCGACCACATGCTCGATCTGGTCGAACGGCACGTTGCGCACCAGGTACTCGCTCGGAGGGACGAGCGAGAAATCCTGCTCGAGAAAATCCGGCACCACGCGCGGGTTGACATAGCGATCCTCGAGCTGCACCGGGGTTTCGTTCTCCAGGTGCAGGCAGACCGTATGGAAGACCGACTCGCCGGGCCGCAGGTCGAGCCAGACCGCCACGTCGGGCGAGGCGGCGACGCGCTCGGCGGCCAGGAATTCGCAGCGATAGTCGTGGCCGCGTTCGCGGATCTCGCTGGCGATGTTGGCGATCTGCAGCAGGGTCGACTGCGGCCTGTCCTCGGCCACGAAGCTGCCGACGCCAGCCACCCGCACGATGCGCCCCTGCTCGACCAGCTCGCGCAGCGCGCGGTTGACCGTCATGCGCGCGACACCGAATTGCGCCACCAGCTCGCTCTCCGACGGCAGGCGGTGGCCGGCGCTCCAGGAGCCGTCCTGGATCTTGTGCGTGATGAAGGCCTTGATCTGCTCGTACAGCGCCAGCGCGGGGGACGTCGAGGCCGCGGCGCGCGGATGCGCGCTGCGACGGGCGTCGGTGGCTTTGCGAAGGCTGGCGGCTGTCATGCGGTCTTTCGTGCGGCGTGGATCAATGCTCGGCGGCGGCCATGGACTCGGCGCGGATCTCTTCGGTCAGGCGCGCCTTGATCTCCATGAACTCGGGCGAGGTCTTGATCGTGTAATGGCGCGGATGCGGGAAGTCCACCGCGATCTCGGTCTTGATGCGGCCGGGCCGGGCGCTGAACACCGCGACGCGGTTGGCCATGAAGATCGCCTCGTCGATGTCGTGCGTGACGAACAGCACGGTCTTGCGGGCCGACTCCCAGATGCCCAGCAGCAGTTCCTGCATCAGCACGCGGGTCTGGTTGTCGAGCGCACCGAAGGGCTCGTCGAGCAGCAGGATCTTGGGGTCGTTGGCGAGTGCGCGGGCGATCGCGGTGCGCTGCTGCATGCCGCCCGACAACTGCTTGGGAAAGTGGTTCTCGAAGCCGCGCAGGCCGACCTTGGCGATGAAGAAGTCGCTGCGCTCCTTCTGGTCGGCCTCGCTCATGCCGCGCTCGCGCAGGCCGAAGCGGATGTTCTGCGCAATGGTGAGCCAGGGGAACAGCGTGTAGCTCTGGAACACCACGCCGCGATCGGCGCCCGGGCCCTCGATGGTCTGGCCATCAAGCAGCACGCGCCCTCCGGTCGGGTAGTCGAGTCCGGCCACGATGCGCAGCAAGGTCGACTTGCCGCAGCCCGAGGGGCCGAGGATGGTGACGAAGTCGTTCTCGCGCACCTCGAAGTCGACCGGCAGCAGCGCCTGCGTGCTCTGGCCGCGCGTGCCGGTGAAGGTGCGCGAGACACCGCGAATGGACAGCTGATTCATCACAGGGTGCTCCAGGCGAAGAGACGGCGGTTGAGGGCCTTGAAGGCGAAGTCGGAGATGAGCCCGATGATGCCGATCACGATGATCCCGAAGATGATCTGCCCGGTGTTGAGCAGCGCCTGGCTGTCGGTGATCATGTGGCCGATGCCGGAAGAAGATCCGATCAGCTCGGCGACGATGACATAGGTCCAGGCCCAGCCGAGCACCAGGCGCAGCGTCTCGGCGATCCCGGGCGCGGCACCCGGGATCAACACCCGGGCGACGATGCCGCGGCTGTTGGCACCCAGCGTGTAGGCGGCTTCGACCAGGTCGCGCCGCGCGCTGCCCACCGTGACCGCCACCATCAGCGTGATCTGGAACACCGAGCCGATGAAGATCACCAGCAGCTTCTGCGTTTCGCCGATGCCGGCCCACAGGATCAGCAGCGGAATGAAGGCCGAGGCCGGCAGGTAGCGGCAGAACGAGACGAAGGGCTCGAAGAAGGCCTCGACGCTCTTCCACGTGCCCATCGCGATGCCCAGCGGCACCGCCACTACGGTCGCCAGCACGAAGCCGCCGAACACGCGCCAGACGGTCATGCCGATGTCGTGGCTGAAGTTGTACTCGGTGAAGAGCAGCACGGCCTCCTTGACCATCGTGACCGGGCTGGCCAGGAAGGTCGGCGAGACGAAGCCGCCGAGCGTGAACAAGGCCCAGACCACCACGAAGAGCACGAAGAAGCCGACGCCGAGCAGCCAGCGCGCCCGCGCGCTGACGGGCTCGAGTGGCGCCAGCGCGCGGCGCCGGCGTGGCTCTGCTGGCGTGGCCGAGGCGCCGGGGATCACCGGATTGGTTGAGTTCATGACAGGCGTCGCGCTCATGATCGATGGCGTCCGTTACTTGATGAAGCTGGTGTCGAAGGTGGCGTTGAGGTCGTCGGGCGCCTTGCGGATCACGCCGGACTCCAGCAGGATCGCCTGCGCGTCCTTCATGAACGGCACGATGTCGTTGGCGAAGAACTTCTGGTTGGCCGCCTTGTCCGACCAGCGCAGGTTGGCCGACGACTTCGCGAACTGCTCGCCGGTCTGCTTGACCGCCGCGCCCATGATTTCGTTCGCCTTGGCCGGGTCGGTCTTGATCATGTCGAGGGCCTCGAAGTACGAATTCGCCAGCGCCTGGGCTGCCTTGGCGTTGGACTTGAGCCAGGTCGGGGCGCAGCCCACGGTGTCCATCACCATCGGGTAGTCGAGCGTGGTGGCGAGAATCTTGCCGGCGGTGGGGTTGGCGCGCACGGTCGAGAGGTAGGGCTCGTAGGTCATGGCCGCGTCGTTCTGGCCGGCCACGAAGGCCTGGGCGGCGGGCTGGGGCTCGAGCGAGACCAGCTTGACGTCCTTCATGGACATGCCGTTCTTGCTGAGCATCCAGGCCAGGCCGAAGTACGGCGCGGTGCCCGGGGCGCTGACGCCGATGGCCTTGCCCTTGAGGTCGGCGAAGCTCTTGACGTCGTTGCGCACCGCGATGCCGTCGGCGCCGTAGGACTTGTCCATCTGGAAGATCTGCACGATCGGCACGCCGTTGGCGTTCCAGGCCACGTGCGTCTCGACCGTGGTGGCCGCGCACTGGATCGCGCCGGAGGCCAGCGCCAGGTGGCGGTCCTTCTGCGGGATCATGCGCAGGTCGACCTCCAGGCCGTTCTTCTTGAAGATCCCGGCCTTGTCGGCCAGCGTCAGCGGCGCGAAGCCGGTCCAGCCCGACATGCCGAGGGTGATCTTGGTGTCTTGTGCGTGGGCGCTGGTCGCCATGCCCGCGATGCACGCACCTGCCGCCATCAGCGAGGCGATCTTTGCTACCGTCTTGACCATTCAGGTTCTCCTGTTGCGTTTCAAAATTTCGGCTCGCCGGCGACGCGAAAAACGCGAACTCCAGCAGTGCGGCCGAGTTTCATTCCCCGCGATGCACCTGTATATACAGGTTAACCCGGAATTGCGGTCCGGATCAAGAGCCGCTTGGCCCCTTGTCAGGGCGCGAAAGCGGTTTCATGCACCAAACGCTGTCTAGACAGGGTCTGGCGGCGGCGAATGGATGAGGATAAGCAAACGACGTGCCAGATGAAGCGGCTAGCGGGTCAGGGCATCGGCCTGCCTCGAAACGCTGGCCTGCACGACCGCCGCGAAGGGCTCGGCCAGCGGCGAAGCGAAGCTCCCCGGCGGCGGATAGGCCAGCACCACCGACTGCAGCGCGAGCTGGCCGCGCAGCCGCCGGCAGGCGATGCGCTTGCCGTCATAGGCCTGGTCGCGCAGCGGCCGCGTCGTCAGCAAGGAGACGCCGAGCCCGTTCGCCACCAGCGAGCGGACCATTTCGAGCGAAGCGCTCTCGTGCGCGATCCGCGGCATGACGCCGGCATCGCGGAACAGCGAAAGAAAGTACTCGCGGCTGTGCGGCAGGTTGATCAGCACCAGCGGCTCGCGCGCAAGGTCGGCGATGCGCAGGCTCGTGGCCCTTGCCAGCCGGTGCCCCCACGGCAGCAGCGCGTAGGGGCGCAGCTGCATCACGGGCTCGAGCCGCACGCCGCGCGCCAGGCCGAGGTCGTACATCAGCGCGACATCGAGCGCGCCGCGCTCCAGCATTCGCGTGAGCGTCTCGGTATCGCCTTCGACCAGCTGCACCTCGATCGCCGGGCAGTCCGCCGCCATGCGGGCCAGCATGTCCGGCAGCCAGCGCGGCGCCAGGGTGCTCAGGCAGCCGACGCGCAGCAGGCCGGCCAGCTCGCCCGAGCGCGGCGCGGCCAGCGTGCGCGCCTGCTCGAGCAGTGCATGCGCCTCCCGATGGCGCAGCGCACCGGCCGAAGTCAACTCGAGCCCGCGCGCGTGCAGCCGGACGAACAGCGGTTCGCCCCAGAGTTCCTCGAGATCGGCGATGGCCTTGGAGATCGACGGCTGCGAGACGCTGAGCGCCTCGGCCGCGCGGGCGGCGCCGCCATGCCGGGCCGCGGCGACGAAGTATTCGAGCTGGCGAAGGTTCAGGTGAATCATTTTTCTTGATCCAAGACATCAATGATGAGTATTTTCAATTGATTCAATGGAGGCCGACCATGGCGACCTTCCGGTCACGAAAGGACCCCGCCATGACAGCCTCCGCCCGTCCGCTCGACGGCATCCGCATCCTCGACTTCACCCGCGTGCTCGCCGGGCCCTTGTCCACCGCTCTGCTGGCCGACCTGGGCGCCGAGGTGATCAAGATCGAACCGCCGCAGGGCGACGACTACCGCGCCATCGGGCCGATGAAGAGCGGCCAGAGCGCGCTCTTCACGGCGATGAACCGCAACAAGAAGAGCATGGTGCTCGACCTGAAACATCCCGATGCGGTGCGGCTGGTGCGCGAACTCGCGGCCCGCGCCGACGTGGTGGTCGAGAACTTCCGCCCGGGCGTGGCCGAGCGGCTCGGCATCGGTCCCGAGTCGCTCGCGCGGCTGAATCCGAAGCTGGTCTATGTGAGCGTCTCGGGCTTCGGCCAGACCGGCCCCTATGCCCATCGCCCGGCCTACGACATCATCGTGCAGGCCATGAGCGGCCTGATGGAGGCGACCGGCGACCCCGAAGGCCCGCCCACGCTGGTCGGCGAGGCGGTGTCGGATGTGGTGGCCGGCCTGTTCGCCTCCTGGGCCACGCTGGCCGCGCTGCTGCAGACCCAGCGCACCGGTCGCGGACAGCACGTCGACGTCGCGATGTTCGACACCACGCTGAGCTTTCTCGCAACCTCCATGGCGCGCTATCTCTTCACCGGCAAGCCGGCGCGGCGGGTCGGCAACCGGCACCCCCTGTCGGCGCCCTTCGGCGTCTATCGCGCGCACGACGGCCACTTCGCGCTGGCGGTGCTCAACAAGAAACTGTTCGATGCGATGGCCGTCGCGATGGAGCTCCCCACACTCGTGCAGGACCCGCGCTTCACCACCGACGCGCTGCGCTCCGAGCAGGAGCCGGCGTTGCGCAGCCTGATCGAGGACTGGGCCGGCGCGCATCCGGTCGAGGAAGTCGTGCGCCGGCTCGACGCCGCGGGCGTGCCCGCCGCGCCGATCTGGAACATCGCGCAGGCGCTGGAATCCCCGCAGGCCCAGGCGCGCGAACTGCTGCGCGAGGTAAACGACGATCGCCTGCCCGGCCTGCGCCTGCCGACGCAACCGGTGCGCTTCAACGGCGCCGCACCCAACCGCAGCGCACGCGCGCCCGCGCTCGGCGAACACACCGACGAACTGCTCGCCAGCCTGCTGGGCTGCGGCCTCGACAAGCTCGCCGAGTTGCGCGAAGCCGGCGCCTTCGGCGTCCCGGCGACCTCCTCTTCACCACTCAAGGAAACGACATGACACGACTCGGCGTCACCGAAGAAGACCAGGCCCTGGCCGATGCGGTCGCGCGCTATGCGGCCGAGGCCGTCGCGCCGCTCGCGCGCGCCATCGACGAGGAGGAGCGCTCGGCGACCTGCCATGTGCCGCAGCTCGCAGCGCTCGGCGTGATGGGCATGAACCTGCCCGAGCGCTGGGGCGGCCCCGGCGTGTCGCCGACGGCGATGCTGCTGTCCCTGGTCGAGATCTCGCGCGCCTGCGCCGCGACCTCCTCGATGATCGGCGCCCACTACCTGGGCACCGACGCCGTGCTGATCGGCGGCGACGATACGCAGCGCGCGCGCTACCTGCCGCGCGCCGCCAGCGGCGAGTGGCTGGCCGGCTTCGCGCTCACCGAACCGCGCGGCGGCTCGCACCCGGCCGACCTGCGTACGCGCGCCGTGCGCGACGGCGACCACTACCGCATCGACGGCGTCAAGCACTTCATCTCGAACGCGGCCGAGGCGAAGTTCCTGGTGGTGTTCGCCAAGACCGACGCCACGGCCGGCGCGCGCGGCGTCAGCGCCTTCATCGTCGACACCGACCTGCCGGGCGTGCGCATCTCGTCGCCCGAAAAGCTGATGGGCATCCGCGGCGGCCATGCCTTCGAGGTCGCCTTCGAGTCGGTGAGCGTCCCGCTCGCGAATCGCCTCGGCGACGAAGGCAGCGGCTTCAGAACCGCCATGAAGGTGCTCGACAACAGCCGCCTCGACGTCGCCGCGACCTCGCTCGGCATCGCCGAAGCCGCGCTGGCGGCGGCTGTGGCCTGGGCCCGCGATCGGCAGATCGGCGGCGAGCCGCTGGCCGGCAAGCAGGGCATCCAGTGGATGCTGGCCGACATGAAGATGCGGCTCGAAGCCTCGTGGGGCCTCACGATGCAGGCCCTGGCACTGCGCACGGCCGGCGAGCCCTTCACGCTGCAATCCGCCATGGCCAAGCTCCATGCGTCCGAAATGGTGGCCTTCGTGGCCGACACAGCGCTGCAGATCCACGGCGGCTACGGCTTCACGCGCGAGATGCCGCTCGAGCGCTACGTGCGCGATGCGCGCATCCTGCGCATCTACGAGGGCTCGTCGGAGATCCAGCGCAACATCATTGCGCGCATCGTGCTGGGCTGAGCTTGCTTGCCCGATGCGGGCAGCCATCCCATAATTGACCTTTACGTAAACGTCAATTACCTCATGGCAGCCACTTCCTTCATCGCCCAGGACCCCGACTATGCGCAGCGCGTGCGCCAGAGCTTCGAGCGCCAGGGCGCCATGGCCACCATCGGCGCGCGGCTGGACGAGATCGCGCCGGGCCGCGTGGCGATCGAACTCGACTGGGCCGCAGGCCTGACCCAGCAGCACGGCTTCCTGCACGCCGGCATGGTGGCGGCCGCACTCGATTCGGCCTGCGGCTACGCCGGCTTCACGCTGATGCCGGCCGACGCCGCGGTGCTGACCATCGAATACAAGATCAACCTGCTCGCGCCCGCCAAGGGCCAGACCTTCCGCATGGTCGGCAGCGTGGTCAAGCCGGGCCGCACGGTCACGGTCTGCGAGGGCCATGCCTACGCGATCGACGAGGGCCGCGAGAAGCTGGTGGCCACCATGGCCTGCACGCTGATGGCCGTTTTCGGCCGCGAAAACATCCAATCCTGACGGCCGCGGGCGCGCCGCCAAGCGACAATGACGTCCGGCTCGCCGCCATGAGGCTGGTGGGCCGCCCTTCATCCACCGCCGAACCGTGTCCGCCTTGCCCATCGCCTCTTCCGTCTCCGCGCTCGCGCCTTCGTCCGGCGCCGACGATCCGCAGCTGATCCTCCACGAGATCTTCGGCTACGCGCAGTTCCGCGGTCCCCAGCAGGCGATCGTCGATCACGTCGTGGCCGGCGGCGACGCGCTGGTGCTGATGCCCACGGGCGGCGGCAAGTCGCTGTGCTACCAGATCCCCGCCATCGCCCGCCAGCGTGCGGGCCACGGCGTGACCGTGGTGGTGTCGCCGCTGATCGCGCTGATGCACGACCAGGTCGGCGCGCTGCACGAAGCCGGCGTCGACGCCGCCTTCCTCAATTCGACGCTCGACTGGGAGCAGACCCAGGACGTGGAGCGCCGCATGCTGCGCGGCGAGATCACCCTGCTGTATGCGGCGCCCGAGCGTGTCAACACGCCGCGCTTCCTGTCGCAGCTGGATTCGCTCAGGGAGCGCGGCAAGCTGGCGCTGTTCGCGATCGACGAAGCCCATTGCGTGAGCCAGTGGGGCCACGACTTCCGGCCCGAATACCGTGCGCTGACGGTGCTGCACGAACGCTATGCCGGCGTGCCGCGCATCGCGCTCACGGCCACGGCCGATGCGCTCACGCGGGCCGACATCGTCGAGCGGCTGCAGCTCGAAGAGGCGCGCCAGTTCGTCTCGAGCTTCGACCGGCCCAACATCCGCTACACCATCGTCGAGAAGAAGGAAGCCACCACGCAGCTGATGCGCTTCATCGAGCGCGAGCACGAGGGCGATGCGGGCGTGGTCTATTGCCAATCGCGCAAACGGGTCGAGGACGTGGCCCAGACCCTGCGCGATGCCGGCGTCAACGCCCTGCCCTATCACGCGGGTCTCGATGCCGCGGTGCGGCAGAAGCACCAGGACCGCTTCCTGCGCGACGAGGGCATCGTGATGGTGGCCACCATCGCCTTCGGCATGGGCATCGACAAGCCCGACGTGCGCTTCGTCGCCCACCTCGACATGCCGAAGAACATCGAGGGCTACTACCAGGAGACCGGCCGCGCCGGCCGCGACGGCGCGGCGGCCGATGCCTGGATGGCCTACGGCCTGCAGGACGTGGTGAACCAGCGCCGCATGATCGACGAGAGCCCGGCCGGCGAGGAGTTCAAGCAGGTGATGCGCGGCAAGCTCGACGCCCTGCTGTCGCTGGCCGAAGCCAGCGATTGCCGGCGCGTGCGGCTGCTGGGCTATTTCGGCGAGAAGAGCACGCCCTGCGGGAATTGCGACAACTGCATCACGCCGCCCCGGGTCTGGGACGGCACCGATGCGGCGCGCAAGCTGCTGTCGACCATCTATCGCGTGCAGCAGCAAAGCGGTATCAGCTTCGGTGCCGGTCACATCATGGACATCCTGCGCGGCAAGGCGACCGAGAAGGTCAAGCAGTTCGGGCATGAGAGCGTCAGCACCTTCGGCATCGGCGCGGAGTTCAGCGAAGCGCAATTGCGCGGCGTGCTGCGCCAGCTGATCGCCACCGGCGCCCTGTCGGTCGACGCCCAGGCCTACAACACCCTGCAGCTCACCGACGGCTCGCGCGCCGTGCTCAAGGGCGAGACCCAGGTGATGCTGCGCGAGTCGGTCTCCTCGCCGGCCGAGCGCAAGCCGCGGCGCGAGAAGTCGGTTCGCGGCGCGCCCTCGCCCGCCTCCGCAGCGCTCGACGCGTCCGGCCAGGCCCGCTTCACGGCACTCAAGGCCTGGCGCGCCGAAGTCGCGCGCGAGCACAACCTGCCGGCCTACGTGATCTTCCACGACGCCACGCTGGCCGCGATCGCCGAACGCGCACCGGCCACGCTCGAGGACCTGCAGGGCATCAGCGGCATCGGCAGCAAAAAACTTGAAGCCTACGGCGATGACGTCCTGCGCGTCTGCAGCGCGTTCTGAGCTCGCCCCCAGGTTGCCCGGCACTTCGTGTCCGGGCGCCCCCCCCTACCGGGGGCAACACCAGCGGCCCGGCCAAGCCGGTTCCGCGGTGTTTCACCAACGGGCCTGGCTGCGCCGGCCGAGCTATGGGCGAGCGACGATGCGGTTTTCGCGCAGCGGCGAGCGCACCAGGTAGGGAATGCCGGCGGCCTCGGCCTTGCCGAGCGCGACCTCGGCCTTGCTCGCCGCCGCCGCTGGGCAGGCACCGGTGCTGCGCAAGGTCAGCGCGGCCGCCAGCCGGGCTTCCGCCGGATCGCCCAGCGCGTGGCCGAAGTCGTCCGCCACCGCGCAGGTCGGCGCGAAGCCGTCGCCGTAGTCGCCGAAACCCTGTTGGTTCACACCCTGGAACTGGATCGCGAAATACGTCGTGCCGCAGTTGTCCTGCGGATAGAAGCCATAGGGCTTGCCGCAGGTCGCGCCGCCGACCAGGTTCACCACGATGCCCACGCCGCGCAGGCTGTTGACGAGCGATTCGCTGGCCGAGCAGGTGTCCGGCCCCGTGAGCACCGTGACGCGCGACAGGCCCAGTTGCGGCAGGGGCTGCCCCGCAGCGGTCGAGAGACCGCGCGTGGTCGCGTGGAACGGAATGATCGTCTGCTGCAGGGCCAGGCGAAACGGATTCTTGCTGTTGAACTGCAGCCGCTCGAACACCGTGCCGCTGGTGGCCCCGGGGGTGCCGACCATGTAGGCCAGTTCGCTGGCCACGTCGAGCAGCCCGCCGCCGTTGTAGCGCATGTCGATCACCAGGTCGGAGATCGACGCCGCCTTGAGCTGGTCGACGGCCGCGATCAGCTGCGATTCGGCGGTCGCGAGGTGGTCGTTGAAGAGCAGGTAGCCGACCGGGCCGCTGGCGGTGCGGATCGCCTGCACGCTCTGCACCGGCGTGCGCGAGATGCGGGCCGAGGTCAGGCTCACCAGGCGACGGCTGCCATCGGCCGCCTGCAGCCTGAAGCTATGGGTCTCGCCTTCGCGCGCCGGCCTCAGCCCGGCGTTGAGTCCGCCGACGTCGGCACCGGCCACGACGTCGATGCCGTCGATCTCGACCAGCTTGAGGCCGCGCTCGATCGTCGCCTGCGCCGCAGGCGACCCGGGTTCGGCGAAGGCGACGCGAATGTCGCGCGGCGGCGCGGCGCTCAGGAAGGCCAGTTCGAGCCCGTAGCCGACCTCGACACCGCTCTGCGACAGCGCTCGATAGTCCGCCGTGTCGGCTGTGAAATGAAAGCGGTCCCTGGGCTTGCCTGAGGCGGTCAGGTTCGGCGTCTTGAGCACGCCGAAATACGCGATCGGCGTGGTGTAGTCCGCGGCCGCGAGCGTGGCCGGCACCTCGGCGAACCAGAGGTAGGTTTCGTCGATCCACGCGCGGACCCAGCGCTTCTCGGTGGCGAGCGAACCGCTGCGGTCAGGGAAGGCGGCCCCGGTGTCCGGGTCGACGCCGAAGCGCGGCGCGGCGCACTGGCCGGCGACGCTGGCGGAAGCCACGATCGGATCGTCGCCCGGCGCCGCGGGTGTGGGCGCCGACAGCGCAGCCGGTGGCAACGTCGCGCCGCCACCTCCGCCCCCACCGCATGCACCGAGCAATGCCGCCACAGCCAGCGCTGCGGCACCCATGGCGCGACGACCCGCGCCCATCTTCCGGCCACCCCTCATCGATCACGCTCCCTCGCGCGCGCGGAAGAAATCCGGCGCTCTTTCTGTGTTGGTGTCTACTGGACGAAGCCCATCCCGCGCGACTCGCGCACTTCGGGCTTGATCCGGTGCTCTGCATCGAGCTGGTCCAGGAACTCGGCGGCCGAGAACTCGACCGCCAGGATGTCGGTCTGGCGTTTGACGGCCGCGAAATCACCCGGGCACAGCTGCGGCAGCCTGGCCAGCCGCAGCTTGATCTCGCTGGTGATCAGGCTCGCATCGCCGGCCAGCGCCTCGGTCACGAACATCCGCTCGCGCTGCTCGCCGGTCAGCGGCATGAACTTGATCTTGAAGGTGAAGCGGCGCAGCGCGGCCTGGTCGAGCCGGTCGAGCAGGTTGGTGGTGCAGACGAAGATGCCGTCGAAGCGCTCCATGCCCTGCAGCATCTCGTTGACCTCGGTCACTTCATAGGTGCGCTGGGCCCCGCGGCGGTCCTGCAGGAAGCTGTCGGCCTCGTCGAGCAGCAGCACGGCCTTCTCGGCTTCGGCTTCCTTGAACATGGCCGCCATGTTCTGCTCGGTCTCGCCGACGTACTTGCTCATCAGGTCGCTCGCCTGCTTGATGATCAGCGGCCGCCCGATCGCCTTGGCGATGTGCTCCGCCAGCGCCGTCTTGCCGGTGCCGGGCGCGCCGTAGAAGCACATGGTGCCATGGCCGCGCGCCTTGAGCGCCTCGACGATGCGCGGGATCTCGAAGCGGGTCTCGACGTTGAGCATCTCGAGGTCATACGTGGTGACGCTGCGGCGCGCGCCCAGCCCATCGGCCGTGCCGAGCGCGAGATCGGCATTCTTGAGCTGGCGCTCGATCAGGCTTTCGACGGACCCTCCGTCGGTCATCGCCAGTTCGGCGAAACGCACCGCGGTCCGGATCTGCGCCGGCGTCAGGCCCTTGCGCCCGGCCAGCTTGGCGGTGAAGGCTTCGGACACCGCCACGCCTTCGAGCGTCTTGCGCACCAGTTGCTCGCGGGCGCCGGGCGGCGGCGACTTGAGCTCCAGGTGGTAGGCGAAGCGGCGCCGGAAGGCCGGATCGATCTGCTCGATCCGGTTGGTGACCCAGAGCGTCGGCACCGCGTTCGTTTCGAGGATCTGGTTGACCCAGGCCTTGCCGCTCACGCTGCCGCTGGTGGGGGACGGGATCTGCTCGGCGCGCGCCATGAGTTGCGCCGCCTCGGTGCTGATCGGCGGGAACACGTCCTCGACCTCGTCGAACAGCAGGGCCGCCTGCTCGCTGCCCTTCAGGAACACCTGCGCGATCTGCAGCGAGCGGTAGCGATCGCGGCCCGACAGCGAGTTGCCGTCGCGGTCGGCGTACTCGACCTCGAACAGCTCCAGCCCCGCGGCCTGCGCGACCACCTTGGCAAGCTCGGTCTTGCCGGTGCCCGGAGGACCGTAAAGCAGCACGTTGACGCCCGGCTCCTTGCGCCCGACCGCCGCGCGCAGCAGGGTGACCAGCATCTGCGTATCGTCCAGCACGAATGAAAAATCATGGACCGACAGCGCGCTCTTGGCCGACGGCCGCGTGAACACCGCCATCAGCTCGTTGCGATCGCGGTACTCGCGCATCAGCACCGGCGGCAGCTTCTCGCTGACCTTCATGAGATCTGCCAGGTCGGTGATGTTGTGCTCGGAGATCAGGTTCTCGACCAGCCCGATGCGCTCCAGCCGGGACCCGGCGCGCAGCGCCTCGCCGACCTCGCTGGCGCTGACCCCGGCCACTTCGGCGATCGCGGCATAGGCCTCGGGCGCGTTGTTGACCTTGAACTCGACCAGCAGCGAGCGCAGGTCGCGCTGGTAGCGCGCCAGCGTGCCGTAGAGCAGCAGCGCGCGCTCGGCCTTGTTGAGCTGCAGCAGGCCGGCCAGCGCGTCGATGTTCTTCTCGACCAGGGTCGACTGCTTGCGCAGCGCATGGGTGAGCCAGTCGCGCGTCACCGACAGCACGGACAGCAGGTCCTTGGGCTGGTCCTTGGCGTATTCGTCGAGGTAGAAAAACAGCGTGCCTTCCTCGTAGGGCCCGCGCCAGACGCCATGGCGATCGAGCAGCGTGCGGCCGTCATAGGCCTCGACGCCCTTCCAGATCTCGTTGCCGACGCAACGCCGCACCAGAAACTCGCGCAGCCGCTGCAGCACCGGCAGCGGCCAGACCAGGTGGCGGCCGGTCAGGGACAGCAGCCCGTTGAGGTCCCGGCGCACGTTGAAGCGCGGGCCCTGCTTGGCCGCGAGAGTCAGCACGAAGTGCGAACACATGAGTTCGAGCACCGGCGCTTCCTTGAGTCCGGGCGATGGCAATGCATGGCCGCGCGAAGCCGCGGCCACCACATCGACACCGGAACGCTTGACCATCGGACAACCTCCAGCTAGGAGAAGGTGAATCTGGACGCGACCATAGCGCAGAGTTTTGGCTTGGGGAAGCCTGCGGACGCGAAATACCTTGTTGTTGCAATTCCGTCCACAATTCTCCCGATGATTGGAATCGAAGCTATCGAACGCGCAGCCCGGCGCCTCCACGGGCAAGTGCTGGACACGCCCTGTGTCGAATCGCGCACCCTGTCCGAGATCGTCGGTGCCCAGGTCTTCCTCAAGTTCGAGAACCTGCAGTTCACCGCCTCGTTCAAGGAACGCGGCGCTTGTAACAAATTGGTCGATCTTTCGGAAAGCGGCGTCAGCGGGGTGATCGCCATGTCGGCCGGCAACCATGCCCAGGGCGTGGCCTACCACGCCCAGCGCCTGGGGCTGCGGGCGCTGATCGTGATGCCGCGCTTCACGCCCGGCGTCAAGATCGAACGCACGCGCGGCTTCGGCGCCGAGGTGGTGCTGCATGGCGACACGCTGGACGCCGCGCGCGCGCACGCACTGGCGCTGGCCGAGCGCGAGGGGCTGGCCTTCGTCCATCCCTACGACGACGAGGCGATCATCGCCGGCCAGGGCACGGTGGCGCTCGAAATGCTGGATGCGGTGCCCGACCTGGATGTGCTGGTGGTGTCGGTCGGCGGCGGCGGGCTGATCGCCGGCATGGCGGTGGCCGCCAAGGCGCGCCGGCCGGGCATTCGCGTCGTGGGTGTCCAGACCTCGCGCTTCCCGGCGATGGTGAATGCGGTGCGGGGCACCCACCATCCCCAGGGCACCAGCACCATCGCCGAGGGCATCGCTGTCGGCACGCCGGGGGTCCTGACCCGCGAGATCATCGCCCGGGAGGTGGACGACCTGCTGCTCGTGGACGAGGGGGACATCGAGCAAGCGGTGCTGATGCTGCTCGAAATCGAGAAGACGCTGGTCGAGGGGGCAGGTGCGGCCGGGCTCGCGGCGCTGATCCGGCACCCCGAACAGTTCCGGGGGCAGCGCGTCGGCCTCGTGCTGTCGGGCGGCAACATCGACCCGCTGCTGCTGGCCGCCATCATCGAGCGCGGCATGGTGCGCGCCGGCCGCCTCGCCCGCGTGCGGGTCAGCGCGCGCGACGTTCCGGGCTCACTGGCCCATATCACGGCCACCGTCGCGGAAGCGGGCGCCAACATCGACGAGGTGCACCACCAACGGGCCTTCACCATGCTGGCGGCGCAGAACGTGGATGTGGAACTGGTGCTGCAGACGCGTGGGCGGGAGCATTTAGCGGCGGTGCTGGAGGCCTTACGGGAGGCGGGGTTCGAGGCGGTGGAACAACGCTGAGCGCCGGCCGGGCCTTCGGATCGGCTTTTTCCGATTCGGGCGCCGGAAAAGGCCAACTCGCAGAAGGATGCGCTACGTCGCAAGGCTTCGGCCTTAGTCTCGCGGCGCATGATCGAACGCGGAATCCACGCCTTCCGAGGAAAAGGCGTCCTCTTGTTGCAAGGCCCGGTCGGGCCTTTTTTCAGTCGTCTCGCGCACGACCTGGAAATCGCAGGGGCCACGGTATTCAAGGTCAACTTCAATGCCGGGGATTGCCTGTTCTATCGGCGGCCGGCGTTTTCGTTCCATGGCGACATGGCCGATTGGCCGGCCTGGCTGGAAGCGCTCCTCGAGCGACTGGACATCCACGTGCTGCTGATGTTCGGCGACTGCCGGCCGATCCATGTGGCCGCACACGAGATCGCCGAGCGGCGCGGGCTGGAAGTGGGCGTGTTCGAGGAGGGCTACCTGCGCCCTCACTACATGACCTTCGAGCGCCACGGCGTGAATGGCCATTCGCAGGTGCCGCGTTCCCCCGAGTTCTACCTGGACCAGCCCGAGGCGAGCCGTCCGCGGCGCACGGAGCCGGGCAACACCTATTGGCACATGGCTCTGTGGGCGTTCCTGTACTTCTCGATCGGCAGTCTGGGAAAACCGTGGTTTCCGCGCTACGTGCATCACCGTACGCTGGCCCTGACCGAGGCTTGGCCCTGGGTGCGCTCGGCTTGGCGCAAGCTCAAATACCGCGCACTCCAGCGCGGCACGCTGGAGCGCCTGTGCAATGAGTGGGCCAAGAAGTTCTTCCTCGTGCCGCTGCAGGTCTTCAATGACGCGCAGATCTTCGTGCATTCGAAGTTCGACTCGGTGGAAGAGTTCGTCGAGGAGGTACTCGGCTCCTTCGCGCGGCATGCGCCGGTGGATACCGCGCTGGTGATCAAGCATCATCCGATGAGCCGGGGCTATACGGATTACACGGGCCTGATCAGGCGTCTGGCGCGCGAGCACGGCATTGCGAACCGGTGCTTCTACATTCATGACCAGCATCTGCCGACGCTGCTGAAGCTCGCGCGCGGCGTGGTGGTGGTCAACAGCACGACGGGACTGCAGGCCCTCAACCATCACGTGCCCGTGAAGGCCTTGGGCGATGCGATCTTCAACATGCGGGGCCTGTGCCATCAAGGCTCGCTCGATGCGTTCTGGCGCGAGGCCTCGAAATGCGCGCCGAACAAGCGCCTGCTGAAACGATTTGTCAGTTACCTGGTGGCACGGAGCCAGCTCAACGGGAGCTTCTACAGGCGCACGCCGGCACGGGTCCGCGAAGCAGCTTCCACTTGGCATGCGACCGACTGGGGCGCTCTGCCGCCGCCCGCCCAAAGACGGGTGCAACTCAAGGGTCTGGCCATGCCGCTTTCGAATTCCACCCAAAGCACCCGCTCGAATCAGCGCGCGCGGCATCGCAGTTCTTCACGCACAACGTCGGCCTGAACGCTTGAGCCAAACAGCGAATTCTTCCGCTTTGGATATAGAAGATTCGCGCAACTAATTGCGAATATTCGGCAATTGCATTTGCATAAAATATCGAGCCAATCTTCGATGAACATTCAATTCAGCGACTCCAACCAGTCCCGCCCTAATCCAGGAAGCCGTTCATGTTCGTCATGGACTTGACGCGCATCCGCTCCGACCGCGAGGTCGCCGATTGACTCCCCCTTCTCTACTCGCAACTTCGGACCGGACGCGCCGCAGCTCGCTCGAAATCACGTTCTCGGTATGGCGGGCGCTGTTCATGCGCGAGGCGTTGTCGCGCGTCTCGTCGCAGCGCCACGGCTGGGTCTGGCTGTTGATGCAACCCGTCGCGCACATTGCACTATTGATGCTTCTGTTCTCGACGCTGCGCCAGCGCAGCCTGGCGGGGGCGGACTTCGCCCTCTTCCTGGCACTGGGACTGCTCGGCTTCCAGCTGTTCACGAACACATCGCGGCGAAGCGCGTCCGCCCTCTCCGCGAACCGGGGCTTGCTTGTTTATCGCCAGGTCCTGCCGATCGATGCGGTCCTGGTGCGCGCCATGGTCGAGGGCACGATCCAATGCTTCGTCAGCTTCGTCCTGCTTGCCGGCGCGGCGTTGCTCGGCTTCGACGTGCTGCCACATGACCCGCTTCGAGCTCTTCGCGCCTTTTTCCTGTTGTGGCTGCTCGGGACCGGACTGGGTCTGACGCTGTCCGTGGCGTACGTCCTGATTCCGGAGGTCGAGAAGATCGTGGGCTTCGTTTTTCCACCGCTCTATTTTGCTTCCGGTGTGCTGTTCTCCCCGGCGGCGGCGCCGGCTCGGCTGCAGGAATGGCTGCTCTACAACCCACTGATGCATGGCCTGGAACTGGGCCGATCCGCATTCTTCCCTGGGTACTATGTCGTGCAGGGAGTCAGTGAGGGCTACGTGGCCTCGTTCGGCGTCGCTCTCGCACTGACGGGGCTCCTGCTCCATCGCCGTTTCGCGGTGCAGGTGGCCGCGCAATGATCGAGTTGCTCGACGTTCACAAGCGCTACCGCACCGACCACGGCAAGAGCAAGTGGATCCTTCAAGGCCTGAATCTCCGCATTCCGACAGATCGAGGCGTCGGCCTGATCGGCGCCAACGGCCAAGGCAAGTCGACATTGCTTCGACTGATCGGCGGCATCGATACCCCCACCAAGGGCCGCGTCGTGCGTCACCGTCGCACTTCCTGGCCGATGGGACTTGCGGGTGGCCTGCAAGGCTCGCTCACCGGGCGACAGAACGCAAGGTTCGTCTGCCGGATCCTCGGCCACGAGGCCGACATTCCGGATCGTCTTGATTTCATCGCGAACTTCGCCGAGATCGGAGACGCATTCGACGAGCCCATCAAGACCTATTCGAGCGGCATGCAGGCCAGGCTGAAGTTCGCCATGAGCCTGGCCTTCGACTTCGAGGTCTATCTGGTGGACGAACTGACCGCGGTCGGCGATGCCGCCTTCCGCAAGAAGGCGCAGACGGCATTCAAGCAGCTGGCGGGCCATGGCAGCGTGATCATGGTGTCGCACAGCGAGAGCACGCTGCGGGAATTCTGTCAGAGCGGCATCTGGCTGCACGACGGCCAGGCGCATTGGTTCGACGAACTGGGCGATGCGCTGACAAACTACAAAGAGAGCATTCGAGCATGACCGACATCACGAGGACCGGCGTCAGGCCGGACACCTCCGCCTCCTCCGCCGCGGGGACTTCCCCATCCACCGTGGATACGCCAAGGACGTCGCTCTTGTCGCGAGCGCGGCGTCATCCTCTGCTGAGCGCGGCAGTGTTGCTGATCCTCCTGGCGGCCGTGTACTGGTGCTTCGTGGCATCCGACCGCTATGTGTCCGAGGCCCACGTCGTGGTCGACCGGACCGACTTCAGTGCCAGTCAATCCGTGGATCTGGGCAGCCTGATCACCGGCAGTGGCGGACGCAGCCAAAGCGACATGATGCTGCTGCGCGATCACTTGCGATCGATCGACATGCTCAACAAACTGCAGGCCCGGCTCGACCTGCGCAGCCACTACAGCGACAGCTCCCGCGATCCCTTGTCCCGCATGTGGTCCGCGACATCGCCTCAGGAGTTCTTCCTGCGGCACTATCTGCGCCGCGTCAGCATCGAGATGGACGAGATGGTCGGCGTGCTGCGGATTCGCGCTCAGGCATTCGACCCCGCCACCGCGCAGGCCATTGCCAAGGCCCTGCTCGAGGAAGGGGAGGCCTTCATGAACGAGATGGGCCACCGCCTGGCACGCGAGCAAGTCGCATTTCTCGAACAGCAGGTTGCAGAAAGCGGCGAGCGCGCCTTGGTTGCCCGGCGCGCGCTGCTGGATTTCCAGAACAAGACCGGCCTGATCTCCCCGCAAGCGAAGGCCGAGAGCCTGGTCGCGATCGCGGCACGCCTGGAAGGGCAGATTTCCGAACTCAAGGCACGGAAGGCCGCGATGCTCGGCTATCTCAGCCCGCAGGCGCCCGACGTCGCGCAGATCGACCTGCAGATCGGGGCTCTCGAGCGGCAGCTTGCCGCGGAGCAGAAGCGGCTCGCGGCGCCCCAGGGCAGCACGCTGAACAGCAGCGTCGAGGAATACCAGCGGCTGGAGCTCGAATCAACGTTCGCGCAGGACGTCTATCGGACGTCGCTGGTCGGACTGGAGAAGGGGCGCATCGAAGTGGGCCGCACGCTCAAGAAGATCTCGGTGCTGCAAAGCCCCAACCTGCCCGAATATCCGCTGCAGCCGGAGCGGCTCTACAACCTGCTGGTGTTTGCGCTGGCCGCGCTGGCGCTTGCGGGAATTGGGCATTTGCTGCTGGCGATCGTGCGGGATCACAGGGACTGAAGAGGCATGCCTCGCCCCTGACTCCCTCGGCACAACGCATCGGCTTGGGTGGATCTCAATTATCGATGTGCCAGCCCCGTGCTGACCACCTCCTAAGCCACGGCAACCCAGATTGGAACGAAGTAGCAATGCTCATACTGAACAACATCTCGCCTCAATGCAATGACCACATCGAAATTGATCGGGAGCCCTACGCTTGCAAGAACGTGACAATTCGGGTCGACGGCCGAGGAAATCGACTCTTCGTCGGGAAGAATGTTCATCTTCACAACGTCACGCTGTAGGAGCGATTTAGTAATGTCGCGTTCTGGCCGATTTCAGATGTCGCAAAGTCGCCCAACCCAGGTTCTGGGCTTGGGGTCCGGCCATGGCGACATCAACGGCGACGATCACGATGACGATGCGCGAAGCAGATCGGCTCAAGACCAAGAC
>NZ_JBFUFO010000046.1:0-43456 GCF_056403395.1 Variovorax sp. P2_H12 | reverse complement strand
TAGAAAGGCGCATTCGATTCGTCGAGCGTGCGCGTGAAGGGTTGGGTCCACACCACGTTGGCTTGCGCCTGGCGGGCCCAGAAGCCGTCGAAGTCGTCCGCGGCCTCCTTGCAGAGGGCGTCGTACGCCGCCATGCTGGCGATGCGCGCGCCCTGGGTGGCGCGGGCATCGGGGGAAAACACGCGGGTTTCGATCAAGACCGATTCGATGGTCTTCGATGTGTTCGTCGTCACTGCTTCATCTCTCTTCCTTCGGGCATTGGAGTCGGACGAACGCGCAAGATCGATGCCCAGGCTCGCGAGCCCGGCACTGGCTCAATCTGCAACACCTGCTCCGCTTCGGCACAGGACCTGGCACAACGCGGTCACGCCGATGTGGAGCACTCCAATCCAAAAGCCATTTCCTGACAACGACTTGGATCGCCTGGCACGTGCTGGCCCGCCGATTGCGGGACAGTCCATGCGTTCCTTCCTCAACTTCAACGGAGATGATTTCATGGACATGGCAGAAATGCGCAACCTCGGCCTTGCGAACCCCTACAAGAAGCAGTACGGCAACTACATCGGCGGCCAGTGGGTCGCGCCGATCGACGGGCAGTACTTCGACAACCTGACGCCGGTGACCGGTCAGCCCTTCACAAGCATCCCGCGCTCGAACGCGAAGGACATCGAGGCGGCGCTCGATGCCGCGCACAAGGCCAAGGCCGCCTGGGGCCGCACGTCGCCGACCGACCGCGCCAACATCCTGCTGAAGATCGCCGACCGCATGGAGCAGAACCTGCGGACGCTGGCCGTGGCCGAGACGCTCGACAATGGCAAGCCGCTGCGCGAAACGATGGCCGCCGACATGCCATTGGCCATCGATCACTTCCGCTATTTCGCATCGTGCGTGCGGGCACAGGAGGGCGGCATCAGCGAAATCGACCACGAGACCTATGCGTACCACTTCCATGAGCCGCTCGGCGTGGTGGGCCAGATCATTCCGTGGAACTTTCCGATCCTGATGGCGGTGTGGAAACTGGCGCCGGCACTCGCTGCGGGCAACTGCATCGTGCTGAAGCCGGCCGAACAGACGCCCGCTTCGATCCTGGTGCTGATGGAGATCATTGGCGACCTGCTGCCTCCAGGCGTGCTCAACGTCGTCAACGGCTTCGGGCTGGAAGCCGGCAAGCCACTCGCGTCGAGCCCGCGCATCGCCAAGATCGCCTTCACCGGTGAGACGACCACCGGCCGGCTGATCTCGCAGTACGCCAGCCAGAACCTGATCCCGGTCACGCTGGAACTCGGCGGCAAGTCGCCCAACATCTTCTTCGAGGACGTGCTTGCGGCCGATGACGCCTTCTTCGACAAGGCCCTGGAAGGCTTCGCGATGTTCGCGCTGAACCAGGGCGAAGTGTGTACCTGCCCGAGCCGCGCGCTGATCCAGGAATCCATCTACGACCGATTCATGGAACGCGCGATCCAGCGCGTCGAGGCGATCACGCAGGGCCACCCGCTGGACACCGCCACCATGCTGGGTGCGCAGGCCTCGCAGGAGCAGATGGAAAAGATCCTCTCGTACATCGACCTCGGCAAGCAGGAGGGCGCCCAGTGCCTGACCGGGGGCGAGCGCAACCTGAAGAACGGCGAGCTGGCGTCGGGCTACTACATCAAGCCGACCGTGTTCAAGGGCCACAACAAGATGCGCATCTTCCAGGAAGAGATCTTCGGGCCGGTGGTGTCGGTGACGACGTTCAAGACCGAGGAGGAGGCCCTCGAGATCGCGAACGACACGTTGTACGGCCTGGGCGCCGGCGTGTGGAGCCGCGACGGCGCACGTGCCTTCCGCATGGGCCGCGGCATCCAGGCCGGCCGGGTGTGGACCAACTGCTATCACCAGTACCCGGCCCATGCGGCCTTCGGCGGCTACAAGCAGTCGGGCATCGGCCGCGAGAACCACAAGATGATGCTCGACCACTACCAGCAGACCAAGAATCTGCTGGTGAGCTACAGCCCGAACAAGCTGGGCTTCTTCTGAGCGAGCGACCCATGTCGCCCGGCACGCACCCTCACGCGCCGGCCATCGGGCCGGTGGGTCGCGTGTCCGCGACGCCGGCCGCGCAGGCGCTCATCGAGCGTCTGCGCGCGCAGCATGGCCCGTTGATGTTCCACCAGTCGGGGGGCTGCTGCGATGGCAGCGCGCCGATGTGCTTCGCCCTGGGCGAGTTCATCACGGGCGATGCCGACATCTGCCTCGGCGAGATTGCGGGCACGCCCTTCTACATGAGTCGATCCCAGTTCGAATACTGGGAGCACACGCACCTGATCATCGATGCGGTGCCAGGCAACGGCGGCATGTTCTCGCTGGAACGTCCGACCGGCCTGCGCTTTCTGACGCGCTCGCGGCTCTACGACGACGCCGAATGGCAGGCGCTGGAAGCACAGGGCCGGCCGTAGCCGGACCCGCGCATTGTTTCTTTCACGGCGCCAGCCAGGCGACGTTGGCGCGTTCAAACATGCTGCGCAGTCGCCCGCTGCCGGCGAGGTCGTTGATACCGGCTTGCAGTGCCTGCGCCAGGTCGGTCGCGTCCTTCTTCACCGCCATGCCCACCGCCCAGCCGTTGCGTGGGGCGCGCGGCGAAGGCAGGGGCGCGATCGCAAAGCGCGCGTCGCCGCGCAGCACCGACTCCATCTCCGACGCAAGACCCGCGGCAGCGGCCACCTCGCCGCGCTGGAGGGCATGCGCGGCCGCGGTCCCGTCCTTCCATTGCGTGGTGAGCTGGTTGCGATAGGCTCCGCCTTCGGCGCCGATCATCAACCAGCCGGCCAGCGTTTGGCCGGGCACAGCCACCTTCGCATCGCCCAGGTCCGAGAATCGATCGAGCCGCGGCAGGCGGTCGAGCTGCCGTGCCAGAACGACGCGCTCGCGACAGTACGGCGCGAAGATGGTGGCCTGTGGCGTCTCGTCGATGAGAGGCTTGTCGACCGGCACGTGCATCAGCACGTCGGCCGGGCCAAAACCCAGGTAGTGCCCGCGCCACACCATGTTGCGCAGGTCGTCGCCCATGTTTTCATCGGCGTGAAAGGGCAGCATCGACAGCTTGACGCCGAGCGTGTCCGCCAGCGCCTGCGCCAGATCGACGTCGATGCCCATGCCGTCGTCATGGAATGGCGGCATGTCCTTGTAGATCGCGACGACGAGCGTCCCGCGCGCGCGAATGCGGTCCAGCGGCAAGGCGCGCGCGACAAGCGGCGCACCCGCCAGGCCGGCTGCACCGAGCCAGCGCAGGCAGTCGCGGCGCGACGGTGGAGAGGCGTGCATGGTCGGCCCCTACATCGGCTTGTCGCGACGGGTCTCGAGGTAGGCCTTGATCGACCAGATGGCCTCCTGGCTCATCACTCCTTCGAATGGGGGCATGTAGACCGCACCGTTGCGCGTGCGGCCGTGGCGTACGGTGGTCAGGAAGAAGTCGTCCATCTCCTTGATGCACGCGGCCTTCTTGGCGGCGTCCTTCAGCGCCGCACAGTCGTTGTCGATCTTGCGCAGATCGGGCGCGATGCCGCCGGAGATCGCCTCGATGCCATGGCAGCGCGCGCAGTTCTGGTTGTAGGCGGAGGTGCCGATCTTGATGGCCGGCGCGTTGCCGCGATAGGGGTTCTCGGGGCGCCATTCCTTGCCCAGTCCGGGCAGTCCGCTGGTGTCCACGGCCTGTGGCGTCACGTCGCCATGCGACCACGCCACGGTGGCGCCGGCCATGCAGATGGCTGCACCGAGCAGCACGCCGGCCTTTCGGCCCGCCCAACCCCACGTTGCCTTCCTGCGAATCAGGCTGCCCAGCCGCCACCCGGCGCTCGGATCGAAACTCGTCATGTCAGTCTCCGTTCGTGCATAAGTAGAAACATGACCAGATCCGCAAACGCCGTGCCACTCGGAGTTGTTGCAAGCGGGTACACAAATTGCGTGGAAAGCTCCGTCATGTGGCATCCTTGTCGTCTGGCAGCCGACGTGTGACAGCGAGGGTCGGCTTCCGATGTATCAAAACGGAACACATTGGCCGATCCCACGATGTTTTTCGAACGAGAGAACCTGCTCGCCTAGAAGCAGAGGAGACAGACAAATGGTTGACAACCACCGTGCGCTGGCCGCGACCGCCAAGACCTGGACCACGCCTGCAGTGCTGCCCGTCCCACCGCAGCCGGCGCGAACGGAGCTGATCGAGCAGTGGCATCAACGCTGCGCAGCCCTGGGCCTGACCCGCATGGAAAGGCCCGACTTCGAGCCCCTGATGCGCAGCGATCTCACCGTGGCGCGCGAACGAAACCAGCGCCTGTTCACCCACGCCGCACCCGTGATGGAAATGCTCTTCGAGCAGATCGTGAACACCGAGAGCATGATCGTGCTGGCCGACATGACGGGCACCATCCTTCATTCCGTCGGCGACGACAAGTTCCTGCAGCGCGCCGACAAGGTCGCGCTGACGCCGGGCGTGAACTGGGCGGAGCACTCCAAGGGCACCAACGCGATCGGCACCGCGTTGTTCGAGGAGGCGCCCACCGTGGTCCACGGCGGCGAGCATTTCATCCACGCCAACCACTTCCTCACCTGCTCGGCGGCACCCATCTTCGACCCGCGTGGCAACATGCTCGGCGTCCTCGACGTCACCGGTGACCAGCGCTCCTACCATCAGCACACGATGGGCCTGGTCCGCATGTCAGCGCGCATGATCGAGAACCAGTGGTTGTCCGACGACTATGGCAACCGGTTGCGCCTGCACTTCCATAGCCGTGTGGAGTTCATCGGCACGCTGCTCGAGGGGATCATCGTGGTCGGCGCGGACGGCAAGATCCTCGGAGCCAATCGCAGCGCGCTCGACCAGCTCGACATGAGCAGCGCCGCGCTGCGCATGCACAGTCTCACCAGCCTGTTCGGCACGACCGCTTCAGCCGTGTTCGATCACTTCCGCACGCCCCTGCCCGTGCCGATGACGCTGAGCCTGGCCGGCGGGCGGCAGTTTCATGTCAACGCGCGGTTCAACGGGCCACAGCGGTCTGTGCTCCTGGAGCCGACGTTGTCGCCGTCAGCCACCGATGTGGCCGTCGAGCGCAGGGCGGCCGGGGCCGAGAGCGGCAAGCGCTCGGGCTCGCTGGCCGGCGACACGGCGCATTCCGCCGACGGCACGCTGTTCTCGGGCCTGCACTACCTGAACACGGGCGACCCGCAGATCGGTGCGCTGGTCCGGAAGGTGCAACGCGTCATCAACCGCGACATTCCGCTGCTGATCCTCGGTGAGACGGGCACGGGCAAGGAGTTGCTGGCGCGCGCGGTCCACCAGGATTCGAACCGCGCCAAGCAGCCCTTCGTGGCCGTCAACTGTGCATCGATTCCCGAGTCGCTGATCGAGGCCGAGCTGTTCGGCTATGAAGACGGCGCCTTCACGGGCGCTCGCCGCAGGGGATCGGTCGGACGCATCGTGCAGGCCAACGGCGGCACGTTGTTCCTCGACGAGATCGGTGACATGCCGCTGGCCCTGCAGGCCCGTCTGCTGCGGGTGCTGCAGGAGCGCAACGTGACGCCACTGGGCAGTCTCAAGTCGATTCCGGTCGACATCGCGGTGATCGGTGCGACGCACCGCAAGCTGCGCGAGATGATCGAGGCCGGCTCGTTCCGCGAAGACCTGTACTACCGCCTGAACGGCCTGGTGGTGAAGCTGCCCGCGCTGCGCGAGCGCAACGACCTGGATGTGGTGGCGCGCCGGATCCTGCTGGCCGAGTGCCCGCATGGCACACCGGACATCAGCGCGGCGGTGATGTCGCTGTTCCAGGCCTACCCCTGGCCGGGCAACGTGCGCCAGCTTGCGAACGTCCTGCGCACGGCATCCGTCATGGCCGCGGGCGAACGAGAGATCGCGGAGCACCATCTGTCGGATGACTTCCTCGAGGATGTGCGATGCGCAGTCCAGCGACCGGAGCCCGTGGCGTTCGTGGCGATGCCGGTCGCGCCGCCCGCGCTCGACGCTGCCCCTGTCCGTTTCGCGCCCGTGCCCGACGAGCGCGCGGCGCCGCCCACCGTCACGCCCGCACCGTCGCCGGCGATGACCGAGGCCGCTGCGCCCCGTACGCTCGGCGAGTCGGAAGTCGAGCTGATCCGCAACGCCGTTGCCGCCGCCAACGGGAACATCTCGGTTGCCTCGAAGCAGCTGGGCATCAGCCGCAACACGATCTATCGGAAGCTTCGCTGGGCCAAGTGAAGCGCGCCAGCGCACGACGGTCCTAAGGGACAACCCTGTACCGCCGTCGCACGGCGCTGTACCACCCTGGAACACTCCACCCCGGCATCGGCCTCCAGGGCCCTTCCGACGTCCCATTCCCGCCCTCCGACGTCTTCGAAATAGGGGCAATCCCGAGTCTTTTCGCCCATGCGGCACCCTGCCGCCGCAGGCATGCGATTTGCGAAACAGCACAGGCGCCAAAGGCAATTCCGCCTGGGCCTGTTCTGCTCTGAAGGAGACTCCATGAAATGGTCGCAACCCGCGTTTGAAGACATGCGCTTCGGCTTCGAGATCACGATGTACATCTCGCACCGCTGACCCCTCGCAAGCCGGTGGCGGGCGGCCTCCCGTCGCCCCGCCGCCGGCCCGAATCTTCCCTCCTCATCATGCAAATACTCGTGCTCGGATCCGGCGCCGGCGGCGGATTTCCGCAATGGAATTGCAACTGCCGGCAATGCGCCGGCCAGCGCCTGGGCGGACTCCCCTCACAGGCGCGCACGCAGAGCTCCATCGCCGTGTCGAGCGACGGCGAATCGTGGGTGCTGCTCAATGCCTCGCCCGACATCGGCCAGCAATTGCGCAGCCAGGCGAAACTGCATCCACGCCACGGCGTGCGCGACACGCCGATCAAGGCCGTCGTGTTGATGGATGCGCAGATCGACCACGTCACCGGCCTGCTCGGCATGCGCGAAGGCCCGTGCATCGACATCTATGCGACGCCCTGCGTGTTCGAGGACCTGACCACCGTCTTCCCGGTTCTCAGCGTGCTCGAACACTATTGCGGCACACGCTGGCACATGCTTGCGGTGGCCGGCACCAGGACCAGCGCTGCCTTCACCGTCGAACGATTTGCTTCGCTTCGCTTCACAGCGGTGGCCATTCCGGGCAAGGCGCCACCCTATTCGCCCCACCGCCGCGAGCAGACGGTCGGTGACAACATCGCGCTCCTGATCGAAGACCTCGCAGACGGCAAGTGCCTGTTCTACGCGCCGGGCCTGGCGGAGGTTGGCGCGCACGAACTGCAGTGGATGCACGGCGCCGACTGCCTGCTCGTCGACGGCACCTTCTGGGTCGAGGACGAAATGCTGCACGCCGGCCTCAGCCGCAAGACGGCAAGCGAGATGGGCCACCTCCCGCAGATGGGCAGCGACGCACGCCTGGGCATGGTCGACGTGATGCTGGCCACGGCCGCGCGGCGCAAGGTTCTGATCCACATCAACAACAGCAACCCGATCCTGGACGAGGCCAGCGAGCAGCGCCGCCTGCTCGACAGCCACGGCATCGAGGTGGCCTACGACGGCATGGAGATCACGCTATGACGGCAACACTGGGGACTTTTCTGAATCCGCGCGAAGCGGCGCGCGACGAACTGCAGCGCCTGTGGGCCTTCGACGAGTTCGAGGCCCGCCTGCGCGCCTGCGAGTCGCGCTACCACATCCACCATCGATTCAACCGGCGGCTCAATCGCGGCGAACTGCAGCCCTTCCAGGTACGCGCCTGGGTGGCCAACCGGTTCTACTACCAGGTCAACATCCCCCGCAAGGACGCGGCGGTGATGTCCAACTGCGACGACCGCGCCGAACGCCGACGCTGGATCCTGCGCATGCTCGATCACGACGGGCGTGGCGACTACGCGGGAGACGACGCGGGTGGCATCGAAGCCTGGGTCCGCCTCGCAGAGGCCGTGGGCCTGGATCCGGCCGACCTCTGGGCGCATCGCCACGTGCAGCCCGCCGTGCGCTTTGCCGTCGACGCCTATGTCAACTTCGCGCGGCAGCGCCCCTGGGAGGAAGCGGCCATCTCGTCACTGACCGAGATGTTCGCACCGAAGATCCATGCCGACCGGCTCGCCGGCTGGCCTGCGCTGTACCCGTGGATCGACGTCGGGGGCCTGGCCTACTTTCGCAGCCGCATACCGCTCGCCACGCGCGACGTCGAACACGGACTCGACGTTGCAAGGCGCTGGTGCACCACGCGCGCGCGTCAGGAACGCGCACTGGCCATCCTGCACTTCAAGCTCGACATCCTGTGGTCGATGCTCGATGCGATTGAACGCGGCTTTCCGGACGACCTGCCAGCGGCACAACGACCATGATCACGCCCGACGCCCAGCCCCGCCTGTCGAGCCTGTACCGGATGCAGTTCGAACCGGCTCAGGACAGCTGGATCCTGCTCTACCCCGAAGGCATGGTGCGCCTCAACCCCCCGGCCGCCGAAATTCTGCAACGCTGCGACGGTCGGCGCACGGTGGACGAGATCGTCACCGACCTGGAGATCGCCTTCGCGCAATCCCCTCTGCACGACGACGTGATGGTCTTCCTGAGCCAGGCACTGAAACGCGGCTGGCTGCAAGAGGCGCCATCATGACCGGCCACGGCGCGGCAGGGCCACCGCTCTGGCTGCTGGCGGAGCTGACCTATCGCTGCCCTCTGCACTGCGCGTTCTGCTCGAATCCGGTCGACTATGCGCGTCACCAGGACGAGCTCGACACCGCAAGCTGGCAGCGCGTGCTGACCGAAGCACGCGCGCTCGGCGCCGTGCAGCTCGGCTTCTCGGGCGGCGAGCCGCTGCTGCGGGACGACCTCGAGGAACTCGTCGCGCACGCGCACGGCCTGGGCTTCTACACCAACCTCATCACGTCCGGCGTCGGGCTCACCCGTGCGCGCGCCAGCGCGCTGAAGACGGCCGGCCTCGATCACATCCAGCTCTCGTTCCAGGACTCGACGCGCGAACTCAACGACTTTCTCAGCTCCACGAAGACCTTCGACCTGAAATCGAAGGTTGCCGGCATCATCAAGGCCGAGGGCTATCCGATGGTGCTGAACTGCGTGATGCACCGCTTCAACCTGCAGCACGTCGAGCGCATCATCGGGATGGCCGAGCGCATGGGCGCGGAATTTCTGGAGTTGGCCAACACGCAGTACTACGGCTGGGCCTGGCTCAACCGCGCCGCCTTGATGCCGACACCGGCTGAACTGCGCGATGCGGAGGCCATCGTTGACATGCACCGCGCGAGGCTGGCGGGCCGGATGAAGATCCTCTGGGTCTCCCCCGACTATGCGGATGCCAAGCCCAAGCCGTGCATGGCCGGCTGGGGTTCGGTGTTCATGGTTGTCGCGCCGGATGGCATCGCCATGCCCTGCCACAGCGCCCGCATGCTGCCGGATCTGGCGCTGCCGAATCTGCAAGAGATGTCCGTGCGCGAGGCCTGGCACGGGAGTGAGGCCTTCAACCGCTACCGCGGCCAGGGCTGGATGGACCCGACCTGCAGCGATTGCGACGAACGGCATCGTGACTTCGGTGGCTGCCGTTGCCAGGCATTTCTGGTCACGGGCGACGCGGCCGCGACCGACCCGGTATGCCCGAAGAGCGCGCATCGAGGACGCATCGACGACATGCTGGACGCGACCGCCATAGCGCGCGCCGACGGCGCGTCCACGCACACGTTGCGCTTCGTGCCAGGTGCCGGGCGCGGCGCCGGCCTGGTGTTTCGTAGCGACGAGAACTCGCTCGCCTGCAGCGCGGCCGGCGCCCTCCCATGCTGAAGATCCGCGGCCTCACGCAGCGTTACGGTGCATGCGTCGCGCTGGATGCGCTGAGCCTGTCGATCGCGCGCGGCGCCTTCGTCGTGCTGCTGGGGCCGAACGGGGCGGGCAAGTCCACACTGTTCCAGGTGCTGACCGGCCTGTTCGCGGCCGATGAGGGCGACGTCGAGGTGGCCGGCCTGTCGATGCGCAACGATGCGCGCCGTGCGCTCGCGCACATCGGCGTGGTGTTCCAGCAGCAGTCGCTGGACCTCGATCTGAGCATTGCGCGCAACCTGCAATTCCATGCCGACCTGCAGGGCCTGCCATGGCATGTGTCTCGCGAGCGGATTGCCTTCGAGGCTGCGCGCCTCGGACTCGTGGCGGACATGCAGCGCAGCGTGCGCGAGCTCTCCGGCGGCAACCGGCGCAAGGTCGAGTTGGTACGCGCGCTGCTGCACCGGCCCGATCTGCTGCTGATGGACGAGGCCACGGTCGGACTCGATCCCCAATCGCGCCACGACCTGGTCGATGGCCTGCAGAACGAGGTGCGCCAGCGCGGTGTGACCGTGCTGTGGGCCACGCACCTGGTGTCGGAAGCGGAGCATGCCGACCGTGTGCTGGTGCTGCACCGCGGGCGCCTGCTCGCCGACGGCACCCCCGCCGAAGTGAGGTCCACGCTGGGCGGCGCGACGCTGGAAGCAGCATTCCTGAGCGCCACGCGTTCTCCTGCAACGACTGCAATGTGAGCGACAACCCGCGAGGCAACACCGCATGACCTGGTACACCCCCCTCCAGTCGGCCCCCTTGGTCGCTTTGGTCGCTTTGACCGCTGCACTCGCGGCGCTGCCTGCGGCCGCCAGAGACAGCCAGCTCGCCTTCGTCTCCAGCGAGAAGGACCACGCGATCACCATGGTGGACCTGAAGACGCTCGCCGTCGTCGGCGTCATCCCGACCTGCAAGCGCCCGCGCCACATGCAAAGACTGAACGGCGACACCCAATTGATGGTGGCGTGCAGCGACTCGGGTCGGGCCGACATCATCGACCTGGCGACGCGCAAGTCGGTCGGGAGCGCGCCGCTCGGTGACGATCCGGAGGTGTTCGACCTCTCGGCGGACGGCCGGACCGCCTATGTGTCGGCCGAGGACGACGGCACGCTCAACGTGTTCGACCTGACGGCGAAGAAGCTGGTCAAGGGCGTGCCCGTCGGCAAGGAACCCGAAGGTGTCAAGGTGTCGCCTGACGGCAAGCGCGTGTACGTGACCTCGGAGATCGCGAACATGGTGCATGTGATCGACGCGGGCTCGCTCAAGGTGATCCGCAACATCCCGGTCGGCCCACGCCCGCGTCGGTTCGCGTTTTCGGCCGACGGCGGCGAGCTGTGGGTGACCAACGAACTGGGCAGCAGCGTCAGTGTCATCTCGACGGGCGAGCTGAAGGTGCTGGCCACCATTCCCTTCGCGGTCAAGGGCCTGCGGCCGGACGACATCACGCCGGTCGGCATCACCTTGTCGCGCGATGGCAGGACGATGTACGTCGGGCTGGGCCGTGCCAACCAGGTGGCCTTCGTCGACGTGGCGTCGCGCACGACGACGGCCCTGGCCCTGGTGGGCAAGCGGGCTTGGGGCGTGGCGGTCAATCGAGATGGTTCTCGTCTGTTCGTGGTCAATGGCTTGTCGGATGACATGACGGTGGTCGATGCGAGGACCGCAAGGCCGATCAAGACGATCGCTGTCGGACGCGTGCCGCACACGGTGGTCGTCGATGATTAGGATGAAACACCCCCCGAAGCGCCTGCGGCGCCCCGAGTCGCTGCCAGAGGCAGCGGCTCTTCGGGTCCGTCCAAGCCTGCGCAGGCAGGCTTGGAGCCGCGGACCTCAGCCCCCTCAAGGGGGGCGATACCGGCGGCCCGGCAAAGCCGGTTCCGCGGTATCCCTGGTATCGGACTGCGCCGGTTTCATGGGTCGTGGGCCGCGCACCGCGCGGTGGAGCAACTGAAATGAAACTCGCCCCCAGGCTCGCGCACTTCGTGTCACCCTCCACCCCCTGCCGGGGGCAACCCCGGCGGCCCGGCAAAGCCGGTTCCGCGGGGTTCCTGGCTTTGGCTGCGTCGGTTTCGTGTGTCGTGGGCGGTGCGTCTGCCCTCGCCGGCACGTTGACGCTCGGCATCGTCCAGCGCGCCGACGACGATCGCCTGGAGCCGGCGCGGGTCGCGCTTGCCTACCCGGGCCAGCCCGGCGGGCGCGCACGCGACGGCGTCGACATGGCCATCCAGGAGCGCCGGTTCGAGCTGGAGACAGCGGGCCTGCAGGTGGCCGTCATCGTGCGCGCGGCCAGGTCGGCGGAGGACGCAGTCATGCAATTGCGCCAGCTCGAAGCGACCGGCACGGCGGCTGCCCTGCTCGACCTCCCTGCCGATTGGATCGCCGGCGCGTCGGCCGCGGCCGCCCTGCCCCTGCTCAATGTCGGCGACAGCGCCGATGCCTCGCGCCAGCATGGCTGTCGAGCCAACCTGTTCCACACGCTGCCGAGCGACCGCATGCGCGCGGATGCCCTGGCGCAGGCCTTGCTCGCCCGCAGATGGCTGCGTGTGCTCCTGATCTCCGGTCCCCGACCGGAAGATGCAAGCCGGCTTGCCCTGGCGCAGGCTGCGCTGAAACGCTACGGCCTGAAGCAGGTGGCGAGCCGGAACTTCACGCTTTCCGCCGACCCGCGCGAGCGCGAATCGGCCAACCCCTTGCTGCTGACCGGCACCGCGGCGGTGGGCGGCGACTATGACGTCGCCTGGGTGGTCGACAGCGACGGCGAGTTCGCGCGCACCTTGCCCTACCGCATCGCACTGCCGCGCCCCGTCGTCGGCGATGCCGGCATGACCGCACTGGCCTGGGCACCGCATTTCGAGCGCTATGGCGCGCCGCAGCTCGCGCGCCGCTTCGCCCGCGCGACGCAACGCCCGATGACCAGCCACGACTGGGCGGCCTACATCGCCGCCAAGGCCTTGTTGAATGCCGCGCTGGAACAGCCCGCTGCACCCACGGCCGCGAGGCTGAACGCTGCGCTCAACCAGCCTGGTTTCACGCTCGACGGCTTCAAGGGCGTTCGCCTGAGCTTCCGCGCCTGGGACCATCAGCTGCGCCAGCCGATGCTGCTGACCGACGGCGTCGCCGTGATCGGCACCGCGCCGGTCGACGGCGTCATGCACGCGAAGAACGTGCTCGACACGCTCGGCACCGACGCAGCTGAATCGCCTTGCAAGGGCGCGCCGTGACGAGGGCCCAGCGCCACGGCGACATCGGCCATGCGCTGCAGGCGCTGCGCGCCATCGTCGTGCGCGAACTGCTCAAGTTCTGGCAGCAGAAGGCCCGCCTGGTCTCGGCGCTGGTGCGGCCGCTGCTGTGGCTCGCGGTGTTCGCGGCCGGCTTTCGCAATGTGTTCGGCGTGGCGATCGTCGAGCCCTACGACACCTACGTCCCCTACGACATCTACATCGCCCCGGGGCTGATCGGCATGGTGCTGCTGTTCAACGGCATGCAGTCGTCGCTGGCCATGGTGTACGACCGCGAGATGGGCCTGATGCGGCTGCTGCTCACGGCGCCGCTGCCGCGCTGGTGGCTGCTGTTGTCGAAGATGCTCGCCACCGCACTGCTCAGCCTGGTGCAGGTGCTGGCCTTCGCCGCAGTGGCCGCGCTGCTCGGCACCACGCTGCCGATGGCGCCGCTCGCGCTGCTGCACGCCCTGTTCGCCACGCTCGCCTCGGCGCTGATGCTGGCTTCACTCGGCCTGCTGCTCTCGGTCTACGTCAGGCAGCTGGAGAACTTCGCCGGCACGATGAACTTCGTGATCTTTCCGATGTACTTCCTCTCCACCGCGCTCTACCCGCTGTGGAAGCTCGAGGAGTCGGGCGCGACCTGGGTGTACCGGGTGGCGCAGTTCAACCCGTTCACCCATGCGGTCGAGTGGATCCGCTTTTCACTCTACGACAAGGACCCGGGCAGCGCGCCGCTGGTCGTGCTGGGCACGCTCGTCGCGTGCTTCATGCTGGCCTGCCGGGGCTACGACCCGCAGCGCGGCTTCGGCGGGCTGACGCAGCGGGGCGCCGCATGACGACGCGGCGCGGCCTGCTGCGCCTCGGCGCGTCGCTGGCGGCCGTCACCGCCTCGCCGTGGGTTCGTTCGCAGCCGGGTGACGCCGCGTTCCCGCGGCGCCCGGTGTTCCTGTGGGTGCCATGGTCCGCCGGCGGCGGCACGGACGTCACCCTGCGCCTGCTGGCCGAACTGGCGGCGCATCAGCTGGGCCAGCCCATCCTCATCGAGAACCGCGGCGGTGCCGGCGGCACGCTCGCGATGCCGATCCTGCAACAGTCCCTGCCCGACGGCTACACGCTCGCGCAGATGCCGCAGCCCGTATTCCGCGCGCCCTTGACGCAGAAGGTCGCGTGGGATCCGATCCGAGACACCACGCCGATCCTGCAGGTGAGCGGCGTGACCTTCGGCCTGCTGGTTCCCGCGGGCAGCCCGCTGCGCAGCGTGGCCGACCTGCTGGCCCACGCGGCGGCATCCCCGGGCCGGTTGACCATCGCGACCAACGGCATCGGCACCACGCCCCACGTTGCGCTCGACGCGCTGTTCGCCCGCCACGGACTGAGCTTCATCCACGTGCCGTACAAGGGCGCGGCCGAGCAGATGATCGCGCTGTCGGCGGGCCAGGTCATGGCCGGCGTCAATGCCAACGGCTTCGCACCCTTCGTCGACTCGGGCCGCCTGCGGCTGCTGGCGACCTTTGGCGCGGCCCGCTCCCGGCGCTGGCCCGAGGTGCCGACCATGAGCGAACTCGGGCACGGCATCGTCGCGATGTCGCCCTACGGCCTGGCCGGGCCGCGCGGCGTGCCCGACCCCATCGCGCGGCGACTGCACGATGCCTTCAAGGGTGCGCTGTTCGACCCGCGGCACATCGCCGAACTGGCCAAGTACGACCAGGAGGTCGCCTACCTCGACAGCACCGACTACGGCCTCAGCATGCGCGAGGCGTATGCCGCCGAGAAACGCACCGTGGAGCGCCTGGGTCTGGGCCCGGTGTAACGGCGATGTCGCGACTGTGGGTCGTCTGGCTGATCGCGCTCCTGCAAGGTCTCGCGAGCGACGCACAGGCCGGGGTGATGACGCGCGCCACTTTGCAGGAGCGCTTTCCTGCGCCGCTGGTGGTCGGCGAGAAGGACCCGCAGTTGCCCGTATGGCCCGTCTTCAAGCAGGATGCAACCGCGACGGCGCTGGTGGGCTACGTCTTCGAATCGATCGACTTCGCGCCGATCCCCGGCTTCTCCGGCACGCCGCTCAACCTGCTTGTCGCGCTCGACCCCAGGGGCGGCTTCCTCGACGTGCATGTGCTCGCTCACCACGAGCCGGTCTTTCTCGAAGGGCTGGGCGAGGCGCCGCTGTTGCGCTTTGCCGCCCAGTACCGAGGGCTCTCGCTGCAGCAGAACATCAAGATCGGCTCGAACGCCAATCGCGGCGAGGAGCGCGGCAGCGCCAACGTCTATATCGACGGCGTGGCGAAGGCGACCGCCTCGGTGCGGATCCTCAACCAGAGCCTGCTTTCCTCGGCGCTGCGCGTGGCGCGCGCCCGGCTGGGTTTCGCGGCAGGGCGCGACCCGCAGCGCGTGGCACGCGTGCGGCGCGACACCTATGCACCGATGCATTGGGACGCCATGCTGCGCGACGGCCTGGTCCGGCACGTCCGGATCACGCAAGGCATGGTCGAGAAGGCCTTCGAAGGCAGTGGTGTCGAACCGCCCGTCGCCGGCCAAGCGGGCGATAGCTTCTGCGACCTGTATGTCGCCTACCTCAACGCCCCGCCGGTGGGCCGCAACCTGCTGTCGGACGCAGGCTGGCAGCACTTGCTCGGGCGCATCGACGACGGCGACCATGCCTTGCTGGTGATCGCCGTCGGCCCCTACACCTTCGTCGGCGACAAGTTCGTGCGCGGCGCCGTGCCCGACCGGCTGACGCTGCGGCAGGGCGACCTGCCCCTGGAACTGCGGGATCTCGACCTGGACGACCCGCTCGCGCTGCCGGCGGGCTTGCGCGGCGCCGATGCGAAAGTCTTCCGCGTCATCGGCCCGGCCGGACTCGACCCGGCGCAGACACTGAACTTCGCGCTGCGGGTGACGCGCGACAAGGGGATGATCTACCCCGAGCGCGTCAGCCGCGACTTTGCCGTGCCCTACACGCTGCCCGCCAGCGAAGTGATCCTGCCCGAGATCGACAGCAAGGGCTGGCAGGGGATCTGGCGCTCACGGGCCTGGGAGCTGGTGGTGCTGGCCGCTGCGCTGGCCTTGCTGGCGGTGGTCCTGGCCCGGCCGACGTGGATCGTTGCCACACCGGCGCGGCTTGCGCGCTTTCGCACCGGCTACCTGCTCTTCACGCTCGCATTCATCGGCTGGTTCGCCCAGGGACAACTGTCGATCGTCAACGTCACGGCCCTGATCCAGGCGGCCGTGGCTGGGCGGGACCTCCGCTTCTTCCTCCACGACCCGATGACGGTGGCGCTGTGGGCGTTCGTCGCGGCGACGCTGGTGGTGTGGGGCCGCGGCACCTTCTGCGGCTGGCTCTGCCCGTTCGGCGCCCTGCAGGAACTCGTCGCCCAGGCCGCGCGACGCCTCGGCATCAAGCGCATCAAGCTGCACCGAGGCCTCGACGCCAGGCTCAAGCGGGTCAAGTACGCGGCGTTCGCGCTGCTCGTCGGGCTGGCCGTGGTGTCGCCGACCTGGACCGATCGGGCGGTGGAGATCGAACCCTTCAAGACCGCGATCACGCTGAACTTCATGCGTTCATGGCCGTTCGTGGCATGGGCGATCGGATTGCTTCTCGTGAACGCCGTCCTCTACAAGGGGTTCTGCCGTTACCTGTGTCCGCTGGGTGCAGGGCTGGGCCTGATCGGCCGACTGCGACTGCTGCGCTGGATTCCACGCCGCAGTGAATGCGGAACGCCGTGTCAGACCTGCCGCCATCGCTGCGAGTACCAGGCCATCCAGCCCGGTGGTGCGATCGTCTATGAAGAGTGCTTCCAATGCCTGGATTGCGTGGCGATCCACGACAGCCCCGAGCGCTGCGCACCGCTGATCGCCCATCGCCGCGACCGGGTCATCGCGATCCGTCCGTGGCCGGCGTCGGCCCGGAGCGACGCATGAAGCGGCGACAATGGCTGCGCGCGACACTGGGGCTGGGCGCGCTTGCCGGCGTCTCGGGCCTGGCACCTGCGGTGAGCTCGCTGCACTGGGGCCGACGTACGATGCTGGGCTTCGGCGCCACGCTCTCGCTGCAGGCCGCGCACGAGGATGCACAGACGCTGGAACGTGCGCTCGATGCAGGGACGCAGGCGCTGCGCCGCATCGAGAGCCTGATGAGCCTGTTCGACCCCGACAGCGCCCTGTCGATGCTCAATCGCAACGGCAGGCTGCAGTCACCGCCTCCCGAGCTGGTCGACATCCTCGACATCGCGCATGCCGTCTCCCGCGACAGCGACGGTGCGTTCGACGTCACGGTGCAACCGCTGTGGCTCGCCTTCGACGGGGCGCGGCGCGCGGGACGCCTGCCCGCACCGCGCGAAGTCGACGCCGCGCGCGCCAAGGTGGACTGGCGCGCACTCGAGGTCGGGCGACGTCTCATCCGCTTCGATACGCCCGGCATGGCCGCAACGCTCAACGGCATCGCGCAGGGCTATGCGGCCGACCGGGTGCGTGCCGTACTCGCTTCGCACGGCATTCGCCATGCGCTGGTCGATGCGGGCGAGTTTGCACCGCTCGGCCGCAACAGCGAGGCCAGACCCTGGACGCTCGGCATCGCCGACCCGCGCGAAGAGTCTGTGTTGATCACGCGCCTGATGGCGGACGGTCGATGCATCGCGACGTCGGCCGACAATCTCACAAGCTTCAGCGCCGACCACCGCCATCACCACATCTTCGACCCGCACACCGGCTATTCGCCGCCCGCGCTCTCGGCCGTGACTGTCGCGGCCGACACCGGCGCCATGGCCGATGCCTTGACCAAGGTGTTCTTCGTGGCCGGACCGTCACAGGCGCGCGCGCTCGCGCACCGGTGGAAGGTCGACGTCCTGTGGGTCGACAAGGCCGGCCGCTGGCAAGCCACGCCCGGGCTTCGACTCGACCCGGCCTGAGGTTCCCGATCTCAGGCGCCGAACGTGTGGCGCACGCCCAGCCAGGCCGCGCGCGATGCAGCGGGCGACATCAGGCTGGCCCGCCTCACCGGGTAGTCGCCGTTCGCATTGCGCGGCAACCCGCGCGCGAGGTGGGCCCCTTCCGCCGTGAAGCCATCGGTTGCGAGCTGCCCACCGGTCGTGTACTTGCGGTCGAACAGGTTGGCGACCTGCAGGAAGAACTTCAGGCCGGGCCGCGGCTTGTAGTCGACGCCAAGATTGAGCACCGCATAGCCCGCACTGTGCCCCGGCCCGGCGTAGTACACCCCGTCGGGCGCATGCAGACCGTTCTCGTTGCCGCGCAGGTTGGCGCCGCTCGACGCGACCATGTCCAGGCCGACGCGCCATTGGGCGCTCGGTTCGTGGTCGAGGAACAGCTTGAGCACCTGCCGCGGCAACATCGGGATGCGGTCGCCAGGCCGGATCTGGATATTGCCGGTGGTGCCGGGGAAGCCGGCCAGTGCCTGGTCGTTGCTGCTGTTGCCCGACCCACCGACCGTTTCCACGCTGCGGTAGGTCGCGTCGAGGAGCATGAAATTTCCGCCCAAACTCAGACCGCCGGTGGGCTGCGCATTCAAGCCCAGTTCGATGCCCTGCCGGCGCGTCTTGCCGAAGTTCTTGAAGTAGCCGAAGCCGCTCGAATCATCGGCCACGAACAGCAGGTCATCGCGGTTGTCGGAACGGAACACGCCGAAGTTCCATGTCGTATTCGGCTGCACCAGCCCGCGAAGACCCGCCTCGAAGGTCGTGGTCACCACCTGCTTGAGCGGGGGGTCGCCGGCAAAGGAGTTGGGCAGCTTGCACGGGCTCGCCGGATCGGCGCAACCCAGCTCGATCGCCGTCGGCGCGCGGCTGCCCTGGTTGGCGCCGGCATACAGCGTGACGGCTTCGCTCGGTGCGAAGGTCAGCCCGATCGCGGGGTTGAGGCGGCTGAAGGTGTAGCGGCCATCCAGAGAGCCCGGGCCGCCACCGGGCGTGAGGCCGTCGGTATTGTCGACCGCCGTGCGGTTGTAGCGGCCCGAGAGCGTGAGGTGCGTCTGCGCATTGAGCGCCATGGTGTCGGTGGCATACACGCTGTTGGTGCTCGACCGGCTCGACAGAGCGACACGCGCATCGAAGGCGTTCTCCGAAGCCTGCGTGCCATCGGCGAGGGCGCCGGGGCCGAACACCGGCGCCACGCTGCGGTCGGGGTCGATGTAGCCGAACTGCGTGCTCTGGCCGAAGCGCACGCGGCTCGCATCGTAGGCTGCGCCGAGCACGATCAGGTGTTCGACGCTCCCCGTCTTCGCTTCCGCCGACAGCTGTGCTGCGAGGCCGTGGTTCTGCTGCCTGGTCGCGGTGCGGTTGATCAGGCCGTTGCACTTCTCGTTGGGCTCGGTGTTGAGCAGCGCGTTGGCGATGCAGCGCCACTTCGGAAACGGCGTATTGGCGGCGCTGGCGCCGCTCGTCGGGACGCCCGTGAAGCCCGCGGCGGCGAGTGCCGCACGCTCGGCCGCACTCGGTTGGTAGACCGACTCGCTGAAGGCTTCGTCGTTGACGTCGCCATTGAAGGTGTTCGTCCGGATGTTGCGGTAGTAGGCGTTGCCCGTCAGCGTCCAGGTGTCGTCCAATGCCTGTGTCATCGCGAGATTGAGGAAGGTGGACTTGTTCTCGGTGATGTCGGGAATCGTGCGCACGCTGGCCCAGTCGCGCTGCAGAGCACCCAGTTCCTGCGTGCCGTTGCCGGTGAGGTCGTTGTCGGCGAAGGCCGCGGTGAGCGAGAAGCCGCCGTCGCGCGTCACCCGGCCGACCTTGGAGAAGAGCTGGCGCACGTCGGAGGGCGATTCGACGCGCCATCCCTGCTCGTGGAAGCGGTTGCCGGCGATGTACCAGTTCCAGCCGCTGTCCTTGTCGCTGCCGCCGGTCTCGAACTCGGCGGCGGCGCGTCCCCACGAGCCGCCCACCACCTGCATCGACGTGCCCGGATTGTGCAAACCGTCCTTGGTCTGGATGGCGAGCGCCCCACCGAGCGTGTTGAGGCCGAACAGCGGGTTGCTGCCGGGCATCAAGGCGATCGTCGAGATGACCGTGCGCGGAATCAGGTCCCAGCTCACGACGTCGCCAAAGGGTTGATTCAGGCGCACGCCATCCATGAACACCGACAGGCCTTGCGGCGTGCCCAGCAGCGGCGATGCCGTGAAGCCCCGGTAGTTGATGTCGGGCTGGAACGGATTGCCTTGCGTCTCGTTCACCGTCACGCCGCCGACCGCGCGCAACAGGTAGTTCGTCAGGTCGGGCGCATGAAGGCGCTCGAGGTCGGCACCGGTGGCCGTTTGCACGTTGGACGGCACCGCGTCACGCGGCACGTCCAGGCCGGGCAGCGGCGTCGGCGCGACCACCTCGATGGTCGGCAGTTCGTGCGACTCGGCCGCCTCTTGCGCCGCTGCGCCTGTCCAGTTGCACAGCAGCAGACTGACCGCGGCGAGCGACGTGGAGGAGAAGGCGGGAAGGCGACCGCGACGGTTCATGGGTGAGGCTCAGCCCGGCTTTTTCGCCCAGGCCGTGCACCACCCCTCGCCCGCGACCTGCTTGCGCCCGAACATCGCGCAGCCCGCCCACGGGTCCGAGGACGCGCCTTGCCACAACGCGCAGTTCACGCAGCGCTGGGTCGCCGCATGCTTCGGATACTTCTTCGCATCGACGGTCTTGGTGTCCTGCTTGTAGCCCAGCGCCACCGCGGTCTCGTCGGACTCCTCGACGCGTGCGGCCGCCCATGCCGCGACGGGCACCAGCGTCACGACGCAGGTGCCGCCCATCATCCGTCCGGCGAACACCCTTCTGGTGATCCCGGCGCCCTTGCTTTGGTTGGTTTCGTGCATGACGTGGGCCTCAGTGGGATGCGACCTTGGTCGCGCCGCTGGCTTGTACCGTGCGCGGCGCGCCTGCGGCACCGGGGATCTTGAAGACCCAGACCATGCCACCCTGCTCGAGCAGGTTGACCTTCTTGGCCACCTCTCCGCCCCAGAGTGGCACCGCTCCGCCCCAGCCCGAAACCACGCTGACGTACTGTTCGCCACCCTGCATCCAGGTGACGGGCGGCGCGACGACGCCGGAGCCGGTCTGGAACTGCCAGACCACCTTGCCGGTCTTGGCGTCGGCCGCCTTCAGGTAGCCCTCCGGCGTGCCCCAGAAGACGAGGTTGCCGCCGGTGGTCAGCACGCCGCCCCAGAGCGGCGCGCCATTCTTGACTTCCCAGGCCATCTTGCCGGTCTTCGGGTCGAAGGCGCGCAGCGATCCGATGTAGTCCTCGTTGAGCGGCTTGATCGTGAAGCCGGCGCCGAGGTAGGCCGCGCCCTTCTTGTAGGCGACCGGTTCGTTCCAGATGTCCATGCCCCATTCGTTGGCCGGCACGTAGAACATCTTCGTGTCGGGGCTGTAGGCCATCGGCATCTGGTTCTTGCCACCAAGGAAGCCGGGCGCGGCGAACACCGCGCTGCCCTTCTTGCCATCGGATGCTGCGGTCGGGTCGCCGGGGCGGTTGTCCGCGATGAAATTGGGCCGCCCGGTCTTCAGGTCGATGCCACTGGCCCAGGTGATCTTCTTGACGAACGGAAAGGCGTTGATGAGCTTGCCGGTGCTGGCGTCATTGACGTAGAAGAAGCCGTTGCGGTCGGCCTTGCCGCCGACGCGCTTGCCGTCCATGTCGAAGGTGACGAACTCATTGACGCCGTCGAAGTCCCAGCTGTCATTGGGCGTGCTCTGGTAGCTCCATTTGATCTGGCCGGTCTTGACGTCGATGGCCACGGTCGAACACGAATAGAGGTTGTCGCCCTCCCGCAGGTGGCTGTTCCAGGGCGCCGGGTTGCCGGTGCCGAAATAGGCCAGGCCGGTCTTGGCGTCATAGGTTCCGCCGAGCCAGGTGGCCGCGCCGCCGGTCTTCCACAGGTCGCCGGGCCAGCTCTTGTTCAGCGTGCCGGAGATGCCGTTTTCCTTCTTGTTTCCATCCTTGTCGTAGGTGTAGCCCATGTGGCCTTCGACGGTGGGGCGCATCCACAGCAGCTTGCCGGTCTTCGGGTCCCGCGCCTCGACGCGGCCGACCACCCCGAACTCGCCGCCCGACACCCCGGTCAGCATCACACCATCGGCAATGATCGGCGCCGCCGTGGCCGAGTAGCCGGCGGCGTAGTCGTCGATCTTCTCCTTCCAGACGACGTCGCCAGAGTTCTGGTCGAGCGCAACGAGTTGCGCATCGAGCGTCGCGAAGATGACCAGGTTGTCGTAGAGCGCGGCACCACGGTTGACCACGTCGCAGCACGGCATGATGCCCTCGGGCAGCCGATGCTCGTACTTCCACAGCTTCTTGCCGGTGGTCGCGTCGAGCGCAAAGATCCGCGAGTAGGACGCGGTGACGAACATCTTGCCGTTCATGATCACCGGCTGCGATTCCTGCCCGCGCTGCTTCTCGCCGCCAAAGGAAAAGGCCCAGACCGGGAGCAGCTTGGCGGCGTTGGTCGCGTTGACCTGCTTCAGCGGCGAGTAGCGCTGGCCCTGGGTGTTGATGCCCCAGGTCAGGACATTGCCTGTGGCCGTGGCCTCCGACTGGATCATCTTGTCCGTGACCTGCGCGTGGGCGACAGCGTTGGCCAGGCCAACCGCGATGAGTGAGGCTAAGAGCTTCGATTGCATGGTGTCTCCTGATGGTGGAACGTGGGGTCGATGAAGCGCGCGAAGCGCGCCCTCCACGGCTCAGAGGGGCAAGGGCCATGCCAAGCACCCAGACTCCGACCCTGTCGCAATACGGGTCCCTTTGCCTCCTGGTATGCGGGTTTTCCCGTTGGACTGCTACAAGGTTGAACAGTCGAGGCGCACAGGAGCGTGACATCGCGTCACAGTCCCACCGGATGCTGCGGCGGACCCACGGCTGGTGGAACAATCCGCGCATGCCCCACCCCATCACTGCACCCTTCGGCACCTGGGTGTCACCGATCAGCCCTGAACTCGTGGCTTCGGCACGGACCACGGTGGTCGACGTGCTGCTTGATCAGGGCGAGGTGTATTGGATCGAAGGAAGACCCTTGGAGGCCGGGCGGCAGGTACTGGTCCGGCTGGGACCGGACGGCGTGGGGGTCGACCTCACACCGATGCCCTTCTCGATGCGCACGCGGGTCCACGAGTATGGCGGCGGCGCGGTCCTCGCGGCCGCGGGCTCGGTCTACTTTTCGAACTTCTCCGACCAGCGGCTCTATCGCCTCGATGGCGACAGTGCCCCGGTCGCGCTGACCCCGACGTCCGATGGTGCCGCGCTGCGCTTTGCCGATGGGTTGCTCGACACCCGGCGCCAGCTCTGGATCGGCATCCGCGAAGACCACCGCGCACCGGGGACGGACGCGATCAACAGCATCGTCGCTGTCGATCTCGGCGGGGGCGACGCAGGAAGCGTGCTCGTTCAGGGCAACGACTTCTATGCTTCTCCGCGGCTCAGCCCCGATGGAACAAGGCTCGCGTGGCTGACATGGAACCATCCTGACATGCCGTGGACCGCCGCAGAGCTGTGGATCGGCGATTTCGATGGCACTGCCGTCGCCAACCCGGCGCATGTGGCGGGCGGCCCAGGCGAATCCGTGTTTCAGCCCGAGTGGTCCGCCGACGGCCTGCTGCACTACGTGTCCGATCGGTCGGGCTGGTGGAACATCTACCGGCGCGATGCGAGCGGCTCCAGCACCAACCTCTGCCCGATGGCCGCGGAGTTCGGCCGCGCCCAATGGACCTTCGGGATGTCGACGTATGCCTTCCTGTCGACGGATCAGTTGGTATGTGCCTACGTTGAAAACGGCAGAGGCAGACTCGCTCGCCTGGACTTGCGCGACCATTCGCTCCAACCGTTCGATCTGCCGTATACGGACTTTTCCGCGATTCGGGCGAACGACGGAAAGGTGGTTTTCAAGGCCGGCGGGCCGAGCGTCGGGAGCGCGGTCGTTGTCCTCGACGTGGCCTCCGGCGGCGCGACGGTCGTCAAGCGTGTTTCGGACATGCAGAGTGATCCCGCGATGCGGGACCACGTTTCGGTGGCCCAAGTCATCGAGTTTCCCACCCCTCGAGGTGACATCGCGTTCGCCTTGTTCTATCCGCCCGCCAATGCGAACTATCGAGGCCCGACCGGGGCGCTGCCGCCGCTGGTCGTCAAGTGCCACGGCGGACCCACCTCCTCGGCGTCGAGCAGCCTCGACCTGCGCACACAGTTCTGGACCAGTCGCGGCATCGCCGTCGTCGACGTGGACTACGGAGGCAGCACCGGCTACGGCCGCGCCTACCGCGATCGCCTGCATCGGATGTGGGGCCTCATCGACGCGGAAGATTGCGCAGCCGCCGCCTCCTACCTGGCCATGGGTCAGCGGGTCGATGCCAAGCGCATGGTCATCACCGGCAGCAGTGCCGGGGGATATACGGCGCTGCGCTGCCTCACGCATGCCGACCCGGAGGTGCGAAGGCTGTTCAGGGCCGGCGCAAGCCACTACGGCGTGAGCGACCCCATGGCGCTGGCGCGTGAAACGCACAAGTTCGAGTCGCGCTATCTCGACTGGCTGATCGGACCGCTTGCCGATCAGCAGACCTACTTCGACAGATCGCCCATGCGCCACGCGGATCTGTTGAGCGCGCCGATGGCATTCTTCCAGGGGATGGAAGACAAGATCGTCCCGCCCAGCCAGACCGAGGGGATGGTGGAGGCGCTGCGTGCACGAGGCATCCCGGCCGTCTACCTCCTTTTTGTCGGGGAGCAGCACGGCTTTCGACAGGCCTCGCATATCGAACAGGCGCTGCGGGCAGAGTCCGCTTTTTTTGACGCCGTGGCGTTCAGCGCCGCCGCCAACGCCATGCCGCCGAGCGGCCTGTGAGCGAGGCCGACAATCAAACGCGGAACGCCCACCTAAAGCGCGAAAAATCGCACCAGACCCCTCCGTTGATCCTGGCCTTGGTGAGGCCGATCGCATCTTGACCGCAGGGGATCAATTCTCGATCGTCGCCGACACGGCGCCCCCTTCGACCCGCGCCCCGCCGTCCTTGCGCAACATCGTGATCAGTTCGTCCAGCGCAGCCACGGCGCCTTCCGCATCCCGTATCCGCAGGCAGTGGACCACCTTGCGTCGAAGCGGGAACACATCGGGCCGGGGGCGCATCGGGATCACGTGCGTCATGCGCTCGCGCAATACCGCGGTCATCGTCTGAGCCATGAGTCGCAGCGCTTCGTTGTGGCCCGCCAAGGTGATCGACGAAAAGAAGCGTGCTGTCGCCTCGATGCGCAGCGGGAGTGCGTCCGCGCCCTGGTGCTGTTCGATCTCGTCCACGGCGGCCTCGATCGCGTCCACCTCCTCGTCGGAGGCCCGGTCGCAGGCCAGCCGAAGCAGCTTCCCGTAGAGAGCGCGGTACGCCTCGTCGATATCAACCGTCCCGAGTTGTCCTTCGAGCACCAGCTTGCGCAGCGACTCGGCCAGCATCATGTAGGCGCCCTTGTAGAACACCAGCGCGTGGTCGGCGGAACCGGTGGTCATGTGCTTCACCTCGCCGATGAAGATGTCGTGGTCGCCGGCCTCATGGCGGGCGTGGACACGGCACTCGAAGCTGGCCAGGCAGTCGTCGACGAGCGGCGTCCCGAGCGGGCCCGCACGCCACGCCACGCCCTCGAACTTGTCGACGATCCTGCTCGATGCAAAGCGCCCGGACAGTGCGTCCTGGCTCTGCGACAGGATATTGATGGCGAAGCTATCGGCCTCGACGAAGGCGCCCAGCAGGCTGCTCGCCTTGCGCAGGCTGAACAGCACCAGGGGCGGCTCCAGCGAGACGGAACTGAACGAGTTGCAGGTCAGACCCACGGGCTTGCCGTCGGCTGTGTGAGTCGTGATGATCGCGACCCCGGTCGGGAAGCAGCCCAGCAGTTGGCGAAACAGCTTGGGATCGATGGGCCCGGATTGCGGCATCGGATGGCTCATGGTGTGGTCCCCTGGCGCTTGAAGAGTTGAACGATGTTGCCTTCGGGGTCGCGCAGCGACAGCACCGCGCCATGCGAACCCATGTCTCGCGTGCCGAGCACCTCGCCGCCCGCGGCGGCGACACGCTGCGCGGTGGCCGCGAAGTCGTCCACCTCGAACACCATGACGATGCCCGAAGTCGCCGGCACGGCTTCTTCGCGGCAAGCCAGCGCGACGCTGGTGTTGCCCACCCCGTACTGGATCCAGCGGTCCCTGTCGCGGAACTTGAGCTGAAGCCCGAGCGCCGATTCATAGAAGGCATGGAGCTCGGCGGGCCGTTCGGCCACGACGAACACGTTCTGCAGGCGTTTAGGTGATTCCATGGTTGGGCTCACTGTTCGGTTCCATAGAGATTGGACAGCGATGCCTTCAGGAAGCCACCGTCGACCACGATGTCCTGCCCGTTGATGTACCTCGACGCATCGCTGGAAAGGAAGCACACGGCATCCGCGATGTCCCCGGGGAGGCCGAGGCGCCGCGCAGGAATCCTGGAGGTGCGGTTCTTCAACGTGTCCTCATCGCGGTAGTGCCGCTCGGACAAGGGCGTGCGGATCATGCCGGGGCTGACCGAATTCGCGCGAATGCCGCGCGGCCCCCATTCCACGGCCATCTGGCGGGTCAATGCCTGCATGGCTGCCTTCGTCGGGCCGTAGGCGCCGACCCGCGTCGGGGCCTGCGCGGCGATCGACGCCACGTTGACGATGCTGCCGGCCTGCCGGTCGATCATTATCGGCACCAGTGCCTGCGCGCACAAGAAGGCACCGCGCAGGTTCACCTGGAAGAGGCGGTCCCACACGTCGATCGGAAGGTCCTCGAGACGCACCGGCGACGCGCTGATGGCCGCGTTGTTCACCAGCACATCACAACGCCCGAAACGCGAACGCGTCAGGTCTGCCATTGCGACGATGGACGCGGGGTCTGCGATGTCGCAGTGGACGCTCAGCAGGCCATCGGCCTCGATGTGAGCGGCCGGATAGCTGATGTCGACCTGCACCACCTTGGCGCCGACCGACCGAAGTAGCTGGCAGATGGCGAGGCCCAGGCCTCCGGAGGCACCGGTGACCACGGCCACCTTGCCCTGCAAGGCGTTGTTGTCGAAAGTGGTGGAAGAGAGCATGGGTGGCATGGCAGTGCGAAGGACGCCCGGGCTTCAGGCAGACACCGCGCTCATCGACTCGACTTCCTTGCGGATCGCAGGGATGATCTTCTCGCCCCACAGCTCGATCTGGCGCAGCATGGTCTTCTGGTCGCAGTCGCCCAACTGCGTTTGCAGCGCGATGTGCTTGGGCCGCAGGATGCTGATCTCTTCCAGCATCTTGTCGATCACCTGGTTGACCGAACCCACTGGCAGGTTCTTGCGCAGTTGTTCGAAGGTCGGGTCCGTGGGCGACGGCACTTCCTTGACCATGTAGCCGTCGTCCGATTGGGCGCGGCGGAACTTGAGACTTTCCGAGATGCGGCGCTGGAAACGCGCGTTGTCCAGGTAGGCGTCGATCTCGGACTGCTTGTCGGAGGCGAATGCGCAGCGCAGGAATCCGAACTTCACGTCGTCATCGAGGTCCGCGCCGTTGTCTTGCGCCACCTTGTCCAGGCGCTCGCGCAGGGCCACGATCGCTTCCGTGCCGTTGAGAAGTGCCGTCACGAACAGGTTATGGCCTTCGCGCACGCCACGACCCAGGGTGACGGGGTTGCCCGAGGTGATCCACAGCGGAGGCATCGGGTCCTGGACGGGACGCACGGCGATCGAGCTCGGCGGCAGCTTGAGGAACTTGCCGTCGTATTCGACGATCTTCTGGGTCAGGCCCTTGGAGATGATGTCCAGGAACTCGTTGTAGATCGCGCCCGAGTCCTCGATCTTCACGCCGAAGCGCTCGAACTCGAACTCCTGATAGCCCGAGCCGATGCCGAGTTCCAGGCGGCCGTTGGACACCGTGTCCACGAAGCCCACCTCGGCCAGAAAACGTGCGGGGTGGTACAGCGGGAGAATGCACACGGCAGAGCCCAGGCGGATGCGCTGGGTCTTGGCCGCCATGTGCGCGATCATCATCAGCGGCGAGGGCGAGAGCGAGTAGTTGTTGAAGTGATGCTCTGCATACCAGGCCGTGTTGAAGCCGGCCTGTTCGGCCACCACGGTCTGCTCGATCGAGTTCTGGATGACCTGTTGCGAGGTCTGGTGATAGCCACGCTGCTGCGCCAGGATGAATACGCCGAATTCCATGTGTTGCTCCGCTTCAATAAAGTGATGTGCGATGCAGGGAATTCTGCGTTTGGACTCGGCGATCGGGAATATGGAAGGAGCGCGGATCAGTCCTGCAAAAAAGTGCGGGATGTGCGGTGCGCCGGCGCCGCGACGGCCCCCAAAAGAAAACCGGGGCCTGTGGCCCCGGTGTATCTCCCGCAATGGGAATCAAGCGCCTACTTGTCGCTCAGATCGGTCACCTTCGCCAGTCCCTGCCAGACGGCGGCGTCTTTCTTGACGGACGCTGCAAACTGCTTGGCGGTGCGGCTCGGAGGCACGACCATGTTCTGCCCTTCGATCTTCTGGCGCACCTCATCGGTCTTCTGCAGGCGGTTGATCTCTTCGTTGAGCCGGTCGATGATTTCCGTCGGCGTTCCCGCCGGGGCGAACACGCCGTACCAGCCATCGGCGTCGAACTTGAATCCCTGTTCCGACAGGGTGGCCACGTCCTGCGTGGCGGGCCAGCGCTGCGATCCGGTCTGGCCCAGCCCCACCAGCCGGCCATTTCGCATGTGCGGAATCGGGGAAGCGATATCGGTGAAGGCCACGCTGATGTTGTTGGCAATCAGGTCGGTCACTTCGGTGACGATGGTCTTGTACGGCACGTGGGGCATGTCCAGGCCGTAGTGCGCCTTGATGCCCTCCATGGCCAGATGGCCGGACGACCCGGTGCCCCACGAGCCGTAGGCGAGCTTGCCGGGATGGGCTTTGGCGTAGGCCACCATGTCCGCCAGATTCTTGAAGCCGGTGCTGGGATTCGCCATCAGCAAGATGCCGGCGGCGCCGACTTGCGTGACGGGGATCAGGTCCTTTTCCGCGTTGTAGGGGAGCTTGGGGTGAATCACCGGGTTGATGAGGATGGACGACGACGGCGCGAACAGCAGCGTGTAGCCGTCGCCCGGCGCCTTGGCCACCGTGTCGCACGCGATCAGTCCGTTGGCGCCCGGCTTGGGGTCCACCACCACGGGCTGCTTCAGCGTTCGAGACAGGGGCTCGGCGATCAGGCGGGCAAAGATGTCGCCTCCCGCGCCGGCCGAGCCGGCAACGACCAGGCGGATGGGGCGCGAAGGCCACTTGTCGGTGTTGGCGAAGGCCTTGACGCCAGCCCCGAGCAGCACGCTGCCGAGCAATACCGTGCGGCGATGGATGAGTGTGCTGTTGTGCATGCTTGTCTCCTGATTCGATTGCGCAATGAGTTGAGGGATGGGAAAAGAACGGATGCGGCTGAAACCATGCCGTCCGTGGGGCCTGGATTCAGGCTCTTCAAGCAGCCAGCGCGTCGGTGGCCGGCTGGTGACGTCCCAACTCCTTCTGGATCGCAGGGATGATTCTTTCACCCCAGAGTTCGATCTGCTTGAGCATCGTCTTCTGATCGAAATCGCCCAGTTGGGTCTGCAGTGCAATGTGCTTGGGCCGCAGGATGCTGATTTCTTCGAGCATCTTGTCGATGACCTGGTTGACCGAGCCCACGGGCAGGTTCTTGCGCAACTGCTCCATGGTGGGATCCGTCTCGGACGGCACTTCCTTGATCATGTAGCCGTCGTCGGACTGCGAGCGGCGGAATTTCAGGCTCTCGGAAATGCGGCGCTGAAAGCGTGCGCAATCCAGGTAGGCGTCGATCTCCGCGTTGTTGTCGGAGGCGTAGGCGCAGCGCAGGAAGCCGAACTTCACATCGCGGTCCAGGTCCTTGCCGTTGTCATCGGCCACCTTCACCAGGCGATCGCGCAGCCCCTGGACGCCCTCGCTGCCGTTGAGCAGCGCGGTCACGAACAGGTTGTGGTTCTCGCGCACGCCGCGCCCCAGCGCCACCGGGTTGCCCGAGGTGATCCACACCGGCGGCATGGGGCTTTGGACGCAGCGCACCGCGACGGAGCTCGGCGGCACCTGGAGGAACTGGCCTTCGTACGCGAATGTCTGCTGGGTCAGGCCCTTCGGGAGGATGTCCAGGAATTCGTTGTAGATCGCGCTCGCCTCGGCAATCTTCACGCCGAAACGCTCGAACTCGAACTCCTGATAGCCCGAGCCCACACCCAGGTCCAGACGGCCATTGGAGACCGTGTCCACAAATCCGACCTCGGCCAGGAAACGTGCGGGCTGGTAGAGTGGAAGAATGCAGACGGCAGTGCCCAGGCGGATGCGCTTTGTCTTGGCAGCCATGTAGGCCACCATCATCAGTGGCGACGGCGAGAGCGAGTAATTGTTGAAATGATGCTCGGCATACCAGGCGTTGTTGAAGCCCGCCTGCTCCGCCACGACAGTCTGCTCGATGGAATTGTTGATGACCTGCTGCGAAGTCTGGTGATAGCCCCGCTGCTGGGCGAGAATGAATACTCCGAATTCCATGTGTGCTGTCTCCGCTGAAAATAGTGCCCGCAAGGGGTACCAAATTCTGTGGCAGGCCAGCTGAATTGATAATGCATGAAACTGCAGATCTGAACTGCGAAGACTGGAGGACTCATGGATAGATTGCGCGCCATGGAGCTCTTTCTGTCCATCTCGCAGACCCGGAACTTTTCCGAAACGGCGCGTCGCTTCGGCATCTCGGCGACGGGCGTGTCGCGCATGATCACCGACATCGAGGAGGCGCTGAAGGTCAAGCTCCTGACGCGCTCGACGCGCCAGGTCTCGCTGACCGAGTCGGGGCAAGAGTACGCGCGCCAGCTGGAGGGCATCCTGTGGCGCATCAACGAACTCCAGACCAACATCACCGCGATCAGCAGCGCGCCGCAGGGCCTGCTGCGCGTGCACTCGCGGATGATGTTCGGCCTGGGCGTGCTGCCGCCCCTGATCGCGGGCTTCCGCAAGCTCTACCCGGAGATCCACATCGAACTCACGCTGGGCGAGGCACCTGCAGACCTGCGGCGCAGCCAGATCGATATCGACTTTCGGATCTCGCCGCCTGTGGAGGCGGGCGTGAAGCGCCGCATGCTGTTCCAGAGCGATCGCTATCTGGTGGGCGCTCCCGCCTACCTGGCCGGCAAGCCCGGCTTGCAGGCACCCGAAGACATCCTCGCGCACGAGTGCCTGGCCTACCAATTGCCCGGCGATGAATACACGTGGCAGTTCAAGCATCAGGGGCAGAGCAGCGAGATCGCCTTCAAGCCCCGCCATGTCAGCAACAACGGCATTGCCCTGCTGGAGCTCGCCCGCCTGGGCGAGGGCCTGGCGCTTCTCGATGACTACACCGTGCACAACGACCTGCGCCAGGGCCGGCTGGTCAGGGTGCTGAGCGAGCATCGCATCAGCAACAAGGGCTTCGACGAGGGCATGTACGCCACGATCCTGGACACGCCCATCATGCCCGCCAAGATCCGCCTGTTCCTTGATTTCGTGGCTGAACACGTGGCGGGACCCGAGCTGCGCTTTTCGGCGCACGGCAAGGCCGCAGGCCTCGCTTCCCCGCCCGCGGCATAGCCGCGCGCGGCCCTACAGCGGCATCCGGCACTCCGGGCGGGCCGCCCCGCGGAAGCCCACGCCGGTCAGCTTGAGCACGGCCCCATCCAGGGGCCCGGATGCGCTCAGGCGGCCACTGTCACTGATGGTCGTGACGAACAGATCGCGCATCTCCGGCCCGCCGAAGCACATGGCGCTCGGGTGGGCCACCGGCAGGTCGACCTTGTGGCTGAGCCGGCCCTGCATGTCGAAGCGGGCCAGCGCCCCCACCCGCACCAGCGCAGTCCACAGGCCACCTTCGCTGTCGAAGCAGCAGCCATCCGGCCCCGAGTCATGGGCGTCGGTGCGGATGAACACCTGCTTGTCCGCCAACAGGCCGTCGGCCGCGATCGCATACGAATAGATGACCCTCGCGCTGCTGTCGGCCACGTGCAGGCGCCCGCTGATCGGGTTCACGCACGGGCCGTTGGTGATGCCCAGCCCATCATCGAGCTTGTGCAGTTGCAGGCCGGTATCGAGCCGGTACAAGCCGCCCAGGGGCGGCTCGCCGGGCTCGCGCAACGCATGCATGGTGCCGACCACGAAGCTGCCGTCGGCCAGCGAGGTGCCGTCGTTCAGCCGGAGATGGGGGTGGCTGTCCTCGATACGTGCCAGCGAGCGCAACTGTCCGGTGCGCAGGTCCAGCGCCGCGATGTCCTCCTTCAGGGCCAGCACGATGCAGTCGTCGCCATTGAATGCGAACGAGCCCAGGGGTGCCGGCGCTTCGTGGCGCGCCGTCACCGCGCCGGTGTCGGGGTCCAGCGCAAGCACCAGGCCCGCGCGGCAGTCCAGCAGCCAGAGCTTGCGCCCATGCCACACGGGGCACTCGCCCAATTGCGTTTTCAAATCGCCGAGGCGCTGAATTTTCATTGTCTCGATCATTTATTCGACCCGGAAATGGAAGGCCAATCAATTGCATCCGCCAATTTGAATCAATTCAAATCCGCAAATCGAACGACACCCGGCCGCAGGGAGCGCGCATGGTAGCAAGCCTTCAACATCCCACTCACCGGCGAATGCTTCATTTTTTGCAGGACACTTTCCCGGATTATCGAGAGATGAATTTCATCATCATTTCTACAATCGACCAAGCATATTGACACCGAGACAAACAAGCGGAAGCCACCCAGGCTCCGGGAAAAACAGAAGCTCCCGCGGCAAAGCGGGTTGTTTGTCCAGCAAGTGCTTCTTTTTTCTGGTCCGTGCCGCAGCAAGCGGGCTTCTTACAGAGGTGGTGTATGAGCAGCAATGAATGGGTTCGTTTGGAAGTCGCAGGCGGCGTGGGTCTGGTCACCATGGACCGCCAGCCGGTCAATGCACTGAGCCGCGATATGCGGCGCGAGCTGGTCGCCACCTTCGACGCCATCTCCGAGCGTGAAGACATCCGCTGCGCCGTACTGACCGGCGCTGGCAGCGTGTTCTGTGCCGGCGCCGACCTGAAGGACCGCCCCAGCGCCGATGTCGCCGGAGATTTCCTCGAGCACAACCGCATCACCCGCGAGACCGGCAACGCGATCCGCGAGTGCGCCAAGCCCGTGATTGCCGCGATCAACGGCGCGGCATTGGGCGCCGGCTTCGGTCTCGCCGCCGCCTGCGACATCCTCTATGCCTCGGAGAACGCCACCGTGGGCATGCCCGAGATCAACGTGGGCCTGGCCGGCGGCGCCTCCATGCTCAAGACCCTGTTCGGCCGCTCGACCTTGCGCCGCATGTTCTTCACGGGCCAGCGCCTGAGCGCGCACGACCTGCTCAAGCGCAACGTGATCGAGGATGTGCTGTCCGAGAAGGACCTGCTGCCCTTCACGATGACACTGGCCCGCGAGATCGCCTCCAAGGCGCCGCTGGCCATCGCCTACGCCAAGCGCGCGGCCAACATGGTGGATGTCATGCCCCAGCGCGACGCCTACCGCTTCGAGCAGGAATTCACCATGGCCCTGTCGAAGACCGAAGACGCCCGCGAAGCCCGCATGGCCTTCCTCGAGAAGCGCGCTCCTGTTTTCAAGGGACGGTGAAACCCATGCTGACCCAGGTTCAAGCCGCCCCGGGCACCGGGCTGGACGCATTCTTCAAGGCCGATGGCGTGGCCGTGATCGGTGCCTCCGACGACATCACCAAGATCGGTGGCCGCCCGGTGCAGCTGCTGCGCAAGTACGGCTATGCCGGCCCCATCTATCCGATCAACCCCAAGGGCGGCACCATTCAGGGCCTGCAGGCCTACGCCTCGATCCTGGACACGCCCACGGCGCCGGAGATGGCCATCCTCGCGGTGCCGGTCGAAGCCACGCTGCAGGCGGTGCGCGACTGCGGCAGCCGCGGCGTGCGCGGCGTGATCGTTTTGTCCGCGGGCTTCGCCGAGGCCGGTCCCGAAGGCGCGGCCCTGCAAGCCGAACTGGTGCGCGTCGCGCGCAACCATGGCATGCGGCTGCTGGGCCCCAACTGCCTGGGCGCCGTCAATGTGGTGGACAGGCTGGTGGGCTCGTTCTCCATCGCGCTCGAGCAGAGCATGCCGCCTGCCGGCGAGGTGGGCATCGTCTCGCAGTCGGGCAACATCGGCAGCTTCACCATGCGCAACATGGCCGAGCGCGGCCTGGGCGTGAGCCGCTTCATCGCCACCGGCAACGAAGCCGACGTGGACGTGGCCGACGGCATTGCCGCCCTGGCCCACGATGCCGACACCCGCATCATCCTGTGCTGCATGGAGACCTGCCGCGATGCCGGCCGCCTGATCGCGGCGCTGGACATGGCGCGCCAGCAGCACAAGCCGGTGATCGTCCTGAAGATCGGTGCCACCGAGCAGGGCCAGGCGGCCGCTGCCTCGCACACCGGCGCGCTGATGGGTTCCGATGCCGTGTTCGACGCCGTCTTCCGCCGCTATGGCGTGCTGCGCGTGCGCTCATTCGAGGAACTGCTCGACGTGGGCCATGCCGCGGCCCTGCTGCGCCCGCAGCGCCTGCCCACCACCGACGCCGTGACGCTGGTGGCCGCTTCGGGCGGCTTCGGCATCATGATGGCGGACGCGATGGTGCAAGCCGGCATGACCTTGCCGCAGCTCGCCGACACGACCCGGGCCCTGATCCGCGAGGCCGTGCCCACCGCCGGCACCAACAACCCGGTGGACGCGTCGGCCCAGATGTCCGCGCGGCCCGACATCCTGCTGAAGATGCTGACGGCACTGCAGAACGATGCCAACGGCAGCACGCTGGTGCTGCTGCTGGCGCTGTCGCTGTACAACCCCCGCCTGCGCGGCGTCTATCTGGAGGCGCTGTCCAGGATCCGTGCCAGCCATCCCGACCGCCTGCTGGTCATCATCAGCCAGGGCCCGCCCGATGCGGTGGCCGAGATCAATGCGCTGAGCATCCCGGTGTTCCCGAGCATTCCGGCGGCAGCCAGCGGACTGGCCGGCCTGGTCAGGCTGGGCCAGCTCACCACCTTGCCCACCGCCGCTGCCTACGGCGGCCCGGTCGACAGCGTGGACGCCGCCGTGTTCCGCAACGAGTTCCATGCCAAGAAGGCGCTGGCGGCTGCGGGCATCAGCGTGCCGCGCGAGGAGGTGGTGGCTTCGGCCGACGCTGCCGTGCGCAGCGCCCGGGCCACGGGCTACCCGGTGGTCCTCAAGATCGCATCGGAAGACATCGCCCACAAGACCGAGATCGGCGGCGTCGCGCTGGGCCTGCAGGACGACGATGCGGTGCGGCAGGCCTACGACCGCCTCATGGCCAACGCCCGCGAGCACGCGCCCCGGGCACGCCTGGACGGCGTGCTGGTGGCCCCGATGGTCCGCGGCGGCGTGGAGCTGATCGCCGGTGTCTCGCGCGACCCCGTGTTCGGCCCGGTCGTCATGGTGGGGCTGGGCGGCATCTATGCCGAGATCCTGAAGGATGTCGCGGTCCAGGTGGCGCCCGTCTCTGAAGACGAAGCCCTGCGGATGATCCGCGGCCTGAAGATGTTCCCGCTGCTGGACGGCGCCCGCGGGCAGCCCAAGGCAGACGTGGCCGCAGCCGCCCGCACGGTGGCCAGGCTCTCGGAATTCGCGTGCCGCCATGCCGCCGACGTGGCTGAAATCGACATGAACCCCATCCTGGTCAAGCCGCAAGGCGAGGGGGTGCTCGTCCTCGACGCCCTGATGGTCCCGACCTCCCGCAACACCTCTGCCCATTGAAGGTTCTCATGCACATGGAAAAGAACCCGGCCATCCCGGACGCTGCGGCGGGCCCGGCCGTCTACCGACAGTACGCACGCCAGTGGCTTGGCGCCCACCTGCCCGGGCACATGCGTGCGGACAGCGTCGACTACCGCACGCCCACGCTGGACGAGTGCCGCGACTGGGAGGCCTCGATGTACGACGCCGGCCTCGCCGGCATGACCTGGCCCAAGGCCTATGGCGGCCTGGGCCTGACACTGCGCGAGCATCTGGTCGTCAACAAGGAAGTGGGCGCGCTGGCCATGCCCGAGAGCGTGAGCTCGATCGGCAAGGAACTGGCAGGCCCGATCATCCAGACCGTGGGCACGGAAGAACAGAAGCAGCTGTTCCTGCCGCGCATCCTCTCGATGCGCGACTACTGGTGCCAGGGCTTCTCGGAGCCCGACGCCGGCTCCGACCTGGCGCGCCTGCGAACCAAGGCCGTGCCAGAGGGCGACAGCTGGCGCATCAACGGCCAGAAGATCTGGACCAGCGGTGCCGCCAAGGCGCGCTATTGCCTGCTGCTGACCCGGACCGGTACGGTGGCCGACAAGCACCGCGGCCTGCTGATGTTCGCGGTGCCCATGGACACGCCCGGCATCCGGGTGGTGCCCATCAAGTCGATCGATGGCAAGGTGTCTTTCGCCGAGGTCTTCTTCGACAACGTCGTGGTGCCCGACAGCGCGCGCCTCGGCGCACCGGACGAGGGCTGGAATGCGGCCATCCGCGTGCTGTCCATCGAGCGCGCCACCAACCGCATGTACCGTGCATGGCGCTTCGATTGCGAGCTGCGCCAGCTCGTCGCCGCGTGCAAGTCCGACCCGCAGCTGTCCCGGCTGCTGGACGACGGCAGCTACCAGCGCCGCATCGGCGACGTGGTGGGCGAGATCGATGCGCTCAAGGGCCTGGTCGAGCAGACGGTGAACCGGATGATGGCCGGCGACAGGATCGGCGCCCGCGGTTCGCTCACCAAACTCTACTGGTCCGAGTGCCACCAGGCCTTCGCAGGGCTGGCGCTGTCGGTCGTGTCGCATGTGAACCCGCGCTCCAGCGCGCTGGCACAGCGCGCGCGCAAGCACTTCACCACCGCCTATTTCTACGCCCGCGCCGAGACCATCTACGCCGGCACCACCGAAGTGCAGCTGGACATCATTGCCCAGCGCATCATGAATCTTCCAAAAGACCTCTGAGATGACCATGTCAGACAACGATCTCAAGCCCGAAGAGTTCGCACAGGCTGCGGCCGAGGCGATCCAGGATGCGCAGACGCGCGACTTTCGTGGTGCCGCCCAGGTGCTGGCGAATGCGGGCCTCTGTGGCGTGTGCGCGCTCGAAGACGCCGGCGGGCTGGCGTTGGGCATCGAGTTCGCGCTGCCGATCGTGGCCGAGGCGGGCAAGCTGCGGCTGCACTGGCCGCTGCTCGAGACCCTTCTGGTCGCCAAGGCACTGGGCGACTCGCCTCTGGCTGCCGAACTGGCCAGCGGCGAACGCGTGGCGACATGGGCGCTGCAGGGCAGCCTGCAGGACAAGCTGGCCGGCCATGCCCGCTACGCCAGGGACTGCGACTGGGTGCTGGTGGCCGACGGCCGGAGCGGCGGCGTCCTGCTCGAGCTGGATTCCGTCGAAATCCAGGACGACGAAGCGCTGGACCCGGAAAACCCCCAGTCGTGGCTGACGCTGGACGGCGCCAGGGTGCTGGCCGAACTGGATGTCGCGACATTTGCAGCGCTGGAGCGCGACAGCCACATCCTGATCGCCGGCTTGGTCAACGGCGCCGCCGAGGCGGCCCTGGCCACGACGGCCGACTACATGTCGACCCGTGTGCAGTTCGGACGCCCCCTGTCGGCCAAGCAGGCCGTGCGCCATCTGCTGGCGCGCATGCGCTTGTTGCAGGAGGCCTCCAACGCAGGCATCCAGCGCGTGCTCGACACCGACGAATACGGCAACGTGCGCAGCACGCAACCCGTGCTGGCCAATGCCCTGGCGAATGCGTGCTTCGTTCTGGAGAAATCCATCCACCTGCATGGCGGCATGGGCTTCACCTGGGAAGTGCCGCTGCACTACGCCCTGCGCGAAGTGCGCAAGTTCGATGCCGCATTCGGCTCGGGCGCGCTCGCCAGCCAAGTCGGCCGGGACTTCATCCAGTCTGTGTGAACCGAGGAAAACGAATGAACCAGGATCTGCTCGGCCGCGTGGCCCTCATCACCGGCGCCGGCGCCGGCATCGGGCGCGAAACCGCCTTGCAGATGGCTGCCCGTGGCGCCATCGTCTGCGTGAACGACCTCAAGGAAGAACTGGTCGCCCCCGTGGTGGAGGAAATCGAGTCCCGCGGAGGACAGGCCTTTGCCATCGTTCAGAACATCGCCACCCGCGAAGGCATTCGCGATGCCATCCAGCGTTCGTTCGAGCGCGGCAAGCGCTTCGACATTCTGGTGAACAACGCAGCCTGGGTCCGCTACCAGGCCATCCCCGACATCATGTCCGAGACTGTGGAGCGCATGCTCGACGTGGGTTTCAAGTCCGTCATCTGGAGCCTGCAGGAGGCGGTGGCGGTGATGGACCCGGAGCGTGGCGGCGCCATCGTCAACGTGGCATCGGTGGCCGCCCTGCGCTCTGCCGCCAACTCGGTGGTCTATTCGGGCATCAAGTCCGGCATCCTGGGCATCACCCGCGCGGCTGCGGCCGAGCTGGGCGCGCGCAACATCCGCGTCAATGCCGTCTGCCCGTCGGCCGTTCCCACCGAAGGCACGCAGCGCAACCGCAATGCCGAGCGCGATGCCAACCGCATTGCGCGCACGCCGCTGGGCCGCCTGGGCACCGTGGAGGACATCGCCCGCAGCATCTGCTTCCTGGCCAGCGATGATGCGGGCTTCATCACGGCGCAGGCGCTGGCGGTGGATGGCGGCATCACGCTGACCAACATCTGAGTCCTGCCGGAGTCGCGGATGCAGACTGTTCTGATCACCGGTGCGGCTTCCGGCATCGGGCGAGACACCGCACGGCTGTTTGCCGGCGCGGGTTGGCAATGCGTGCTGGTCGACAACAACGAGCAGGCATTGCAGCAGCTGGGCCGAAGCCTGCCTGGGCCTGCCTCGGCCGCGCATCAGTTGCGCCCCATCGACCTGACCGACCCGAAGCAGATCGCATCCCTCGGCGATGGCACGCCTGCGCTGGACGCGATCCTCAACAACGCCGGCATGTCCGACGCCTCCAACACGCCCCTGGCTGAGCAAGGCCCGGCGCAGACCGGGCGCCTGCTCGCACTCAATCTGGCAGCGCCGGCGGCGGTGGTCGATGCCTGCGAGGCGCTGCTGAAGCCGGGCGCACGCATCGTGAACGTGGCATCGGGCGCCGGCCTGCATGCCATTCCATGGCGTGGCGCCTACAGTCCGAGCAAGGCCGGACTCATCGCCCAGACCCGAGCCCTGGCGCAAGCGCGGCCCGACCTGTGCGTGACGGTACTTGCGCCGGGATTCGTCCGCACCGAACTGGTGGACGGACTGATCCAGGCTGGCCGACTCAAGCCCGAAGGCGCGCTGGGCAAGATTCCGCTCGGCCGCATGGCTGCTCCCGAAGAGATGGCGCAGGCGCTGTACTTCCTGGCCAGCCCCGGCGCCGCACCGTTGAGCGGGCAGATCCTGGCCTTGAATGGCGGTTCTTCCGTCTATGGCGGCAGCCAGCCCTTGCCACCGGCCACGCTGCAACCGCAGCCCTTGGACATGCCGGTGCAACTGGAGGTCTGCGGCGGCGATGGCGCGCCATGGCAAGGCGCGGCGCAGCCGTGCGCCGCGCGGCCACACTATGCAGCCTGCCTCGACCTGTCGCCGCTGCACTGCGAATCGGCAGGCTTGCTCCAGGCAGTACACGCGGCCGCCGCGCGTTTTGCAGGCCGCTGCGCGCAGCAGGCCAGCCTGACTTTGCTGCTGCCCTCGGAGAACCCCCGCCGCTGGCAAGACGCCGGCGATGGCGCAGCGGCACGGATGCTGGTCTCCACCCTTGCCTGCGAGTGGGGCAGCCGCGCCTTACGCATCAATGCGCTGGAAGTGCCGACCGCTGTCGACCCGTTGTCGCTGCATCCGCTGCTGCGCTTCGTCTGTGGTTCCGCCGCCCAGTACCTGACCGGTCAAACCCTCGTCTGCAGCGCTGCCGCGCGAGGGACGCCGCGATGAACAAGCCGGACGGCGCAACCGATGCCGAGCGGGCGCAGATCAAGGCGTTCTTCATCGCCGAGCGTGGCTACTGGCGCCCGTGGACCGAGACCATGCTCGAGGCCTGCCCCGGCTTCGTGCAGCACTACGCGCGCTATGCCGGCCATCCCGCGCGCTCGGGTCCGCTGAGCGCGCGCATGGTGGAGTTGATCTATGTGGCGCTCGACTCGTCTTCTTCGCATCTTTTCGAGTCCGGCTTGCACACCCATATGAAGCGGGCGCTCGAGGTCGGGGCGACACAGGCCGATATCTTCGATGTGCTGCACCTCGTTGCCGTACAAGGCGTCGCCAGCGTATGCACGGCCACCGACATCCTGGGCGAGTTCACCGACTTGACCGGTTTGGCGGCCATCGATGAAAGGCTTCAGGCCCGCATCGACAGGCTCGGTGCCGCGCACGCCCTCTCCCTGACCTCCGTGGCGCTTCTTGACCCCGGCTATGCCGAGCTGCTTCTCGACTTTGTCGAGCAAGGCTGCCCCGGCGCGGGTCTGACCCCGGCGGAGCGCAGCCTGGTACAGCTGGCATTGCATGCGTGCTTCACGGCTTTCAACCCGGATGCGCTACGGCATATCGTGCCCAAGGCACTGTCGCAAGGCCTGGCACCGGCCGAATTGCTGCAGGTCATCCAACTGGGCGCCCATCTGGCGGTGCATGGCACCGCGCTGGGCACTGATGCATACCGGCAAATGTCGGGAGTGGATGAAAGATCGCGTTGAGGACCGCTCGCGCGACCGGCGCGGCTCGCCAGAGTCGCTGATACCCGGTGCCCACTGGCATTGGCCGGGCTGGCGGGCACTTGGTTCAGCCGAGGTGAAAGGGCTCCGCACGCGCCAGCATGGAACTGTTGCGGCATGCCCCGCCAGAACGGGGACCTGACCGCCCCTGCCGGCTTCGCCACGTACTCGACTCCGCGAGCTCGTCGGGTGCGCGGCCCGGTGCACAACCCGAAGTTCGACACCAACGACGACAACATTGCCGTCGGCGCGCGTACTGGAACGTGCCGGCCAAGCGATACCTGGTTGCAGACTGAAGGCTCGCCAAACGGCGTAAGCGATGTAGCGCCTACGCCGGCGCAGCCGCCCACGCCGCTACCTGCGCAGACTGCGCGACGCAGGCCAGTCGCCGCAGCTTCTGCAATTCGGAATCCTGAAACTGCGAGGACTGCATGCATCCGAAGGCCCTGGCTTCGTCGGCAAACCGGTCGGCCGCATCCGGCAGCGCATCGCGACCTTCGAGGCGAAACGAAACCGGCGCGAGCGGCCCGAACAACAGGGCGCGCCGAAGCTGAGGCCAGCGCTGCGGATCGGGCTCCACGCCCGCGGCGCGCGCAAACAGCAAGGCCATCAGGTTCATCTTGGTTTTCTGTGGGGCGCCACGCGCGCGGCACTCGGCAACGCCCACGTGCATCGCTTGGAGCGTCGGTGCTGCGATGGCGCCGCTCCACACATAGGCCATCCACCGGGCCTGCAACTCGATCGGCGGAAACATCGGGCCCGACTGATCCCAGATGCCCACGAATGCAAGCCCGGGCAACTGCGGATGGAAGGTGTGCTGATAAAGATCGAGCCGCTGCGCGTCGAGGTTGAGCGTGCGGCGGATCGGTTCTCCGAGGAAGGGCATTTTCAGTTCGAAGCCGGTGCCGAACAGAATGCCGTCGAAGGTCTCCGCACGCCCGTCGCTGAAGCTGACCCGCGCGCCTTCGACCCTGTCGAACCACGGCCGCACCTCGATGCGGCCCTCGGCCACCAGCGGAAGAAAATGCTGGCTCAATGTCAAGCCCGCATCGAGGATGCTGTCGGCGGGCTTCGGCGCACCGAACTGTTCCGGACTGCCGCCCCAGCCCACCACCAGCTCTTTCAGCATCTCACCGAATTCGCTGCGCGGCAGCGACTCCTCCGCCAGCGCCTGGAAGCGCGTGAACACGCGATGGTCCGAGGGCACCCCGGCCGCAAGCTTCGGCAACACATAGCGCTGCCGACGATGGCACACGACCACCCTTGCCGCGCCGAGCATGCAAAGATCGCTGGCAATCTCGAGGGCACTGATCGCGCAGCCCGCGACGAGGACGCGCTTGCCGCGGTACCGCTCGGGATGCTTGTAGGCGTTGGTATGCGCCACGCCATCGCTGCCCGAGAACGACGCCAGCCCCGGCACCTCGGGAATCCGCGAATGCTGGAAGCGGCCACAGGCGACCACGGCTTTCTCGAAGATCTCTTCGTCGTGCGCGCCATGGCGCACGGCCCATCCCCCGGGCACCGCCGCAAGCTCGCGCACCTTGGTGCGCAGACGGATCTGCGCGGTCAGGCCGAATCGGTCCGCATAGCGCTGCAGGTAGTCGCCGATCTCGCGATTGGATGGATAGACCGCGAGGCCCGGCGCATGCGGCAGGTCGCTGAATTGTGTGAGCACGCGGCTGGTGTTGGTGCGCATCGACGGCCATACGCCGCTGCAGATCGCGTCGCCGCTCCACTGGCCGCCGGGCAATGGCGCCTGCTCGAACAGCACGGGCTCGAAGCCTTCGGATTGCAGGTAGCGCGCAGCGATCAGGCCGCCCGGCCCGGATCCGATGATGGCGACTCTTGGCATCGTTGGAACCTCCATCCTCGTCGGGACCGGCACGCGTGCCGAGCGTTTGAGGGGGTTTGGCCTTCGCCGTCCTCACTCCTTACAAACTGCCGCGCAATCTCCCGAATTGCGGGGCCGTCGTGATGGTAAATCTCTTTACCCTCGTTCATCTCAGCGCCGTCGTCGAACTCGGATCTCCCTCGACAAGGACGGCGAAGGGTCACGTTTCGAAGGTAGACCCGCCGTTCAGGTCACCGGGGCCGGGTTGAACAGCACCAGCGCGTTGTGCAGCTTCCAGTGCTCGGCCCAGGTCTTCCTGCGGCCGCTGGCGACATCGAGCATCAGGCGGAACAGCTCCCAGCCCACATCCTCGATCGTGGCGTCGCCGTCCGCGATGCGCCCGGCGTTGACGTCCATCAGGTCGTGCCAGCGGCGCGCCAGGTCGCTGCGCGTCGCGACCTTGATCACCGGCACCTCGGCCAGCCCGTAGGGGGTGCCGCGACCCGTGGTGAACACATGCAGGTTGATGCCGGCGGCCAGCTGCAGCGTGCCGCAGATGAAGTCGCTGGCCGGCGTGGCGGCGTAGATCAGGCCCTTTTGACTGACCTTTTCACCCGGCGAGATCACGCCCGAGATCGGCGCGCTGCCTGACTTCACGATCGAGCCCATCGCCTTCTCGACGATGTTGGAGAGGCCGCCCTTCTTGTTGCCGGGCGTGGTGTTGGCGCTGCGGTCCACGCGCCCGCGGTCGAGGTAGGCGTCGTACCAGGCCATCTCGCGGATCATCGCCTCGGCGACCTCGGGCGTGGTGGCGCGCGCGGTGAGCTGGTCGATGCCGTCGCGCAC
>NZ_JBFUFO010000045.1:0-43775 GCF_056403395.1 Variovorax sp. P2_H12 | reverse complement strand
ATGGCGACGATCATGTTCGTCAGGCTCGAGATGTCGTTGCCGCCGCCGGTGCCCGGCAGCCGCGTCTTCGGGTGGGCCGGGTTGCCGATGTAGGACGAATTCAGGTTGCCGTACTTGTCGATCTGCGCGCCCCCCATGAAGCCGACGTCGACATGGCCGCGCTGCAGCAGCAGCAGCACGTCGGTGCTGCTCAGCACCATGTTGGCTCGCTTGGTGCAACGCTGTTCGTTGGTCGACGGCGGCAGCTTGCCCGGCTCGATGATCGGGCCCACCACGCCGCCCTCGAACAGAATCGTCAGGCCCGGGCAGCGCAGGCCCTGAGCCAGCGTCGCGGCCAGGAGCGGCACGCCCACGCCGGCAAAGACGACCTGCCCTTCGTTGAGCAGGCGCGCGCTCATGACGGCCAGGATCTCGCTGGCGGTGCAATCGGCGATCTCAGTCATTGAGCATGCTCCTTCCGCGGCGCGCCGCGTCCAGCAATTCGTCCAGACCCAGCAGGTTCAGGTAGTCGTTCCACGACTTCGGCTGCCGGATGTAGCGCTCGATGTAGTCCTGCATGGCGGCCACCGGGTCGGCGTTGACCAGCGAGGTGTAGTAGTCCATGTGCTTGAACAGCGGCTCGTAGACGTTGCTGCACTCGTGCGGCGCGCAGCCGTAGGGCACCTCGACCACGGCGTCGACGGCGAAGAACGGAATCTTGGTCTGGTCCGGGGAACGGCGGATCTGGTCATTCGAGACGATCCGCTCGGTCGTCAGGATCACGCGGGTGGCGGCCATGGCCAGGTCGATGTCCATGAACTGCAGGCCGTCCATCTGGGCATTGCCGTAGGCATCGCAGCGCTGCACGTGAATGATCGCCACGTCGGGATTCAAGGCCGGCACCAGCAGCACGTCTTCCTGGGTGAAGGGGCAGGTGATGGTTCGGGCTTCGGGCCGCAGCTCCAGCACGTCCGAGCCGAGCATCGAGCGCATCGGCAGGAAAGGCACCCCCATCGCTCCGGCGCGAAAGCGCATGCCCATGGCCAGGTGGCTCCACTCGTCGTAGCGCGCCTGCTTGCTCTCCACGTAGTGGCGCATGACCTTCGAGATGCCCCAGACGATGCCCTGGCTGAACCAGCTGGTGATGATGTGGTCCGAGACCCCCGAGGCGAACAGCAGGTCGCCTTCGCTCGAGACGATGCTGCGCGAGACCTGCAGATGCTTCTTGCGCTCGCGGATCAGCTGCCAGATCATCGCCGTCGGCGTGCGCGACAGCGTGCTGCCGCCGATGCCGACCTTGTCGCCGTCGTTGACCAGCGCGGCCGCATCCTCGAGCGACATGACTTTCTCTCGCAAGCTCCGGTCGCGCTGCGCGAGCTTGTTCCTCAGTTCGAGATAGGGTGTACCTTCCATATTGCCTCCTGCTTTCCCCACAGATCCTGTGGATGTGTTGACTACCGCTGTGCCCCTGTCTTCCCGTTGAACGCCTCGACGAGCGCGTCCCAGGCCGGCACCGACGCTTGCAGGCGGCCCCAGAAGGCGGGGTCCTTTCGAGCGTCGAACTGGTCCACGGAAATTCCTTGTTGCTCCACCCAGGTGAAATAGCCGAGGTTGAAGATCCTCTTGCGCTGCGAATGCGTGAGTTCCAGCAGGTGGTCGTCCTCGATGCCGCCCAGATGGCGCGCGAAAAGCTCGCCGGCATGGACCTCGTCGAAGCCCTGCGCATAGTGGCGCTGCACATAGCGCTGGCGTTCGCTGGCGTACATCGGCGCGCTGTCGGTGGCCACGGTGACGATGGCATCGTCGGGGCCGAGGTCAAAGTGCTTCGCCACCTTGATCGCGGCGACCACGTTGGCCCAGCCCGAGATGCCGATGGCCGCCAGCGCCTCGACACACGCCGGGTCGAGCTTCTGGCGCTGCACCAGATAGCGCTTGCCGACCTCCGAATTGAACAGCTGGTTCAGCGCGTCCGAGCTGCGGTCCGACACGCCGACGGCGACGTCGGTGTTCATGACGTTGTGGATCAGCGGAATGTGCTTGTCGCCGATGCCCTGGATGTTGTGTTCGCCGTAGCCGTTCTCCAGCAGGGTCGGGCACTCGCTGGCCTCGACGGCGACGATGCGCGCGCCGTGGCGCTGCTTGAGATAGTCGCCGGCGGCCAGGGTGCCGGCCGAGCCGGTCGCCGACACGAAGGCCGCCAGCCGCAGCGCGGGCGCATCGGCCTGCAGCGCGGCGAACAGGCGCTCCATCGCGCGACCCGTGCAGTGATGGTGGACGATGTAGTTCCCGAACTCGGAGAACTGGTTCAGGATCACGTTGTCCGGGACCGCTGCGAGCGCGGCGCAGCGGTCGTAGATCTCCTTGACGTTGCTTTCCGTGCCCGGCGTGCGGACGATGTCTTCCGGCGCCGCCACCCAGCGCTCCAGCCAGTCGAAGCGCTCCCTGCTCATGCCGGCGGGCAGCACCGCGATGCCGCGGCAACCGAGGATCCGCGAGATGGCGACGCCGCCGCGGCAGTAGTTTCCGGTCGACGGCCACACGGCCTTGTGCCGGCCTGGATCGAAGCGCCCCGTGACCAGGCGCGGCACCAGACAGCCGTAGGCCGCGAGCACCTTGTGCGCGCCGATCATCGGAAAGCGGTCGCCCAGCGCGATGACGATCCTGGTCTTGACGCCGGTCAGCGCCTCGGGCAGCACCAGGTGGCCCGGCACGCTGGCCGGGCCGCTTGCGGCGGCGTCGTTGAACCAGTGGACGCGCCACAGATTGGCCGGGTGGGGCTGTCCGGGATCGACCTGCGCCAGCGCGGCGAGGCGCTCGGGCGGAATCGTCTCGGGGTCGGCCAGCTGGCTCAGGGTCGGCAGCGCCACGCCGGCTTCGCGCAGGCAGGCGTGCGCCTTCGAGAGCGTCCGCTCATCGACCACTTCCGGCGAAATATTCAACTGGCTCATGACTCTCCTGGGCTGGCTCTGGCGACCAGTGCCTCGGCATCATATGATGCCATCAGCTGGTCGTCCTATTATTAGTATCTTATCAGCGAGTAAAGGCTCAGGCAAACAACGGCTCGTCGGTGAAAACCATGAGTCGGTGCACGACTCATCGATATACAGTAGTCCTATTGTTAGATAGATAGTTTGAGTGATTGCGCGACAGCTCGAATGCGCCGGCATCCCGCCGGACGATTCGTCCCCCACCTCTCTCTAAGGAGCGGAAGATGAAGCAAACCTGGCTGAGACCGAGTCTGGTCGCCGCGGCGGCGTGTTTTTCCGTCGCTGCGGCAGCCCAGTCCAACGTCATCAAGATCGGCGTCAACCAGCCGCTCACCGGTGTCGTGGCGGCGTCCGGCAACTTCGTGACGAGCGGCGCAAAGATCGCCGCCGACGAGATCAATGCGAAGGGCGGCATCAACGGCGCAAGGATCGAACTGGTGATCGAGGACAGCAAGAGCAATCCGACCGAGGCCGCCAACGCCACCGAGAAGCTGATCGTGCGCGACAAGGTCCCGGTCATCATGGGCGCGTGGAGTTCGACCTACACGCTGGCCGCGATGCCCAAGCTGATGGAATACAAGGTGCCGATGGTGGTCGAGACCTCGGGGGCCGACAAGATCACGACCTCGGGCAACCCCTACGTGTTTCGCATCTGCCCGACCAACGACATGGAAGCCAAGAGCTTTGCCCGCCATGTCGAGCCGCTCAAGATCAAGAAGGCCGATCTGCTGGTCGTGAACAACGACTGGGGCCGCGGCTCGGCCGAGTCCTTCCAGCGCATGCTGGAAGCCAAGGGCGTGAAGGTGGGCCGCGTGCTGACCATGGACGCCTCGGCGCAGGACATGACCTCCCAGTTGTCCCAGCTCAAGGCCACGGATGCCGACACCCTCTTCGTCACCACGGCGGTCGAGCAGCTCACCCTGGTGCTCAAGCAGGCGCAGTCGGTGGGCCTGAAGCGCCAGATCATCACGCTGGGCGGCTCGCAGAGTCCGGACCAGTTGATCGAGCACGCAGGGTCTGCAGCCGCGGGCACCATGCACAACATGATGTTCGCGCCCTGGACGCCCGACGCCTCGGCCGATCCGGCCACCGCCAGGGCGTTCATCGCGGAGTGGAACAAGCGCAAGCACGACAAGGCCGGCCTGACCGAAGGCTTCCGCGGCTATGACGGCATCCGCACCATCGCCGCGGCCGTCACCAAGGCCGGCGCCGCCGACCCGGAAAAGATCCGCGCGGCGCTGTGGGACATCGAGCTGACCGGCCTGACCGGCAAGATCAAGTTCGAGAAGGTCGGCCCCTCGGGCCGCGAGAGCGGCCAGAGCACGCCGAACACCTACCTCGTGAAGATCGACAACGACAAGATCGGCATCGTCAACTAGCCGGCTGTATCGCCGTATCGCGCCCGGGCCGACAGTCGCCTCGACGACGGCGCAGTCCGGGCGTGGCCCCGTGGGTCGTGGAATCAGCGCTTTCCGCGAAACGTTTCGTTCTTCCAGCGCGTGCGAGAAACCAAGTGGACCAACTCATCCAGCACATAGCCAATGCGCTGATCCTCGGAGGCACCTATGCGCTCCTGGGGATCGGCCTCACCCTGATCCTCGGGATCATGAAAGTCGTCAACTTCACGCATGGCGAGCTCTATGCGTTCGGCGGCTTCATGGCCTACTACTTCGTGTCCAGCCTCGGATGGAATTTCTTCCTGGCGATGGGCATGGCGATCATGCTGGGCATCCTGCTCGGCGCGCTGATCGAGCGCATCTTCCTGCGCCGCATGCGCAGCGCCGACATCGACTCGACCATGGTGGTCATGATCGGGTGCTGGATCGCCATGCAGAACATCGCGCTGCTGGTCTGGGGCGGCGTCGCCAAGTCGGTGCCGACGCCCTTTCCGACCGAGCCGCTGGTCATCGGCCCGGTGTCGATCTCCTGGCTGCGCCTGTTCGTGCTGGGCGCTGCGCTGCTGCTCATTCTCGCCACCTATGTGCTGATCCACCGCAGCCCCCTGGGCAAGGCGATGCGCGCCACTTTCCAGGACCGGGACACCGCCTCGCTGATGGGCGTCAACATCAACGCCATCTACACGGCCACCTTTGCGCTCGGCTCGGGCCTGGCCGCCGCCGCCGGTGCGCTGCTCGGACCGGTCTTCGTGGTCACCACCACGATGGGCAACACCGCCGCCCTGAAGGCCTTCGCCATCGTCATCCTGGGCGGCCTCGGCAGCATCCAGGGCGCGGCGATCGGCGGCTTCATCCTGGCCTTCGCGGAAGAGCTGGGCTCGGGCTACGTCTCGTCGGGCTACCGGGATGCGATGGGCTTCATCCTCATCATCCTGGTGCTCATGTTCAAACCTACCGGCCTGTTCTACGTACGCGGGGAGCGCATCGGATGAAAAACCTCAGAACCAGCCTGCTGCTCGTGGCGCTGCTCAGCGTGCCCCTCTGGGTCACCGACCAGTACTACCTGCACATCGTCATCACGACCGGCATCTTCATCATCGGGGCGATGAGCCTCAACCTGCTGCTCGGCTACACCGGTCAGCTGAGCCTGGGCCACATCGCCTTCTTCGGCATCGGCGCCTACACGAGCGCGCTGACCTCGCTGGGCTTCGACATCCCGGTCTTCTGGGGCGACGGACGCATCGTCCACACCCCCTGGCATCCAGTCATCGGCGTCCTGCTGGGCACTTTCGTGGCCGGCGTCTGCGGCTACATCGTGGGCAAGCTGTCGTTCAAGATCCGCGGCGCCTATTTCGTGATCGTGACGATCAGCTTCGCCGAAGTGGTGCGGCTGGTGGCGCTGAACTGGGTCGACCTCACGCAGGGGCCGCTGGCATTGAGCAACATTCCGCCGCTCGGCTTCAACTTGCCGCTGTTGGGCGAGAACGTGTTCTGGAGCAAGCTGCCGAACTACTACCTGGTGCTGGCGCTGGCCGTGATCGCCTACGTGCTGATCCGCCGCGTGGTTCATTCCCGCATGGGCAGGGCCATGATCGCGCTGCGCGAGAACGAGTCGCTGGCCACCTCGGTCGGCATCGACGTCACGCGCTACCTGGTGTTCGCCGCCGTGATGTCCGCAGCCCTGGCGGGCGCGGCAGGCAGCCTCTATGCGCACTACATCCGCATCATCGATCCGGACATCTTCCTGTTCATCTACACGGTGACGATGGTGATCATGGTGGTGACCGGCGGCAAGGGCACCCTGGCGGGACCGATCGTCGGCGGCGTCATCTTCGGCGTGCTGCCGGTCGGCCTGCGCGCGGTGGCCGCGCCCGAGGTGCAATGGGTGGTCTACGGCATCGTGATGGTGCTGATCGTCTTCTTCCTGCCGCGCGGCATCGTGCCGGCGGTGTGCGACTTCTGGGCCCGCAGGACCGGCGGCATCCAGCGCCACCAGCGCGCCACGCCGGCAGCGCCGGCGCAAGCCTCGCCACCCGAAGCGGCGGCCAAACTGAACGGCGCAGCCGGCTGACCATGCAAGCAACCATGAACCCCTCGATCCGACCCGCCACGGCGGCCACCCGGAGCGACAGGAAGATCCTGTCGATCGACCATGTCGCCGTGCATTTCGGCGGCCTGGTGGCCATCTCCGACATGAGTTTCCACGTCAACGAAGGCGAGCTGGTCAGCCTGATCGGCCCCAACGGCGCCGGCAAGACCACCGCCTTCAACGTGGTGACCGGCTTCCTGCGCCCGACCAAGGGCGAGGTGCACTTCCGCGACGTCGCGCTGCACAGGCTCAAGCCTCACGAAGTGGCCGGTGTGGGCCTGGTGCGCACCTTCCAGAAGACCAGCCTGTTCACCACCAACACGGTGTTCGAGAACGTGCTGACCGGCTTGCACCGCCACGGCAACGCCTCCGCCTGGTCCACCCTGCTGGCACTGCCGGGCATGCGCCGCGAGGAGGCCCGGCTGCGCGAAGCCGTCTGGGAGACGCTCGACTTCGTCGGCATCGCGCACCGGGCCAATGAACTCGGCGGCTCGCTGCCCTACGGCGAACAGCGCCTGCTGGGCGTGGCCGTGGCATTGGCGGCCAACCCGACGCTGCTGCTGCTCGACGAGCCGGCCGCCGGCATGAACCCCTCGGAGACCGGCGACTTCATGGCGCTGCTGGCCCGGATCCGCCAGCGCGGCATCTCGATCCTGCTGGTGGAACACGACATGCCGCTCGTGATGGGGGTCTCCGACCGCATCGTGGTGCTCAACTACGGCAAGATCATCGCCGACGGGTCGCCCGCCGAGATCCAGGCCAATCCGGAAGTCATTCGCGCCTACCTCGGCCAGGGGATCAAGCATGCTTGAGATCGACAACATCGTCTGCCGCTACGGCAAGGTCGAGGCCATCAAGGGCGTCTCGCTGAAGGTCCGCAAGGGCGAACTGGTGACGGTGATCGGCGCCAACGGCGCCGGCAAGTCGTCCACCCTGAAAGCCATCTCGGGCCTGTTGCCGCCGGCCAGCGGCACCATTCGATTCGAAGGCGTGGACATCACGCGGGCCACGCCGCAGCGCATCCTGTCGATGGGCATCGCCCACTGCCCGGAAGGCCGACGCGTCTTTCCGCAGATGACCATCCAGGAGAACCTCGAGATGGGCGCCTACCGCCGCAAGGACAAGTCGGGCATCACGGCCGACATGGCGCGCATGTTCGACAACTTCCCGAAGCTCGCCGAACGGCGCTACCAGATGGCCGGCACGCTGTCCGGTGGCGAACAGCAGATGCTCGCCATCGGCCGCGCGCTGATGTCCCGGCCCAAGCTCGTGATGTTCGACGAGCCGTCGCTGGGCCTGGCGCCGAACATCGTCGAGAAGACCTTCGAGATCATCCAGAAGGTGCGCGCCGACGGCGCCACGGTGCTGATGGTCGAGCAGAACGCCTATGCCGCACTGGACATGTGCGACCGCGCCTACCTGTACGAGTCAGGCTCGTTGGCATTGGAGGGGACGGGCAAGGACATGATCCACGACCCCCACGTGCGCAAGGCCTACCTGGGGGGCTGATCCGGGGCCGGACATCCATCCGGCGGCGCAATGCGCACGAAGATGTCCTTGCCGATGATCTTCACGGGGAACACCGCGATCGCCTCGGTCGCGGGACGGCAGAGGGCCTGGCCGGTTCGGATGTCGAAGCGCGCCTGGTGCAGCGGGCACTCGATCTCGCAACCATCGAGATAGCCTTCGGAGAGATGGGCGCGCTCGTGCGAACAGATGTCTTGCGTGGCGTGCACCTCGCCATCGATCCTGTAGAGGGCGACCGGCCGGCCGCCCGCGTGGACACCCCTCGCCTCGCCCTCCGCCACCTCGTCGACGCCGGCGGCGCGCTCCCAGCCTCGGCCCGGTCGTTGCTCGTCCATGGCGGGCCTCAGATCGGGTAGACGATCGAGTTCGGAACCAGCTCGCTGTCGAAGACGCAGATGCGCTCCCTGAACTTCAGCCGGCCCTCCTCGCTGACGATGGTGTCGATGTAGCGCCCGGTGTTGAAGACCTCCGAGAAGGCGTCGAGCTTGGTGCGCAGCACGACGTAGTTGGCCTCGGCATGGATCACGCCCTCCTTGCTGCCGAGGATCCTCGGAGCGCCCACGACGTGGCGCTGCATGTAGGGTGCGTGGTAGATGGTCTCGTTCATGCCGTAGACGCGGTCCTTCAGCATGGCCTTGCTTTCGAGCGCCAGCGCCGACATCTTCAGGCCGGCGTCGAAGTTCTCGCGCGAGACGATGCGGTACATGCATTCGTCGGTGAAGAAATCGGGCCACTCCTGGTACTGGGTGTCGTCCACGCAGCGGACGTAGTCGGTGTAGAGGTCCTGCACCGCAAATCGGGTCGTCGCATCCATCTTCAGATCTCCATCACTTTGCGGTAGTACTCGTACATGCCCCGGATCAAGGTCTCCGAGATATGGGTGTCGGTGTCGGCGACCTCGCGCCCGCCCAGTTCGCACAGCGACTCCGCCTCTGCGTTCTGCGATACGCCCTCCTCCACCAGCCCGATGATCTCGCTGTCGTCCACCGAGACGAAGCCCGCCGGTCCGAACAGGTTGGCCTGGCGCAGCCGGCGCTGCGTCATCTCCGGCGAGTCGTCGGCGAACCCCAGGTGGGTCCAGATGTAGTCGAAACTGCGCGGGCCGCGCGGGATCACCTGGCGCACGGCGACCGAGTTGATCTGCTGCTGCATGATCACGCTCGGGAAGATGCTCTGGATGACTGCGGTCGGGCCGTTCCACCACGGCTCGGTCTCGACATCGAGGAAGCGGCCGTCGTTGAGCGCCATGTTCTCGCGATAGCTGCTGACGCCGGAGGTCGCCTCGCCCTTGCCGCCTTCATTTCGCACGGTGACCATGGCCGAGTGGCGATGCAGGTCGTCCATGACGTTGGCGGATTCATTGTCGGCACGCCACAGGCCGTAGTTGACGAACCAGGTGTGCAACAGGCCCGGGTGGTAGCAGTCCTTGAGGTTCTCGTGGATCAGCTTCCAGTTGCCCGGCACGCGCTGGCGGTTGTAGCCCAGGACCTTCAATTCGCGGCCGTCGAACACGCGGTCGAAGTACTTGAGCATGGCGGGGCCCAGGAACTCCTCGAAGCCCGGCACCTCCGGATGGAAGCTCGCGAACACCACGCCGTGGCGCACCGCGACCTGGAGCCTGGTCAGGCCATGGTTTTCACGCTTGAAATCGGCGGGCATCCCGCCTTTGCCCTTGAGGCCGCGCATGAAGGGCACGCCGAGCAGGTTTCCCTTCAGGTCGTAGCTCCACTGGTGGTAGGGACAGATGAAGTCCTTGCGGTTGCCCGTGTGCGCCTGGCAGAACTGTGCCCCGCGGTGGGCGCAGCGGTTCTCGACCACGTTGACGCTGCCGTCCTCGTCGCGCACGACGATCACCGAGCGTTCGCCGATCCAGCTGCGCTTGTAGTCACCCGGGCGCGGGATCTCGGACGTGAGCGCCACGTAGTTCCAGTGCGGGCCATTGAAGATCCGCTCCTGCTCGCGGCGGTAGATCTCCGGGTCGGTGTAGAGCCAGAACGGCATGCGCGACGAGCCGGGCCGGTGCCAGTGGCGTACGAAGGAAATGGGTTGAGGACTGTTCATCGTGTGCTCCTTGGAATGCATCGGCGTGGGTTCAGGAACTCAGGCCAGCCACATCGGCATCGCCTGCGCCAGCGCGCCGGCGCTCTCGGTGCGGGCACCGTTCAGCGCGAAGCCGCGCAACTGTCCGGCTTCGTCGCGAAACAGCGACTGCACGCCGCTGGCATCGGACTCGGTGTGCCACTGGCCCGACACGTCGATCGGCGGCGGGCACACCACGGACGGACAGGCCGGCGTCTTGACCACCACCGGCATCGCTGGATAGCGCACCATGGCGGCCTCGCCTGCCAGGTTGGCGGCAACCACCTTGGCGGCCGGTCCGATGGGTGCGATGTAGGGAAGCCACAGGCCATCCACCTGCGCGCAGTCGCCCAGTGCGTAGACATGCGGATCGCTGGTGTGCAAGCCGGCATCGACGCTGATGCCGTGCGCCACAGCCAGACCGGCTGCACGCGCCAGCGCGGTGCGCGGGCACAGGCCGATGGCCGACAGCACGAGGTCGGCGTCGAAGGCGTCCCCGTTGGTGCACAGGATGCGCACGCCCTCGCCCTTCGCCTCGATGCGTTCGACGCCGGTGCCGAGATGCCAATCCACGCCGGCTCGCTGTAGCGCTTCGTGCAGGCAGCGGGCGTTCGCATCCGGCAGCAGGCGGCGGAGCGGCAGGCCGGCGATATCCACCACCTTGACCGCAAAGCCGGCATGCACCAGGTCATTGGCGAACTCGCAGCCGATCAGGCCGGCGCCGAGGATGGCGACCACCTTGCGGCCTCCTGCCGCCGCGCGAAAGCGCCGGTAGTCGCAGAGGTCGTTGACGCTGAGCACATGCGCCAGCGACTGCGCATCCAACGCAAGGCGCACCGGTTCGGCGCCCAGGGCCAGGACCAGGCGGTCGTAGCCGAGCCGGCCCCTGGAGGTTTGAAGCAGGCGGGCGGCCAGGTCCAGCTGCGTCACCCGCGTGTCGCGCCATACCTCGCCCTGGATCTGCGCGGCCATGGCCTCGGCGCTGCGCGAACTCAGCGCCGCCACGGGCGCGCCGAGACGAAAGGCTTCGGACAGCGTGGGCTTGGAATAGAAGTGGCCGTCGTCCGCCGTGACCACGACCAGGCGGGCCGTCTTGTCGCGCTTGCGGACTTCGCGCGCCACCGAGTAACCGGCGAGTCCGCTCCCGACGATGACGATGGACTGCATGCGACCTCCTCCAGGCACTGCCTTGATGTCTTGCGCGTCGGACGGCACCGCCGCGCTGTCCTTGTCAAAAATGTAGGCGGCCGCATACCATACGTAAATCGCACGAGGTCGATTCATGGTATTCAAGAAAATAGATATTGCAGATCTCGACCTGAAGCTGCTGGTGGCCTTCGAAGCGGTGCTGATACAGCGCAGCGTCACGGCCGCGGCGGACCGCATCGGCCTCAGCCAGCCGGCCATGAGCACCTGCCTGGGCAAGCTGCGCAAGGTGCTGAACGACCCGCTGTTCGTGCGCACCTCGCGCGGCATGGAGCCGACGCCCTTCGCCATGGAACTGGCGGAGCCGATCCGCCACGCCTTGCATCTGATCCGCCAGACCCTGAACCACGACAAGCATTTCGACGCCGCCACGTCGACTCGCACCTTCCGGATCATCATGACCGACATCGGCGAACGGGTCTTCCTGCCGGGGCTGCTGCAGCGGCTCAGCGAGGTCGCGCCGGGCGTCAACCTGCACACCGTGCAGCTCCCGATGAAGGAGATGCGCGAGGCGCTGGAATCGGGCGAGATGGACCTGGCGGTCGGCTTCATTCCGGACCTGGCCGCCGGCTACTACCAGCAGCGGCTGTACAACCGCTCCTATGTCTGCGTGGCCCGCAGCGACCATCCGGTCATCGGCCGCACGCTGAGCCTCAAGCAGTACCTGGCGGCATCGCACGCCATCGTGTCGGCGCCCGGCACCGGCCATGACGTGGTGGAGCGGGTGCTGAGCGAGAAGGGCTACACACGCAGGGTGGCGCTTCACGTCACCCATTTCCTGGCCATCCCGCTGATCGTGGCCAACACCGACCTGGTCGTGACGATCCCGACCATGCTGGCCGAGTCCTATCTGCCGACCAGCAACATCAAGCTGCTGACCCCGCCGCTGAAGATGCCGGTCTACGCCATCAAGCAGTATTGGCACGAGCGTTTCCACGAAGACCCGGCCAACCGCTGGCTGCGCGAGCTGTTCAGCGATTTGTTCACGGACTGACGGGGTGCGCTGCCTGGCCTCCGCCGCATCATGGTGTTAAGATTCTATTAATAGAACCTTTACATCGGACTGCGAACGAAGGAGTACGCATGGTCAGCATCACCTACATCGAACCGTCAGGCCAGGCGCTGACACTGGAACTGGCCGAGGGCTGGAGCCTCATGCAGGGCGCGGTGGCCCACGGGGTCGACGGCATCATCGGCGAATGCGGCGGCTCCTGCGTCTGCGCCACCTGCCATTGCTACGTGGACATGGATCGCCTGACGCAGCTGGCGCCGCCGAGCGAAGAGGAAGGCGAGCTCCTGGCATGCGCGGCCGCCGAGCGCAAGGCCAACAGCCGGCTGGCATGCCAGATCAAGGCCAGCCCCGCGCTGGAGGGCCTGGTCGTGACGATCGCGCCCTTGCAGGGCCTCGGCGTGTGATGAAGCACATCGTGATCGTCGGCGCCGGCCAGGCCGGGCTCCAGGCCGCCGAGACGCTGCGCGCCGGCGGCTTCGATGCGCCGATCACCCTGCTGGGCGACGAGGCGCACCTGCCCTACCACCGCCCTCCGCTCTCCAAGGCCTGGCTGGCCGGCAGCCTGGGCGCGGACCAGTTGGCGATGCGCACCGCGGCGGCGCTGGAACGCAAGAAGATCGCCGTGCGGACCGGTGCCAAGGTCGTCTCCATCGATACGGCGGGACGGTCCGTCGCCCTGGCCGACGGCAGCCGCCTCGGCTATTCGGGCCTGCTGCTGGCCACCGGCGCCACGCCCCGGACCCTGCCCTGCGCCGCGGCGGCGGCCGGCGCCGTGTGCGTGCTGCGCTCGCGCGACGATGCCGATGCGATTTCCGCACGCCTCTCGCGTTGTGCGCAGCGCGGCCTTGCGCTGGTCGTGGTCGGTGGCGGCTTCATCGGCCTCGAAGTCGCCGCGACCGCGCGCGCGCTCGGCGTGGCCGTGACCATCCTCGAAGCCGCGCCGCGCCTGCTCGAACGGGTGCTCGCCCAGCCCCTGTCCGACTGGTATGCACGGCTGCACCTGGGCCATGGCGCACGGGTGGTTCTGGATGCCCGCATCGGCGGCATCGAGGCCGCGGCCGACGACACGGTCGAAGTGCGCCTCGCCGACGGGCGCATCTTTCCCGCCGGGCTGGTGCTGGTCGGCATCGGCGTCGACGCCAACGATACCCTGGCGCGCGATGCCGGCATCGAGTGCGCTTCGGGCATCGTCGTCGATGCCCATGGCCGCACCTCGGCGCCGGGCGTCACGGCAGCAGGCGACTGCACGATCCGGCGACTCGACAATGGCGAGTTGCTGCGTCTCGAGTCGGTGCAGAACGCCGTCGAGCAAGGCCGCGCCGCCGCCTCCACCTTGCTGGGGCTGGACCGCCCCTTCGCGGGCACGCCCTGGTTCTGGTCGGACCAGCACGGCAGGAAGCTGCAGATCGCCGGCCTCTCGCGCGGCGCCGACGGCTGGACGGTGCGCGGCGACATGCAGGGCGACGGCTTCTCGGTCTTCCACTACCGCGACGCGCGTCTGATCGCGGTGGATTCGATCGACGCCGCACGCGATCACCTGGTCGCGCGCAAGCTGCTTGCGGCCGGCGCCTCGCCGACCCCTGCGCAGGCGGCCGACCTCGCGCTCGACCTCGCGACGCTGATCGCCGGCGCCTGACAGGCGCCACGCGACAAGGGCCTTCGATCTCGAAGGCCCTGCGGCTCAGCGATCGGCCCCGGCCGACTCGCGCTCGATCAGGCGGTCCACCATGCGCCGCATCTTGCGCGGCGCTGCATCGATGCCCAGCACGATGCGCTTGTAGTCGGCGTTGCGCTCCTCCTCGCGCTGAATCCGCTCGAGAATGACCTTGTCCTCCTGGAAGGCCTTGTCCAGGTCGGCCGTGAGTTCGGCGTCGATGTCGTGTTCGTCGATGCGGAAGTTGCGCACATGAAACCAATGCTGCAGCACGGTCCGTTCGTCCACCGGGGTGAGCACGTGGCAGGCATGCATCTGGATGCCTTCGTGGCGATTGCCGGCGTCGGGGATGGTGCCGCTGACGCAGGAGCCCATGTCGATCGCGAAGAAGCAGGGTGCCGTGTAGTTGTAGTAGTGCCAACGGTCGACCGCGCCGCTGAGCTTCCCGTACTTGGCGAACAACGGGATCGCCTGCGCCCCGCGGATCCAGCGCCAGACGGTGATGGCATCGTCGCCGTACTCGTTGTTCACCGGGACCGTCGCGCCCGCGGGCGTGCCCAGCGTGGTGGTGTGCACGAAGGTCACGTGCGCCGGGTCCAGCAGGTTGTCGCACAGGCTCAGGTAGTTGCACTCGATGCGCAGCGTCTGGCCCTGCACCGCATGCCATCCTTCGGCGCCGTACTGGTCGAGCTGGAAGATCTTCGCCGTGTCGGCGGCGGCGGGGTCGCCCATCCAGACCCAGACCAGGCCGTACTTCACCTCGAGCGGATAGGCAGCGACCGTCGCATTGGCGGGGATGATCTCCTGCCCGGGGATGCGCACGCACTTGCCGGCGCAGTCGAAGGTCATGCCGTGGTAGCCGCATTCGACGGTGTCGCCCTTGAGCTTGCCGAGCGACAACGGCGCGAGCCGGTGCGGGCAGGCGTCCTGCAGCGCGACGATGCGGCCGTCCTCGCGGCGGAACAGGACGAGCGGCTGTTCCAGCACCACGTGGCGCGACAGTTCTCTGCCGATCCGGTCGGCCCACACGACGGGGTACCAAGCGTCCTTGACGTATTTCACTCTGTCTCCTTTCGGGTTGTTGCAAGAATCGATCGGGCTGCCACGCTCTGCAGCGCGTGCGGGCGGCAGACCGATGCCAGGGGTCAGTGGTAGTAGGCGCCGCCGTCCACGACCAGCGTCTGTCCGGTGATGAACGCCGAGTGCGGGCCTGCGAAGAAGCCCACCGCGCCCACCACGTCGCCTGGCAGCATGTCGCGCTTGAGCGCACGGTTCTGGACCGAGAAGCCCGCCACGGTGCTGGCAAGTTCCGGATTCCTGTGGACGCCGTCGCTGAGCGTGAAGCCCGGCGCCACGCTGTTGACCAGCACGCCATGCGGACCGAGTTCGCTCGCCAGGGTACGGGTCATCGAGACGATCGCGCCCTTGGACGCCACGTAGTGCAGCATGCCCGGGTTGCCCTTGAAGGCGACGCCCGACGAGATGTTGATGATGCGGCCGCCGCCCTGGGCCTTGAAGGCCGGCAAGGCGGCGCGGCAACAGAGGAACTGCCCGATCACGTTGACGTCCAGCATCTTGCGCCAGTCGGCCACGGTCAGTTGCTCGAAGGGCTTCAATTGCAGCGTGGAGTAGATGGCGGCGTTGTTCACCAGGACGTCCGCGCGCCCGAAAGCCTCCAGCGCCGTCGCGACCATGCGCGCGGTGTCGTCCTCGCTCGACACGTCGGCATCCACGGCTGTCGCCCGGGCGCCGCCTTGCCGCAGCTTGTCCGCCGCGGCCTGGCCGCCGGCCAGGTCGGCGATGACGATCGAGGCGCCGCGCTGCGCCAGCGCCTCGCAGATCGCATAGCCGATGCCCATCGCGCCGCCTGTGACGATCGCAACCTTGTCTGCTAGATCCATTCGTGTTCTCCTTGTTGAAACAATGTGATCGGCGGGCAATAGACGCCTCTGCCGATGGGTCCGGGACCGCCCGCCCGGTCGAGGATCGCGAGATGAACCATCGGCGCCGTACGGCTCGCGCGGATGCGATCGAGATCGACGAGTCCCGAGGCCGGGTCGACGATGCGCATGCGCCGCGTCAACGCATCGGCGGGCAGCACGGCGGCCCACTCCTCGCGCAGCGTCGGTGCGTGCTGCAAGGCCTGGCCGCCGAAGCCGCAGGCGTCGACCAGGGCGCTGTCGCCGATGGCGCCCAGCGCCTGCGCGGCCAACTCAGGCCGAAAGTACTTGCCGAGCGGTGGCGTGGCCGCTGCGACTCTCCAGGCGGTCTCGCCGCGCGGGCGCCATCCGAACTCGATGCCGTTGCCGCCTATCGCCGCGATCCGACCGCCCTCCACGTGGATCTTCCAGGCGCTCCAGGCCATCCAGATCCCGAGCACGAAGCCCGGGTTGGCCAGCAGCAGCACCTTCGCCGCGGGGCCGAGCCCGGTCAGCGCATGGACGAAGAGCCCGTTGCCGGCCGAGGTCAGGGCGTGGCAATCGTCGCCGAGCTCCAGCGCGGCGCGCATCAGGGATTGCGGGTCGGGCAACTGCGCGAGCAGGGGATTGATGGCCGCGGCGATCTGCCCGCAGCCCTCACGGGCGCGATCAACGCAGCCCGGGTCGCTCGACCCGAAGCGCAGGGCGGGCGGCACGCCCTCGCTGACCGGCGCGTAGCCGCGATGCCCCTCGTCGCCGACTTCGAAGCACCACATCGAAGGCGCCAGCACCTGGGCCAGCGGCGCGGCAATGCCGAAGTCCTGCGCCGGGCGCAGCGCGATGCGCCGCGTGGCGATCATCTCGCGCGCCTCGGCCGGGTCGCCGGCCAGGCCGCCGATCACCGCCGCCTGCGCCGCCGCGGCCGCGACGGCCCCGGGGGGCGCGCCGCGATAGGGCGGCCCGGCATGGAACAGGGTGCGGGCTGGAAGCTGCGGCAGCGCCTCTTCGAGGCGAACCAGCCGGATCAGTCGCGCGAGCCGCTTCATGGGTTGGCGAGCCGGTCCGAACGGCCGGACCCTGCAAGCGCGTGCGCAAGCCTTTCCGGCCGGACAGGTCTCCAAAGGTGCGCGTCCAGATGCATCGCCGTTCTCCGAGTGGATTTAACGTTCTATTTATAGCACGATAGAACTTCACGCGAGCAGTAAAAACCATGACCCCGCTGCCGGAGCATTGGTATTTAAATATAGTCATCCTATTGTTAGGCCAATAGGGTGACTAGCTCGGGATGCGCCGGCACTCCGCCGGTGCGCCAAGCGAGGACAACAGGAGACGACGAGATGAGAAAGACACTGACAAGAATCGCACTGGCTGCGGCCGTTGCGTGCCTGGGGGCGACTGCCGCGGCCCAGGACGTCATCAAGATCGGGGTCAACCAGCCCCTGACGGGCGTGGTCGCGGCATCGGGCAACTATGTGACCACCGGCGCGAAGATCGCCGCCGACGAAATCAACGCCGGCGGCGGGATCAACGGCAAGAAGATCGAACTGGTGATCGAGGACAACAAGAGCAATCCGACCGAGGCCGCGAACGCCGCCGAGAAGCTCATCGTGCGCGACAAGGTGCCGGTGATGATGGGCGCATGGAGCTCCACCTACACGCTGGCCGTGATGCCCAAGCTGATGGAATACAAGGTGCCGATGGTGGTCGAGACCTCGAGCGCCGACAAGATCACGACCTCAGGCAATCCCTACGTGTTCCGCATCAGCCCCACGAACGGGATGGAAGCCGTCAATTTCGCCCGCTTCGTCGCGCCGCTGAACATCAAGAAGGTCGACTTCCTGGTCGTCAACAACGACTGGGGCCTGGGTGCGGCCTCCGAGTTCAGCAAGATGCTCAAGGAGAAGGGCGTCACGGTGAACCGCACGCTGCACATGGACGCCTCGGCGCAGGACATGTCGGCGCAGCTCTCGACCATCAAGGGCACCGACAGCGAGACGCTGTTCATCACCACCGGCCCCGAGCAGATGACGCTGCTGCTCAAGCAGGCCCAGGCGCTCGGTCTCAAGCGACAGGTCGTCACCACCGGCGGCACGGTTCCGGACCAGCTGATCGAGCAGGCCGGCGTCGCCGCCAACGACTCGCTGCACGACGCGATGTTCGCCCCGTGGTTCCCGGAGACCGCGCCGAACCCGGCGGCCGCGAAGCGCTTCGTGACCGAGTGGGCGAAACGCGGCGTGCCGGCCGCGGGCATGCCCGAAGGGGCCAGAGGCTACGACGCCATCCACACCATCGCAGCGGCGATCGCCAAGGCCGGCAGCGCCGACTCCGAGAAGATCCGGGCCGCGCTTTGGGATGTGAAGGTCAATGGCCTCACGGGCAACATTTCGTTCAACAAGGTGGGGCCGAGCGGCAAGGAAAGCGGCCAGAGCCCGGCGACCACCCACCTCGTGAAGATCGAGAACGGGAAGATCATTCTGGTCAGCAAGTAAGTGGCTTGAAAACGCGGCGTCCGGCAGCGCCGGCGCCGCGATTCAAGCGATCGGCGATCACCCTCCACCGCCCGCGTCACGCGGGCGGATGTCCTATCCGCGGCCGAAGAGCGAGCGGAAGAAGCCGAAGATGCGGTCGCGCAGCACCGAGAACACCAGCGCACCGGCATTCAGCTCGGCGGCGGGCGCCGGCAAAGCCGCACCGCAGCCCGCGTCGCTGCCGTCATGGCTCAGACGTGCGCGCAGGTTCTCGGCAAAGGCATCGGTCATGCGCTTGGCGATGTCCTTGACGATGCTGGAGCGGCTGAACTGCGCGAGCGATCCCGTCAGCGCGAAGCCCACCTGCACGTCGACGCGGGTCGCGGCGCCATCCTTTTCCTCGATCAGGTCGTAGCGGATCTCGCCGCGCGTGGCCGAGCTGGACTTGGTGTCGCGGGCGCTGCCGAAGATGGTGCCGCTGAAGTTCGCGGGATCGCGCTCTACATCGGCCGCGCCCTCGAAGTCGGCCACGATCGGGCCCACCTTGATGCGCAGCTTCGGCTCGACATGGGTGTCGGTCGGCGGCGCCAGCAGCGATGCGCCGGGCAGGCAGGTGGTCACGTCGGCCAGGCGGCCGAAGAAATCCCAGACCTTGTCACGCGGGAAGTCGACGCTGAAGCTCTGGTTCAGCGTGGTCATCGGCTTGCTGCTGTCGACCGCCGGTCGGACCGCAGCGGCCTTGCCGGCTGCCGCCGGATCAGGCGCCCTGGCGACCGGCACGGCCTTGGCCGCCGCAGCGGTGCCCCCGCTGCCCGTGCTGCCAGCCGCCATCGGCGGCGCATGGCCCGAACCGACCGGACCCAGCGTGTCGCGCGCGCTGACCGCGGCAATGATCCCGGCCGCCTTGCGTTCCGCAATGACGCTCTGCACGGCGCGCACGATGCCGACATAGCCGGTGCAGCGGCAGAGGTTGCCGCTCATCGCATAGCGGATGTCCTGCTCGGTGGCGTCGGGCATCCGCAGCACCACGTCGTGGGCCGAGGCCAGCATGCCGGGCGTGCAGTAGCCGCACTGCAGCGCATGCTCGCGCGAGAAGGCCGCGCGCAGGGCACGCATCACGACATCGTCGTCCATGCCTTCGATGGTGGTGATGCTGGCGCCGTCGCAGGCCACCGCCAGCGTGATGCAGGAGCGCGCCGGCACGCCGTCGATCATCAGCGTGCAGGCGCCGCAGACGCCATGCTCGCAGCCCAGGTGGGTGCCGGTGAGGTCCAGCGAATCGCGCAGGAAATCGGCGAGTTGGGTGCGCGGTTCGACGGCCGTCGCGCAGACGGCCTTTCCATTGACGGTCAGCTGAATCGTTTTCATGGCTGTTCGGCCCGGTCGACGGCGCGCTTCAACGCGGCGAGGTGAATCTGGTTGTCCAATGCGTCGGCATGGCCGGCATCGGTCAGGAGCTTGCGGGCGGCATCGAGGTCGAGGCGGCGGCCGTCGGGAAACAGGGGCCGCGCATCGCGCACCACGATGGGCCTCGATTCGGTCGCGCCGAGCACCACGCGGCACACGGCGCGCTCCGGATCGTGCAGCACCACACCGATCGCATGGGCGAACTCGCCGGTCTTGCGGCACAGCTTGTGGTAGCCCCAGCGCGCACTGCGCGACAGGCGCGGGATACGCACCGCTTCCAGCATCTCGCCCGGACCGAGATCGACCTCGAAGACGCTGGTCATGAAGGCGTCGATCTGCATGCGGCGCTGGCCCGAAGGCCCGGCGATCAGCACTTCGGCGCCGATGGCGGCCAGGCTGGAGATCCAGTCGGCCGAGGGGTCGGCATGCACCAGGCTCCCGCCCAGCGTGCCGCGGTTGCGCACCGCGCGATAGGCGATGCCGCGCGCCACACGCGACAGCGCACCGCCGGTCACGTCGGGCACGCGGCCGTCCTCGATGTCGGCATGCGTCACGCAGGCGCCGATGACGATCGCGTCGTCGTTGACCTCGACCCGCTTGAGTTCGGGGATGCCGGTGATGTCGACCAGCAGGTCGGGCTGGACCAGCCGCAGGTTGAGCATCGGGCCGAGCGACTGGCTGCCGGCAATGATCTTCACGACGATGTCGTCGCGCTGAATCAATCGAACCACCTCGGCGAGGCTGGCGGGACGTTCGTAATCGAAACGGGATGGCTTCACACCACCTCCGCCACGGGCAGGGTCACCGGCGCCGAAGCGCTGCGCGCGCGTTTCAATGCGGCTTCGGCGATGGCTTCGAGCACGCGGCGCGGCGTCACCGGCGACACGTAGATCTCGGCGCCGAGCGGGCGCAAGGCGTCGTTGACGGCATTGCCGATCGCCGCCGGAGGCGGAATGGCGCCGCTTTCGCCGACGCCCTTGACGCCGAACTCCGTGTAGGGCGAGAGCGTTTCCATGTGGATCAGGCGCGGCTCGGGCACTTCGGTCGGGCCCGGCAGCAGGTAGTCGGCGAAGGTCGATGCCAGCGGCTGGCCCGAAGCATCGAAGGGCATTTCCTCGTACAGCGCGGTACCGATGCCCTGCGCCGTGCCGCCGTAGATCTGGCCGTCGACCACCATCGGATTGACCAGCTTGCCGCCGTCTTCCACGATCACGTAGTCGAGGATTTCGACGTCGCCCGTTTCGGGGTCGACCGCCACCAGGGCCGCATGGGCGCCATAGCCGAAGGTGCCCGAGTCGCGTTGCGGCTTGTAGCCCTCGGTGACTTCCAGGCCGCCGCCATTGACTTCCGGCGGCAGGTCCTGCGGGCGGCGGAACCAGACATGGGCCACCTCGCCGATGGTCACGCTGCGCTCCGGCCCCGCCACGATGCCGTCGCGCACCGTCACCTTGTCGACCTCGGTGCCGAGCATGAAGGCGCCGATCAACGCCACCCGCTTGGCCAGCGTCTGACAGGCGCGCGAGACGGCGCCGCCCGACATCACCATGCAGCGCGAGCCCCAGGTGCCGGTGGAATACGGCGTGAAGGCGGTGTCGCCGTGGATCAGCTTCACCTTCGAGACATCGATGCCGAGGATCTCGTGGGCCACCTGCGCCAGGGTGGTTTCCAGGCCCTGGCCGTGCGAGTGGGCGCCGATGCGCAGCTCGAGGCCGCCGTCCGGCGTCAGCCGCGCGGTCGCCTGTTCATAGCCCGGCACCATCGGGATGCCCCAGCCCGCATACACGGAGGTGCCGTGCGCCGCCTGTTCGCAGTAGATCGCCAGGCCGACACCGATCAGCCGGCCGTCGGCTTCGCCGCGCTGCTGGCGCTTGCGCACCGCCGGAATGTCCATCGCCTCGACGGCCTGGCGCAGCGCGGCCGGATAGTCGCCGCTGTCGAAGTGCTTCTTGGTGATGTTGTCGAAGGGCATCTGCTCCGGCCGCACCAGCGATTGCAGCCGTACCTCGTGGGGCTCGATGCCGCATTCGTGCGCCACGGCGTCGAGGATCAGTTCCATCGCGAAGCACACGCCGGTGCGCGCCACGCCGCGGTACGGCAGGATCGGACACTTGTTGGTGGCCACCGAATAGGTCTTGCAGCGGTAGCCCGGGAAGTCGTACGGGCCCGGCAGGATGCTCGCGACCTGGGCCGCCTCCAGGCAGGCCGAGAACGGGTAGGACGAATAGGCGCCGGAGTCGACAGTGGCTTCGCAGTCGATCCCCAGCAGGCGGCCTCCGCGGTCGGCATAGGCGGTGATGCGGTAGTGGTGCTCGCGGCAGTTGGCGCCGGCCGTCAGGTGCTCGCGACGATCTTCGATCCAGCGCACGGGATGACCGCGGTGGATGGCCAGCCAGGCCAGCGCCACCTCTTCGGTCAGCAGGATGCCCTTGTAGCCGAAGCCGCCGCCGACGTCGGGCGAGATCACTCGGACCTGGCCCTCGTCCAGCCCCAGGCATTCGGCCAGGCCGGTGCGAACGATGTGCGGGATCTGGGTCGAGGTGTAGACCACCAGTTGCTCGAGCCGGCTGTCCCAGTGGGCCACCACGCCGCGCCCTTCCATCGGCGACATCGCCTGGCGCGACGTCCTCAGCTCGCGCGTGACCTGGATCGGCGCGTCGAGCACCTGCTCGATGCCGACGCTGACGTTGGCCTCGAGGAAGACATTGTCGGACCACGCCTCATGCAGGCGGGCGGACGCCGGCTCGCGGCCGAGCAGCATATCGTGCACCGCCGGCATTTCGTCCAGGTCGAGCCGGACCGCGGCGGCGATGTCCTCTGCCTCGGCGCGCGTGCGCGCCACGCACATCGCCACGGTTTCGCCCACATGCCGGACCTTGCCCTGGGCCAGTACCGGCTGCTCGGAAATCTTGAAGCCCGGCAGGCCCGAGACGGCTCGCACCGGCTTGACCGAGCCCAGGTGCGCCACCGTGTACACGCGGTCCTCGAATTCCGGGGGAACCTCGATGCCGACGATGCGGGCATGCGCCAGCGGGCTGCGCACGAAGGCCACATCCTGCATGCCGGCCAGGCGGATGTCCGCCACGAACTGCCCGCGCCCGCGCATCAAGCGGTCGTCCTCCTTGCGAAGAACCCGGGCTCCAACACCTTGACCTGCCATGGACTTGCTCCTCCAGCCACTGGCTGCGCCGTCGTCGTCTGCAACGCTCATTGTGCGAACGACCCGACGGAGCAACCGAAGATGAAACGATGGCGACGAGACTTTCGCCGCTCAGTCAGCCTAACATACTATTCATAGTATGTTAGTCATTTCACGCGTCCTGACAGTAGGGAAATCCAGAATGGGCAGTTCAGGCGGCCTTGCGCGCGATGGCCGCCGGGGCGTCGTTCTCGAAGAAGTCGATCGACATCTTCACGCAGTCGGCGCGGTAGGTGATGTCGGCCACGTAGATCGCGGTGTCGGTGTCGTCGCGCACCACCCAGCGCACCTCCGCCGTCGGCGCGCTCAGCGAGACCTGCAGCAGTTCGGCGATCTCCGGGTCGGCGGTGCCGATCACCAGCGTCTGGTGCGCATGCCGGATCTTCAGGTTCATGGCGGCCAGGATCGGCAGCGCCGTGTGCTTCAGGAATTTCTCGCGCCGGCGGTCGAAGACGGGCTTGGCGATGTGCAGGTTGGCGACGGCGTAGGGCACGTTGTCCTTCAGCTGGACGCTGCGCAGGAACACGTACTTGTCGGCCAGCAGGCCTTCGCCCTCGCGCAGCCGGGGCGCAGCCGGCGGCGCGTCGACCTTGATGAACTGCGGCACGTTGTCCTTGATCGACGCGAGCACCGAGTCCCACGAGGTCTCGAGCGTGAGCCAGCGCTTGTCGTTGACCGTGGCGTTGACGAAGGTGCCGCGCCCCTGCTGGCGTGTGACCAGACCCTCGCGCTCCAGCAGGTCGACCGCTTGCCGGACGGTCACGCGGGCGACCTGGAATTCCTCCTCGAGCTCCTCCAGCGTCGCGATCTTCTCGCTGGGCTGCCAGTCGCCGGTTTCGATGCGACGCCGCAAGGCGGCCGCGACCTGGATATAGGCGGGTATCTTTCCGCGTCGATCGGAACTATGTATTGTTGGCATTTCTACGATCCCGTCATACTGACTATAGGTCCACAGAATAATACATGGACGTGCCCCCGCCGGCGCCGCGGCCGGGCTCAATCTGTAGCACTGGCGACACCGCTGATCAGGCTCTGCGTATACAGCGACGCGACATCGATCGCCGCCGCGGCATCCACCGTTCGCAGTGTCGCCAGGCTGCGGTCAAGCGCGGCCTCCTGCGCACGGCGCAGGCCTTCGGCCTCGCTCACGCTCACGGCCGCGAAGCGCAGCGCGCGCCCCGGCCGGCGCCGCCCGAGCACCGGGATGTCGGCGGAGATCACGGTGGCGATCTTGGGATAGCCGCCGGTCGTCTGCGCATCCGCCATCAGCACGATGGGCAGTCCCGAGCCCGGCACCTGGATCGAGCCGCAGACGATACCGTCCGAGACGATGTTGTAGCCCTTGGCATGTGCGAGCGGCGGGCCGTCGAGGCGGAAGCCCATGCGGTCCGACTGCGCCGAAACCACATACTCGCCGGCCAGGAAGCGCGCCAGCTCGGCCTCGGCGAAGAAGTCGGCCTGCGGCCCCAGCACCACGCGGATCGTCTGGTCGAGCGCCAGATCGAAGCGCTGGGCCAGCATCTTCTCGGCCCGCTGCGCCGCACTGCCCAGCCGCAGCGGCAGGCGGTCGCCGCGCTGCAGCGCCCTGCCGCCGAAACCGCCGAACCTCGCCCGCACGTAGGTGGAGGCACTGCCCAGGCACAGCGGCAGTTCGAAGCCGCCCTCGACGGCCAGATAGGCACAGCCGGCGTCGCCCAGGTGCGCAACGCGAAAGCGGTCGCCGCGCAACAGCCGCGCGCTGCGGCCGGCCGCGATGCTGCGCGCGTGGGGGCCGCTCACCTCGATCACGCCGTCGCAGCCGGCCAGCGCGACCCGCAGCGCATCCGCCGCCACCTCGAAGGCGGGCCCCTGCAGGATCATCTCCAAGGCAGGCGTGCCGGGCGCATTGCCGACCAGCGCGTTCGCCAGCCGCAGGCCGATGCGGTCGAGCGGGCCGGACACCGGAACGCCCGCGTCCTGGAAGCCGCGGCGGCCGCCGTCCTGCACCGTCGTGTGGATACCTGGCGTGACCACCTCGAGTGCCGCGCTCATGACGCGATGCCTTCGCAAGCGAGTTGGTAGCTGCCGTCGACGCTGGCTTGGCGGATCTGCTCGAAGCGCGCGCCATCGACAGGTTCGAAGCGAAGCTTGTCGCCGGGGCGGAACAGCGCGGGGCGCGGCCGCAACGGGTCGAAGATCCGAACCGGCGTGCTGCCGATCAGGTGCCAGCCGCCGGGGCTTTCCAGCGGGTAGATCGCGGTCATGGTCGAAGCGATGGCGATCGAGCCCGCCGGGACGCGAATGCGCGGATCGGCGCGGCGCGGCAGAACCAAGGCCTCGGGCAGGTCGCCCATGTAGGGATAGCCTGGCACGAAGCCGATCATGTAGACGTGGAAGAGCGTCTCGGTATGCAGGCGCACCACCTCGGCCACCGAGAGGCCGGTGCGCAGCGCCACGTCCTCCAGGTCCGGCGCATGGGCGCCTTCGTAGCAAGCCGGCACCCGCCACAGCCGCCCTCCTGTGTCGGCACCCGTCGTGTCGTCCTCCAGCAGCGCGGCGAGCCCGCGCTCGAGGCTCTCCCGGTCGGTGCGCAGCGGGTCGTAGTGGACCATCAGCGAGCGATAGGTCGGCACCGTTTCGACCACGCCCGGCAGCAGCGCAGCGCGCAGCCTTGCCGCCAGCCGCAGCACGCGGTCGCTCAGCGCCCGGTCGATGCGCTCGCCGAACTCGACCACCAGCGCGGTGTCGCCCGCGCAGAGAAATCGCACTTCCATTCCTGCTCCTTGTCCTTGTCGCCGAGCGACGTTCGAATTGGTATTGTCTTTCTATCTTTGGTACCATATACTAACCCGGACCGGCAGCAGACCTCAACCGGAATCCCACGCAAGGACCAAGGAACAGCAAATGTCACTCTCGATCAATCTCAACGCGGACATGGGCGAAGGATTCGGCGCGTACGACATCGGCAACGATGACGCCATCCTCAAGATCATTCGCTCGGCCAACATCGCCTGCGGCTTCCATGCCGGCGACCCGATCACCATGCGCCGCGTGGTCGAGCACGCCAAGGCCGAAGGCGTGAGCATCGGAGCGCATCCGGGCTTCAACGACCTCTGGGGCTTCGGCCGCCGCCGCATCGACATGCGGGCGGACGAACTGGAGAACATGATCGCCTACCAGATCGGCGCACTGCAGGCGATGGCCGCCATTTGCGGCGAGAAGGTGACGCACGTGAAGCCGCACGGCGCGCTGAACAACATGGCCGCCGAGAACGCCGACTACGCGCTGGCCATCGGCCGTGCGATCAAGGCCGTCGACCGGGACCTGATCTACGTCGCCTTGTCGGGATCCGAAATGGAGAAGGCGGCGCAGAAGCTGGAACTGCGCCTGGCGCGCGAGGGCTTCTGCGACCGCCAGTACGAGGACGACGGCAACCTGACCTCGCGCAAGATCCCCGGCGCCGTGATCAAGGACCCGGCCGTCGCGACGCAGCAGGTGGTGCACATGGTGCTCGAGGGCGAGATCGTCTCGCGCAACGGCAAGCGCATCAAGCGCCGGGTCGACTCGCTGTGCGTGCATGGCGACGAGCCGACCGCGCTGGCCCTGTCGGCCGCGGTCCGCGCCGGCCTCGAGGCCGCCGGCGTCAAGGTGGTTCCACTCACCGAGATGAAGCTGGGATGACAGCCCCCACGCTCCCCCACTTCGTGTGGGTCGCTGCCCCCCGAGGGGGCAACAGCAGGCCGCCCATCCGCGCGAAGCGCGGACTTCGCCGCGCTGGCGGCCCGGCGCCGGCCTGAACTCCGCCGCTCATTTCCTCCCAGCATCCACCCCACACCCCAAGGAGTCACGCCATGCAAAGTCGCCCCACCCTCGCCATCATCGGTGGCACCGGTGCCCTCGGATCCGGCATGGCCAAGCGCTGGGCCGCAGCCGGCTACCCGGTCATCGTCGGCTCGCGTTCGGCAGAGAAGGCGCAGGAAGCGGCGCTGAAGATAGAGAACGGCAACGGCGCGCCGCCCGTGCGCGGCGACAGCAATGCCGGTGCCGCGGCAGCCGCCGACATCGTGATCCTGGCGATCCCGTTCTCCAACCACGACGCGACGCTCGACGAACTCAAGGATGTGGTGGGCGGCAAGATCGTGGTCGACGCCGTGGTGCCGCTGGTGCCGCCGAAGGTCGCGCAGGTGCAGCTGCCGCCGCAGGGCTCGGCCGGCCAGATCGCGCAGCAGCGCATCGGCGAAACCGCCCGCGTGGTCTCGGCTTTCCAGAACGTCGGCGCCGCCAAGCTGCAGGGCGGAGGGCCGATCGCCTGCGACGTGCTGGTCTGCGGCAACGACAAGGAGGCGCGCGAGGCCGTGATCGAGCTGGCAGTGGCCGCCGGCATGCGCGGCATCGATGCCGGCCCGATCGCCAACGCCGCCGCCGCCGAGGCGCTGACTTCGATCCTGATCGGCATCAACAAGCGTTACAAGGTGGATTGCGCAGGCATCCAGATCACCGGCATTCCCGCCTAGGCAAGAGGAAGCTCCGAGATGCAAAGCGCAGCCGTCGCGCTCACCGCGCTGCCGGACTTCCCGCTGGTGGCACCGGGTGACGACCTGGCCGGCCTGATGGCCGAGAGCCTGCGGCGCGCCGCCATCGCACCGCAGCAGGCCGACGTGCTGGTGCTGGCCCAGAAGATCGTCTCGAAGGCCGAGGGTCGCTATGTCAGCCTGCGCGACATCGTGCCCTCGCGCCGGGCCATCGGCCTGGCGGCCGAGACCGGCAAGGACGCGCGCATGGTCGAGCTCATCCTCTCCGAGAGCCGCGCCGTCGTGAAGTACTGCCCCGGCGTCCTGATCGTCGAGCACCGGCTGGGCCTGGTGATGGCCAACGCCGGCATCGACCAGTCCAACATCGATCACCCCGACGGCGACGAACGCGCGCTGCTGCTGCCGGCCGACCCCGATGCCAGCTGCGAACGCCTGAAGGCGCAACTCGACGCCGCCTTCGGCGTCGCGCTCGCAGTGGTCGTCAACGACAGCTTCGGCCGACCGTGGCGCCGGGGCGTGACCGGCGTGGCGATCGGCGCCGCCGGCTTGCCCGCATTGCTGGACATGGTCGGCGCGCCCGACCTGTTCGGCCGTGCCATGCGCGTGACCGAGATCGCACTGGCCGACGAGATCGCCGCTGCCGCCTCGCTGGTCATGGGCCAGACCGACGCCGGCCGGCCCGTCGTGCACCTTCGCGGCCTGCGCTGGAGCGCGCCCGCTCGACCCGCGGCCGAACTGCTGCGCCCCAAACACCAGGACATGTTCAGATGAGCGCCTCCTTCGACCCGTCCGCGCCGCCGTCGAAGCGCGGCCGCGTGGTGGCCTTGTGCGGTGGCGTCGGCGGCGCCAAGCTCGCGCTGGGCCTGGAAGACACGCTCGACGCGGGCCGTCTGACCGTGGCCGTGAACACCGGCGACGACTTCGACTTCCTCGGCCTGCGCATCTCGCCCGACCTCGACACGGTGCTCTACACCCTGGGCGGACTCAGCGACACGACGCGCGGCTGGGGCCGCGCCGACGAGAGCTGGAACTTCATGGCGGCACTCGCGCAATGGGGCGGCGAAGCCTGGTTCTCGCTCGGCGACCGCGACCTGGCCCTGCACGTGGAGCGCACGCGCCGACTGGGTGCCGGCGAGACCCTGACCGCCATCATGGGCGACATGGCGCGCCGCGCCGGCATCCGCGCCGAGCTCCTGCCCATGAGCGACGAAGCGGTTCGCACCATCGTCCACAGCACCGAGGGCGACCTGCCCTTCCAGCACTATTTCGTCAAGCATCGCTGCGCACCGGTCGTCACCTCGATCTCCTTCGACGGCGCCGACGATGCCTCGGCCAATCCGGCGCTGACGCGCGCGCTGGCCGATCCGCACTTGAGCGCGGTGGTGATCTGCCCGTCGAACCCCTTCCTGAGCATCGATCCGATCCTCGCGGTGCCCGGGGTGCGCGCGGCACTGCGGCGCACGGCCGCGCCGATCGTCGTCGTCTCGCCGATCGTCGGCGGGCAGGCCGTGAAAGGACCGACGGCCAAGATCATGGGCGAACTCGGCCACCTCGTGAGCTCCGCCACCATCGCCGCGCACTACGCGGGCCTGATCGACGGCCTGGTGATCGACAGCAGCGACGCGGCCGACGCCGACGCGCTCGACATCCCGACGCACGTCACCCGCACGCTGATGCACGACGTCGACGACAAGCGCGCGCTGGCACGTGCGGTACTGGCTTTCGCAGACTCCCTCAGCCAGGAATCGGCCGCCGTGAGCGCGCGCCGGATCGCATGATGAACGCCCCGCTCCTGTGGGCCGTCATCCCGGTCAAGCGCTTCACGCGCGCCAAGCAACGCCTGGCACCGCTGCTGGACGCGCATGAGCGTGCCGGACTGGCGCGCGCTATGTTCGAAGACGTGCTCCAGGTGCTGGCGGGCTGTCCCTTCGTGGCCGGCACGCTGGTCGTCACGCAGGACCCCGAGGCGGCGGCGATCGCGCGCCGCGCCGGCGCCGAGGTGCTGGCCGACCCGCCCGAAGCCGGGCTCGCCGAGGCCCTGCGGCACGCGGCGCGCACCCTTTGCGCCGCGCGCTGCGCCGGCATGCTGGTGGTGCCGGCCGACCTGCCGCAGATCACCTCGGCCGACATCGAGCTGATCGCGCTCGGTCATCGGCGTTCGCCGGCCGTGACGCTGGTGGCCGCCAGCAGCGACGGCGGCACCAATGCGCTGGCCTGCTCGCCGCCCGACGCGATGCCGCTGCTCTTCGGCGAGGACAGCTTCCGGTGCCACCGCGACGCGGCGCTGGCGCTGGGCCTGGTGCCGAAGCTGTTGACCCTGCCGCGCTTCGGCCGCGACATCGACCGGCCCGACGATCTGCTCGCCTGCCTCGATGACCGGTCGAGCCTGCGCACCCACGCCTACCTGGCCGGCAGCGGCATCGCGCACCGGCTGCGCCAAACGCGTCCGCACATGCCCATCCGCACGGCGGCGCATCCGACCCACTCCACCCGAAGGGACCCGACTCCATGACCACGTCCATGCTTGCAGCCCACCACCCGATGTCGCGCGAAGAGGCCTACCAGCTGGTGGACATGGGGCTGGACCTGCTGATGCCGGCCGCCGCCGCGCGCCGCGATGCGGCGCATGGCATGGTCGTCAGCTATTCGCGCAAGGTCTTCATTCCGCTGACCCAGCTGTGCCGCGACGTCTGCCACTACTGCACCTTCGCCCACGCACCGCGCAAGGGCCAGGCGCCCTACCTGTCGATCGACAAGGTGCTGGAGATCGCCCGCGCGGGCGCGGCGGCGAATTGCAAGGAAGCGCTCTTCACGCTCGGCGACAAGCCGGAACTGCGCTACCACGCGGCGAGCGACGCCCTGGCGAAGATGGGTTACGACAGCACGCTGGCGTACCTCGAGGCGGCGGCGCGCGCGGTCTACGACGAGACCGGCCTGCTGCCGCACCTGAACCCGGGCCTGCTCGAACTCGACGACCTGCGCCGGCTGCGCCAGGTGTCGATCTCGCAAGGCATCATGCTCGAGAGCAGCTCGGAGCGGCTCTGCGAACGCGGCGGCCCGCACCACGGGTCGCCGGACAAGAAGCCGGCCGCGCGCCTGGAAACCATCCGCCTGGCCGGCGAAGCCGGCGTGCCCTTCACCACCGGCATCCTGATCGGCATCGGCGAGACGCGAACGGAGCGCATCGATGCCCTGCTGGCCCTGCGCGAGCTGCACGAGCGCTACGGCCACATCCAGGAAATCATCATCCAGAACTTCCGGCCCAAGGCGGGCACCCTGATGGTCAACGCGCCCATTCCCACGCTCGAGGACCATCTGTGGACCATCGCCGCGGCGCGCCTGATCTTCGATCCGTCGATGAACATCCAGGCGCCACCGAACCTGCGCCCGGGCGCGCTGCGCCCGCTGGTCGATGCCGGCATCAACGACTGGGGCGGCGTGTCGCCCGTCACGCCGGACCACGTGAACCCCGAGGCGCCCTGGCCGCACCTGGACGCGCTGGCCAAGGCCACGAAGGCCGCCGGCAAGGAACTGACCGAGCGTCTCGCGCTCTACCCGGCGCATGCGCGCGAGCTCGAGCGCTGGGTCGATCCGGCATTGCGCACCGCACTGCTGCATCGGCTGGACAGCGACGGCTTCCCGCGCACCGACAGCTGGTCGCCGGGCGCCCATGAAGATCCTCCCGCGGCCGATCTGCAGCTGATCGCCACCCACGCTGCCCCCCGGCCCGGCGCGGAGGTCGAACGCATCCTGGCGCGCGCCCAGGCCGGCGAGACGCTCGGCGAAGCCGAGATCGTGCGGCTCTTCCGTGCGCGCGGCGACGAGTTCACCGCCGTCTGCGCCGCTGCCGATGCCTTGCGCCGCGAGATGAACGGCGAGGTCGTGAGCTTCGTCGTCAACCGCAACATCAACTACACCAACATCTGCGCCTACCGCTGCCAGTTCTGCGCCTTCGCCAAGGGCAAGACCACCGAGGACCTGCGCGGCAAGCCCTACGACCTGCCGCTGGAGGAAATCCAGCGCCGCGTGCGCGAGGCCTGGGACCGTGGCGCCACCGAGGTCTGCATGCAGGGCGGCATCCACCCCGCCTACACCGGCGCCACCTACCTGGAGATCTGCCGGGCGGTCAAGGCCGAGGCGCCGGGCATGCACGTGCACGCCTTCTCGCCGCTCGAGGTATGGCAAGGCGCCAAGACACTGGGCCTTCCGCTGCGCGACTACCTGGTCCAACTGAAGGACGCGGGCCTCGGCACGCTGCCGGGCACGGCCGCCGAGATCCTCGACGACGAGGTCCGGCAAGTGATCTGCCACGACAAGGTCGACACCGCGCAATGGCTCGAGGTGATGCGGACCGCGCACGGGCTGGGCCTGCGCAGCACCTCGACCATCATGTTCGGCCACATGGAGAAGTTCGAACACTGGGCGCGCCACCTGCTGCACCTGCGCGCGCTGCAGATCGAAACCGGTGGCATCACCGAGTTCGTGCCGCTGCCCTTCGTGCACATGGAGTCGCCGATCTACCGCAAGGGCAAGGCGCGGCGCGGGCCGTCGTTCCGCGAGACGGTGCTGATGCATGCCGTGGGCCGGCTGGCGCTGCATCCCGTGATTCCGAACATCCAGGCCTCCTGGGTCAAGCTCGGGGCCGAAGGCGTGAAGGCCTGCCTGCGCGCCGGCGTCAACGACATGGGCGGCACGCTGATGAACGAAACCATTTCGCGCGCTGCAGGCGCCTCGCACGGCCAGGAGATGACCGCGATGGACATGGAGGCGATGCTGCGTTCGATGGGCCGCATTCCGCTGCAGCGCACCACCGCCTACGGCACGCCGCCGGCCGATGCCAAGGCCAGGGCGCGCGCCGTCACCACGCCGGTGTCGCCGGTGCGCATCGACTTCCGCAAGCGCGAGGCGACCGCCGCGACGGCCACCCACGGCAGCTGCGCGGCCTGAGCCGCAGCCCCGCACGAGCCGAGTCGGACATGGGAACGCTGGCGCATCTTCTGCAGAACAACCGGGCCTGGTCGGAGGCGCTGCTCACGGCGCGCGAGAAGGACATCGTCGAACGCGTGGCGATCCGCAACTCGTCGCCGGACTGCATGTGGGGCCAGGACTATGGAACCTGAACTCGGCATCGCCACGGTCGCCGCCGCGCTGCTCGGCAGCACGCGACTGCAATGGATGGCGCGCCGCTCGGTGCGGCGCTACCTTCCGAAGCCGGTCCCGCCGGAGCTGGTCGACCAGCTGCTCGAAGCCGCCGCCACCGCGCCGTCGGCGCACAACCGGCAGCCCTGGCGCTTCGCCATCCTGGACACCAGTCGGCACAAGATCGCACTGGCCTGCGCCATGGGCGAACAGTTGCGCCAGGACCGGCGCGGCGACCGCGATCCCAACGCCGACATCGAGGCCGATGTCGCGCGCTCCTTCGCGCGCATCACGGGCGCGGCCACGGTGATCGTCGTCTGTCTCAGCATGGAGGACATGGACGTCTATCCCGATGCCGCGCGCAATCGCAAGGAGCACCAGATGGCGGTGCAGAGCACCGCGATGGCAGGCCAGAACCTGCTGCTGACCGCCCACGCTGCCGGCCTCGGAGCCTGCTGGCTGTGCGCACCGATGTTCTGCCCCGAGACCGTCCGTGGCGCGCTCGGGCTGCCCGGCCATTGGGAGCCGCAGGGCATGGTCACGCTCGGCTACCCGGCCGATGCGGGCAAGCCTTTCGTGCGCAAGCCGATGGCCGACGTCGCGATGCGCCTGCGCGACGCGCACTGAACGCACGGCGCCTCCATTACGCTTATCTCTTCAAAAGGAAAACCCATGCTGGTCCACAACCGCTTCGCGACCCGAACGCCCTACGGCGACGATCTGCGCGCCGTCATGAGCATCGCGCGCGCGCACGAGAGCCGCGAGTGGCTGTCGCACTGGCCCGAACTCACGCGCGAGGCCACGCCGCTCTTGTCGCTGGCCGGATTGGCGCGGTCGCTGGGCGTGGCGCGGATCGACCTCAAGGACGAATCGAAGCGGGCCTCGCTCGGCAGCTTCAAGGCGCTCGGCGCGCCGATCGCGCTGGTTCGCCTGATCCAGCGCCAATGGCCGCAGAAGAATTTCACCGCGAAGGATCTGTTCCTCGGCAGGCAGGCGCGAGCGCTGCAGGACTTCACCGTGATCAGCGCCACCGACGGCAACCACGGCCGTGCGCTGGCCGCGGCGGCGCACGACATCGGCTGCCGCTGCGTGATCGTGCTGCACAAGAACGTCAGCGTCGAGCGCGAGCGCTCGATCGCCTCGCACGGCGCCACGATCGTGCGCATCGCCGGCAACTACGACGCCTCGGTCGAGGAAGCGGCGCGCCTGGCTGGCGAAAACGGCTGGTTCGTCGTTTCCGACACCTCGTACGACGGCTACGAGGAGATTCCGCGCGACGTCATGCAAGGCTACGGAACCATCCCGGCGGAGATCCTCGAACAGCGCGGCGCCGAAGCGCGCGACGGCTGCCCCTACACCCACGTGTTCCTGCAGGGCGGGGTGGGCGGCATGGCCGCGGGGGTCGCCAGCTACCTGTGGGAGCGGTACGGCGCGCGCCGGCCGACCTTCATCGTGGTCGAGCCGCAGCAGGCCGACTGCCTCTATCAAAGCGCGATCCGCGGCCAGGCCGCCAACGCCACGGGCTCGGTGGACTCGGTGATGGCCGGTCTCGCCTGCGGCGAGACCTCGCCGCTGGCGTGGCGCTTCCTGCAGCCGTCGATGGACTTCTTCCTGACCATCGAGGACGACGAGGCCATCGCAGCCATGCGCACCCTCGCGGCCGGCAACGAAGCCGACATGCCGCTGGTCAGCGGCGAGTCGGGCGTGGCCGGCCTTGCCGGCCTGACGCACCTGGTGCGCGATGCCGATCTGCGCCGCCAGACCGGCCTTGGGATCGACGCGAGCGTGCTGCTGCTGTCCACCGAAGGCGCCACCGCGCCGAGCGTCTACCAGCAGTGGGTCGGCAAGGCGCCACAGCAGGTCTGGGCAGCCGGCGAGCAGCACCGCGAGGCCGGCCGGCTGGCCAGGACCTAGCTAGCCAAGGCGCCCACGCTCCCCACTTGGCCCGGCGGCGGGCTGGCCTTCGCGGCGTCGCAGTGCCAGCGTCGCCACGACCACCGCCAGCGCCAGGCCCCACAGCGGCCAGAGCCCGAAGCGCGACACCCAGACCGCGTAGGGCGTGCGCCCGGACCGGCCTTCCACCTCCGCCTTCAGCACGCCGCGCGTGAGCCGCGGCAGTTCGTGCGTCACCCGGCCGCGATGGTCGATGACCACGGTCGCCCCGGTATTGGTGGCGCGCACCATCGGCCGCTGGAACTCCAGCGCGCGCATGCGCGAGATCGCCAGATGCTGGTCGATCGCGATCGAGTCGCCGAACCAGGCGATGTTGCTGACATTGAGCAGCACTGTGGGCGCATCGTCCACGCTGCGGAAGTTGGCACCGATCTCGTCGCCGAACAGATCCTCGTAGCAGATGTTCGGCGCGATGCGCTGGCCCTGCCAGGCAAAGGGCGCCTGCGCCAGCCCGCCGCTCGCGAAGTCGCCGAGCGGGATGTTCATCATGTCGGTGAACCAGCGGAACAGCCCCGGGATGAATTCGCCGAAGGGCACCAGGTGGTGTTTCTCGTAGCGATAGGTCGTGCCTTCGCCGGGCCGGAAGCCGATCACCGCATTGCTGTAGGAACGGCCGTCGCCGACCGGCAGGCCGACGATGGCCGCCTGGGTGCCGCTCGCGTAGCGCGCCGCGATTGCATCGAGGTAGCCCGGCGGCAGTTGAGAGGGCAGCAGGGGCAGGGCCGTCTCGGGCGTGATGACCAGCGATGCGCTCGCGTCGCGCAGCTGCTCGCCATACCACTGCAGCGCGGTCGCGATGCCGCCGCCCGGGATGAACTTCTCGTCCTGCGGGATGTTCCCCTGCAGCAGTTCGATGCCGATGCGGCCGCGCGATCGCGCGGCGTCGTCCGTCGGCGTGCCGCGTGCCAGGTCGATCAGCGCCGGCACGCAGAACAGCACCAGCGCCAGCCCGACAGGCAGCGCGAAGGCGCGCCCGCGCGCATGACGGAAGGCCAGCGGCACCAGGGTCGCGATACCGGCGGCGATCGCCCCGATGCCGTAGACGCCCACCCACGGCGCATAGACCGCCAGCGGCCCGTCGACATGCGCATAGCCGCCCGCGCCCCACGGGAAGCCCGTGAACCAGCTGCCGCGCAACAGTTCGGCCAGCGTCCACAGCGCGGCGAAGAAAGCGGCCGAGCGCAAGGGGCTCGCCGGTGCGAAGGCCACGTACAGGGCGCAGCCGAGCGCGTAGTAGAGCGAGAGCGCCGCGGCCAGCGCGAACACCGCCACCGCGGCCAGCGGTGCCGCCAGGCCGCCATAGGTGTGCATCGAGATGAAGAGCCACCAGAAGGTGCCGCAAAGCCATGCCGTGGCGAACACCCAGCCCAGGAACGCCGCGGCTCGCCATGGCCGCGGGCCGTCGACAGCGGCACGTTCGGCGGGACGCAGCGCGTCGAGCTGCCAGACCAGCGCGGCCAGCGACAGCAATTGAAGCCACCACAGCGGCTGGCCGTCCCAGGGCGCGGCGATCGAGAGCGCCTGGGCCAGCCCCGCGAACCCGAAGCCCAGCGCGCGAACCGAGGTTTTCAATCGGCCGCGTCGTCGCCGCGCGCCGGCGAGACCTTGAACCAGCGCACCGCGCCACCCTTGGTGTGCAGCACGACGAAATCGAAGGCGCCGATGGCGTAGTGTTCGCCGCGCTTGGGCACATGGCCCATCTCGTGCGCGATCAGGCCACCGATGGTGTCGAACGCCTCGCTCAGCGCCTTGTCGTCGAAGCGGATGCCGAAGGCCTCGGCCACGCGCTCGATCGGTGTGTCGCCCGAGACCCGATAGGTATGGTCCGCGAGGCCGAAGATATCGCCCTCGTCCTCGGCGATGTCGAACTCGTCCTCGATCTCGCCGACGATCTGCTCCAGCACATCCTCGATGGTGATCAGGCCCGCCACGCGGCCGAACTCGTCGATCACGATCGCCAGGTGGTTGCGGTTGCCGCGGAACTCGCGCAGCAGGTCGTTCAGCCCCTTGCTCTCGGGAACGAAGGTCGGCGGGCGCAGCAGCGCACGGATGTTCAGTCCCGGCGCGCGCTGCAGCTTGAGCAGGTCCTTCGCGAGCAGGATGCCAATGATGTTTTCCTTCTCGCCCTCAAAGACCGGAAAGCGCGAGTGGGCGGTGTCGATCACCAGGTGCAGCAAGGCGTCGTACGGCGCGTCGATGTTGACCAGGTCCATCCGCGGCGCCGCCACCATCACGTCGCCGGCGGTCATGTCGGCCATGCGCAGCACGCCTTCGAGCATGACGCGCGACTCGGCGCCGATCACGTCGTTGTCCTCGGCGTCGGCGAGGGTCTCGATCAGTTCGTCGCGGGAATCGGGCCCGGGATGGATGAATTCGGCGAGCTTCTGGAGAAAGCTGCGCTTGTCTTCGCGTTCGACGGGCGCGCGATCAGGGTGAGGGTCGGCCACTGCGGGAGGGCGGAGTTGGGGAACCGCAAGGATAACCCACCCCTGGGATCACCCACCCCCGAATCCTGCTCACTGCGTGTAGCAGGCTCCCCCTCAAGGGGGCGCCCCCGACGGCCCGGCAAAGCCGGATCCGTGGCGGCCCAGGATGGCCGGCGCGCTGCGCGGCCGGACTTCAGGGGGCGGCCATTCAGTGGTCCACCGCGTGATCGCGTGACCCGCGACGCACGAAACCGGCGCAGCCAAATGCCAGAGATACCGCGGAACCGGCTTCGCCGGGCCGCCGGTATCGCCCCCCTTGAGGGGGGAAGCGCCGCAGGCGCTTCGGGGGGTGTTTCTTTTTTCAGGCGGCGGATTTGTCTCGCGCGGCGCGGACGCCGCTGCGGATTTCCTGCAGTTCGCCCAGGAAGGACCAGAACTGCTTGGCGCGCGTCTTGAGCTGGTAGTCCACCTGCGCGAAGTGCTGCAGTGCGATCTCGCTCATGCGGCTGTCGAAGGTCGCAGCGGGCAGTTCGAGATGGGCCTCGGACTCGGAGCCACTGCGCACCACGGTGGCGCCGGCATTGCGCGCGATCTTCAGCATGGCGGCGTTTTCGCTCAGCGCATGGATGAACAGCATGCCCACGCCCTCGTTGCGCGCCACGACCACCGCGCGCTCGAACAGGCGTGCGCCATAGCCGCGCCCGCGAGCGTGCACGGACACCGAGACGCCGAACTCGGCGCAGTCCTGCTGCTGGTCGGCCGGCGCGAAAGCCAGGTGGGCCATCGCGATCAGGTCGAGCCGGCGGTTGTAGATGCCGAACAGTTCGTCGCGCTCGAAATCGAGCCCGTCGACGTAGCGTTGGATCTGCTCGTCGGAGGCCGCATAGCCGAAGCGCAGGTAGCGGTCGTGCGGGGGCAGGTCGAGCAGGTGTTGAGCGATGCGGTCGCGCTCACGCGGGCCGATCGAGCGGATCGGCACCATCACGGGATGCGGCGCGGCGGCGCGCGGTTGCGCCTCAACCATCGGCGCCTTCAGGAACGAGCCGACGCCGAGCGAGGCTATGAGGAGGGCCTTGGCGGTGAACATGCATCGAATATAAGGGTTTTCCCTAAACCTACAAGGGGACGGGGATTGCCGGGCTCACCATTCGCGGACAAATGCCCAGCCGTCGACGATCTTTCGAATCGGGTTGTTACACCGGCACTGCGGTCGTCGCCTTGACCCGATCGAGCACGAAGCTGGTCTTGCAATCCTGGACGCTGGGGTGCTTGAGCAGGGTGTTCATGATGAACCGGCTGTAGTGCGCCATGTCGGCCACCACGACGCGCAGCAGATAGTCCATCTCCCCGGTCAATGCCGCGCATTCGACGACCTCGGGCCAAGTCTGCACGCTGGCGCGAAACAAGTCCATTGGATTTCGCTTATGGCTCTCGGTGAGCTTCTCGAGCCGCACGTTGAGGTAGGCCGTGAGCCCCAAACCCACCGCCTCGGGCTTGACCAGGGCGACGTAGCGGTCGATCACCCGGCTCTCCTCCAGCCGCTTGACCCGTCGCAGCACCGCGCTGGGCGACAGGCTGACCTGTTCGGCCAATTGGTCGTAGGTGGCGCGGCCATCGGACTGCAGCGTGCGCAGAATGTGGCGATCGATCTTGTCAAGTGCATCCATACTTTGAATTTTGCATGTTTCCTGCGTGAAATGGCGAATCGAGGCCCAACAACGCCGAAATCATGAGGGCTGGCGCTTTTACAGTTCCCCATGGACGCCAGCCACCCCGCGGCGGCACACTGAATCCACCTCGCCCCCACGGAGAGCCACCATGACGAGCACCACCGACACCCCCGCCTTCACGCCCTGGGAGAACCCCATGGGCACCGACGGCTTCGAGTTCATCGAATACGCCGCACCCGATCCGGCCGCCATGGGCCGCGTCTTCGAGCAGATGGGCTTCAAGCCGATCGCCAAGCACCGCCACAAGAACGTGCTGCTCTACCGCCAGGGCACGATCAACTTCATCATCAACTCCGAGCCCGACTCCTTCGCCCAGCGCTTCGCGCGCCAGCACGGTCCGAGCATCTGCGCGATCGCCTTTCGCGTGCAGGACGCCAAGGCGGCCTACGAGCGCGCGATCGGCCTCGGCGCCTGGGGTTTCGCCCCGGGCGCCGGTCCGGGCGAGCTCAACATCCCGGCCATCAAGGGCATCGGCGACAGCCTGATCTACTTCGTCGACCGCTGGCGCGGCAAGAACGGCGCAGCGCCGGGCGACATCGGCAACATCGGCTTCTATGACGTCGATTTCGAGGCGCTGCCCGGCCTCTCGGCGGTCGAGGCGCTGGCGCCCGAAGGCCATGGCCTCACCTATATCGACCACCTGACGCACAACGTGCACCGCGGTCGCCTGAAGGAATGGGCCGACTTCTACGAACGCCTTTTCAACTTCCGCGAGATCCGCTACTTCGACATCGAAGGCCAGGTCACGGGCGTCAAGAGCAAGGCCATGACCAGCCCCTGCGGCAAGATCCGCATCCCGATCAACGAGGAAGGCAACGAAAAGGCCGGGCAGATCCAGGAGTACCTGGACAGCTACCACGGCGAAGGGATCCAGCACATCGCCATGGGATCGCGTGATCTCGCGCACTCGGTCGACGCGCTGCGCGCCTCGGGCGTGAAGCTGCTCGACACCGTCGACACCTACTACGAGCTGATCGACAAGCGCATCCCGGGCCACGGCGAGAACGTGGCCGAGCTCAAGAAGCGCAAGATCCTGGTGGATGGCAAGAAGGGCGCGCTGCTGCTGCAGATCTTCAGCGAGAACCAGCTCGGTCCGATCTTCTTCGAGTTCATCCAGCGCAAGGGCGACGACGGTTTCGGCGAAGGCAATTTCAAGGCGTTGTTCGAGAGCATCGAGCTCGACCAGATCCGCCGCGGCGTGCTCGCCGCCGCGCAGTAGGCTGCCAGGCCCGCCTTCGATCGGAGGCGATGGCCTCAGCCATCGAGCAGTGCGAGGGACTCCCGTCTGATCTGGTCGTCGAAGGCCATCTCCACATGCCCCCGCCCTGCGGCGAGCCGGTTGTCCGCGCCCGGCAGCGTGGCCACCGAGGCAGGAAAGACGATGTTGTCGCAGTTCGAATGCCAGCAGGTGAAAGGCACTTGCCGGGGGCTCGCCCGCTCGCAGTCGATCCGTTGCAGCCACTCGCCCCCCATGCGCATCTGCCGACCGTTGACGGTGCGACCGAAGCGCGCCAGCCAGGTGCCTCGGTGCGGCGTGCCGATGGTCAGGATGCGATGCACGCGCGCGCCATCGGCATTGCGCAGCCAGGCACGGGCCGCGAGCCCGCCCATGCTGTGGCAGATCAGGACCGGCGGCAGGCCTGTCGCCGCGGTCACGCGCACGATGGCGGCCTCGATGGTCTGCACATAGCGATCGATCGAACCGAAGACCGGCTCGAGGTCGACCGCCACGAAGGCGCGGTCGGCCGCGCGCAATTCGCGCAGCCACGGACTCCAGAACGCGCGATTGCCGACGAACCCATGGATCAGCACCGCCCCCCGGCGAGGCCCGTGCGGCAGATGATCGGGAATCGCGCGCCAGCGAAAGGGCTGGTACCAGCCGAACACGCGCGGCGCCGCCACGCATTCCGCCAGCCATGCCCTGAAGAATTGCCAGGTGCTCGCGCGAGGCGCGGGGTCGTGCGCGCCGACCCGATGGCTCAACGCGAACTCGAGCGCGAGGAAGGCCGCATGGGAGCAACTCAGCACCAGCAGCCCGGCGATCGCGGCCGCGGGCGACCGGTCCCACCAGAAGCCGGTCCACGCCAGTGCGAGGACCAGCCAACCGAATACCAACCACCGCTGAGCACGTGCAACCATGCACCGACTATCGCACGCGCGACAGGGCCGAACGCCACCTTGCGCCGACCCTAGGACAAGCCCGCTGGCGGCAGCCCCTCGCTCGCTCCGACAATCCGCGCCAAAGGAGACCGAATGCAGACCTCAGTGCTTCAGAACTACCCGGCCGGCGTGCCACACGAAGTCCACCCCGAACAGTACCGTTCGCTGGGCCAGCTCTTCGACGAATCGTTCAAGCGCTATGCCGAGCGGCCCTTCTCGGTCTGCATGGAGCAATGGATGTCCTATGGCGAGCTCGACACGCTGTCGAGCGCGATGGGCGTCTGGCTGCAGTCCCTCGGGCTCGAGCCCGGTGCACGCGTCGCGGTGATGCTTCCCAACGTGCCGCAGTTCGCGGTCACGATCTGCGGCGTGCTGCGCGCAGGCTACACCTGTGTCAACGTCAACCCGCTGTACACGGCGCGCGAACTCGAGCACCAGCTCACGGACTCGGGCGCCACCGCGATCGTGATCCTCGAGAACTTCGCCTCCACGCTTGAGCAGGTGATCGATCGCACCGCCATCAAGCACGTCGTCGTGACCGCGATGGGCGACCTGCTGGGCGGGCTCTACGGCGCCTGGATCACGGTGGCGGTGCGGCACCTCGCCAAGATGGTGCCGCCCTACAAGATCGCGCTGTCCGACGGCCGCACGGTCACGCCCTTCCCCAAGGCGATCGCCGCCGGCCGCGGTCGCGCGCTGGCGGCCGACCCGAGCACGCTCGACTCGATCGCCTTCCTGCAATACACCGGGGGCACCACCGGGCTCTCGAAAGGTGCGGTGCTCACGCATCGCAACATCGTGGCCGCGACGCTGCAGGCCGAGGCCTGGTTCACGCCGGCGCTCGGGCGTGCCGGCGACCTGTCCAAGGTCAACAGCATCGCCGCGTTGCCGCTGTATCACATCTTCGCCCTGACCTTGTGCCTGCTCGCGATCCGCCAGGGCTCGCATCTCACGCTGATCCCGAACCCGCGCGACACGGCCAAGTTCATCGCGGTGCTGAAGAAGCGGCCCTTCCACATGCTACCGGCCGTGAACACCCTTTTCAACGCATTGCTGGTCCACCCCGAGTTCAAGACGCTCGATTTCTCGAAGCTGTTCGTCTCGCAGGCCGGCGGCATGGCGGCCTCCGAGGGCACCGCGCGCAAATGGGCCGAAGTCACCGGCTGTCCGATGATCGAGGGCTGGGGCATGAGCGAGACCTGCGCGATCGGCACCAACAATCCGGTGACCAACACCGCCTACACGGGCAACATCGGCCTGCCCTTGCCGAGCATCGAGATCGCGATCAAGGATGACGAAGGCCGGTCGCTGCCCGCGGGCGAGGCCGGCGAACTCTGCATCAAGGGGCCGAATGTGATGGTCGGCTACTACAACCAGCCTGCCGAGACCGCGGCGGCGTTCACTGCCGATGGCTTCATGCGCACCGGCGATATCGCGGTGATGCAGGAGGATGGCTACAGCCGGATCGTGGATCGCAAGAAGGACATGATCATCGTCAGCGGCTTCAACGTCTATCCGAATGAACTCGAAAACGTGATCTCGCTGTGCCCCGGCGTGATCGAGTGCGCCGCGATCGGTGTCCCCGACGAGAAGCAGGGCGAGGCCATCAAGGTCTTCGTGGTCCGCAAGGACCCGGCGTTGACCGAGGAGTCCGTCATGCGCTACTGCCACGACCAGCTCACTGGCTACAAGCGGCCCAAGCAGATCGAATTCCGCGATGCGCTGCCCAAGACCAACGTCGGCAAGATCCTGCGGCGGCAATTGCGGCCGGGCGCGACGTCTTGAGAGCCGCCGACGGACTTCCGGCGCAGCTCCAGGTCTTCGAACGGGGCTGGCTGTCGGCCAACAACATCCTCTTCACGGGGCGTGATCAGACGGCCCTGGTCGACACCGGCTACGTGACCCACTCGGCGCAGACCGTGGCGCTGATCGAGAGCGCGCTGGGCGGGCGACCCCTCGACGACCTGCTGAACACACACCTGCACAGCGACCACTGCGGCGGCAACGCGGCTCTGCAGCGACGCTATCCGGCGGTCCGCTGCCTGATCCCGCCCGGGGAGGCCGCGTCGGTGCAGCGCTGGGACGAGGACGCCTTGAGTTTTCGCGCGACCGGCCAGTGCTGCGACCGCTTCCGCTTCGACGGCCTGCTCGAACCCGGGCAGCAGATGCAGCTGGGCGACCTCGCCTGGGAAATTCATGCCGCCAAGGGCCATGATCCGCACTCGGTCATCCTCTTCGAACCGGCATCGAAGACCCTGATCTCCGCCGATGCGCTCTGGGAGAACGGCTTCGGAGTGGTGTTTCCCGAACTGCTCGGCGAAGCGTCGTTCGAAGAGGTCGCCGCGACGCTGGACCTGATCGAGTCGCTCGGGCCGCTGCACGTGATTCCCGGGCACGGGAGCGTCTTTCATGACGCGCCGGGCGCCCTGCGAAAGGCCCGCAGCAGGCTCGACGACTTTGCGCGCGACCCGGTCAAGCATGCGCGGCATGCGCTCAAGGTCTTGTTGAAGTTCAAGCTGCTCGAACTGCAGTCCGTCGGCCAGGCCGAATGGAACGTGTGGCTCGCGCAGACCCCCTATTTCGAGACGATCCGGGCGCGCTTTTTTGGCGCGCTCACACTGAATCCGCTAATGGCAGGCGTTGTGGATGAGCTCATCGCGGTCGGAGCTGCATCGGTAGAGGATTCGAGAATTCTGAATCGCTGAATCGCTGAATCGCTGAATCGCTGAATCGCTGAATCGCTGAATCGCTGAATCGCTGAATCGTCGATTTGATCGTCAGAAAGCGAAACGCAAAAAGCCCAGCCTTTTGAGGGGCTGGGCTATTTGGGGCTGTAAGAGCCTGACGATGACCTACTTTCACACGGGAACCCGCACTATCATCGGCGCTGAGGCGTTTCACTGTCCTGTTCGGGATGGGAAGGAGTGGGACCACCT
>NZ_JBFUFO010000044.1:0-44509 GCF_056403395.1 Variovorax sp. P2_H12 | reverse complement strand
GTCGTCCTCGGTCGCCAGAAATCCATCAAGGCTTGTAGATGTGTAGTACTGGGTTTTCATGGTTCGGGAAGTCCTATTGATTTTTAAGCGTCTGGCAGGCGCTTCCGGGCGAAAACTGGATGTCCGTGGCGTAGTTCCGCTCTTGGCCGAAAGCGGCCTTCCGATAAGGGCAACACGGAGGACCGCACGCTAGCGCTGTGCGGACATTCGTGTTGACAATCTCGCCCCCGAACCGGCCCACGCTACTTAATCCGAAGTGACGTACTGACCCGCGTGCCGACGCTGTCCAATGGCCGCATCGGGGAATGGCTGCCGCACAACTGGATATCGGCCGACTATTCTTTGCCATCATGGGAAGGTCAAGTCCAAACCGAGCATCCTGCTAAGGCCGAAGGTGAGGAGCGAAAGGCCCAGGAGCGATAGCACGAAGACTGCGGCCACCTTGCCGCCCGCGCGTAGCACCGCGCTCTGCTTCTCCTTCCCCTTCTTCCCTTGCTCATAATGCCACTTGATGGCGAAGAACATGCCCGTGCCGAACACGAGAATCTTGAACGTAATGAAGGCTATAGGGACCCAATCCATCATTTTGAGTATTTCCAGGCTATTACTTGACACTATCTATCGTGAGGAGCACTGGTCTGCAACCAGTCTCAAGCGGACAGTCGACGCGGAACTGTGTATGTCCGCTGTTGGCCGATTCTCGCGGCGCAGCAATCCGGCGTTCCGGCATCGATGCTGCGGTTCTATGACGAAAAGGGGCTGATTGCCTCTACCGGCAGGCGCGGGCTGCGCCGCCTATTCGATCCCGGCGTGCTCGAACGGCTGGCGCTGATCGCGCTGGGGCGCGCCGCCGGCTTCTCGCTCGACGAGATCGCGCGCATGTTCGCGCCCGAGGGGCAGCCGCGCATCGACCGCCAGATGCTCGCGGCCAAGGCGGACGAACTGGACAGGACGATCCGCAAGCTGAGCGCCATGCGCGACGGCCTGCGGCACGCCGCCGCCTGCCCGGCGCCTAGCCATATGGAATGCCCTACGTTTCGGCGCATCGTGAGGGCTGCGGGGGCTGGGGGTGTGGGGGTGGGGAGGAAGAGGGTTGCGAAGGCGCCGGGGGACTAGTTCGCGTCCGCGTGGCGCGACTGTTGTAGGCTGCCATGCCATGACCGAGCGCCCCGCCTCCCTCACCCAGCCGCCAGCCGGTTACGCCGATTGGCTGGCCGAGCTCAAGATCCGCATCCACAGCGCCCAGCAGCGCGCGGCGCTGGCCGTCAATCGCGAGTTGGTGTCGCTGTACTTTCAGATCGGCCGCGACATCCTGGCGCGGCAGGCGCGCGAGGGCTGGGGCGCCAAGGTGATCGACCGCTTGGCGCGCGACCTGAAGGACGCGTTTCCGGACATGCGCGGCTGGTCGTCCAGCAACCTCAAGTACATGCGGTTTTTTGCCCAGCATTGCCCTGATGGCCAATTTGGTCAGCAGCCCGCTGACCAATTGCCGTGGTTCCACATCGTCACCCTGCTGACCCAGCTGGATGCGACACCAGATCGCGCCTGGTACGCCGAACAGACGGTGCAGCAAGGCTGGTCGCGCAGCACGCTGGCGCTGAATATCAAAAACCGCCTGCACCTGCGCCAGGGCACGGCGGTCACCAACTTTCAGGCTCGCCTGCCGGCGCCTGATTCAGCACTGGCGCACGACACGCTCAAAGACCCTTACCTGTTCGACTTTCTGGGCCTGGGTGATGACGCGCATGAGCGCGAGATCGAAAACGGTCTGATCCGCCACATCACGCGCTTCCTGCTGGAACTCGGTGCGGGCTTTGCGTTCGTCGGGCGGCAGTTCCGCCTGGAGGTGGCGGGCGACGAGTTCTTCATCGACCTGCTCTTCTATCACACGCGCCTGAAATGCTATGTAGTGGTGGAACTCAAGGCCACGGCCTTCAAACCCGAACATGCGGGCCAGCTCAACTTCTACCTTTCGGCCGTCGACGCGCAAATCAAGGCCCCCGACGACAAGCCCACCATCGGCCTGCTGCTGTGCAAGCAACAAAACCGTCTGGTCGCCGAATACGCGCTGTCAGGCATCGACAAGCCGATCGGCGTGGCCGAGTATCAGTTGCTGCGCGATCTGCCCGATGCGCTGGAACACAGCCTGCCTAGCATCGCCGCGATCGAAGCGGAGCTGGCCAACGATTTGGGCACGCTCGGTGCCCTCGACGACTCCGACGCACAGCCATGACTGAAGACCAGCTCGAACAGGAAGCCTTGGGCTGGTTGCAGGACGTGGGCTACGCGCACCGCTATGGCCCCGACATTGCGCACGACGGCCCCACACCTGAGCGCGCCAACTACCACCAGGTGCTGCTGCCATTTCGCCTGCGCGAGGCGATCCACAATCTCAATCCAGACATTCCGACCGCCGCCCGCGAAGATGCATTCAAGCAGGTGCTCGATCTCGGCATCCCCGCCCGTCTCTCGGCCAACCGCCACTTCCATCGTCTGCTGGTCGGCGGTGTGCCGATTGAGTATCAGAAGGATGGCGAAACCCGTGGCGACTCCGTGCGCCTCCGTGGCGCAGCCCAGCGCTGCATTGGCTGGCGCACCATGTCGCCGGTCATGGCACACAGCAGCAGAGCAACTTCCCCGGGAACTTCCCCGGGACTCCCCCGGTGACTCCGTGGTCAAGCGTGTAGCCGCGTGCACCGGCAGGCGGATGACGAAAGCCGAGCGGCGATCGTCGTCGGCCTCGGATCAATGGCATCGACGCTGCGCCTCTATGACGAAAAGGGGCTGATCGCCTCCACCGGCAGGCGCGGACTGCGCCGCCTGTTCGATCCCGGCGTGCTGGAGCGGCTGGCGCTGATCGCGCTGGGGCGCGCCGCCGGCTTTTCGCTCGACGAGATCGCGCGCATGTTCGCGCCCGAGGGGCAGCCGCGCATCGACCGCCAGATGCTCGCGGCCAAGGCGGACGAGCTCGACCGGACGATCCGCAAACTGAGCGCCATGCGCGACGGCCTGCGGCACGCCGCCGCCTGCCCGGCGCCTAGCCATATGGAATGCCCTACCTTTCGGCGGATCGTGCGAGCTGCGGGGGCTGGGGGGTGGGGGTGGGGACGAAGAGGGTTTCGAAGGCGCTGGGGGATTAGTTCGCATCTGCGTGGCGCGACTGTTGTAGGCTGCCAGGCCATGACCGAGCGCCCTGCCTCCCTCACCCGCCCGCCCTCCGGCTACGCCGATTCCCTGCCCGCACGCGAATCGCTCACGGTCGAATTCAAGAGCGACCGTGTGCGCCTGTCCGACCGCGAGTTGGTGGAGGCGATTGCATGCCTGGCCAACGCCGAGGGCGGAGAACTTTGGTTGGGTGTGGAAGACGATGGCACGCCCTCCGGATTGCACGCCGAGCACATGCAGCTTTCCGGCCTGCCTGGCTTGGTGGCCGCGCGTACTTCGCCGTCGCTAACCGTCTCTGTCACATCGATGGCTATCGACGGCGTGGCGGTGGCCCGTATCGCGGTGCCCAAGGCGCACGGCGAGGTCGCGACCACGGGCGGCGTCTATCTGCGGCGCCGGCTCAAGGCGGATGGCCAGCCCGAATGCGTTGCGATGCTGCCGCACGAGCGCTCCAGTCGGGCGTCCAGCTTCGGGCTGATGGATGCGTCGGCACAGGTGGTGGCGGGCGCCACCCTGGCCGACCTCGACCCGCTGGAGCGCGAGCGCTTGCGCCAGAGCGTGCAGCAATATGGTGGCGATCGCGTGCTGCTGGAACTGGATGACGAGGCGCTCGATGGCGCGCTGGGTCTTGCGGCCCGCCAAGCGGACGGCAGCCGCTTGCCCACGCTCGCCGGCCTGCTGCTGGTCGGGCGCGAGCAGTCACTGCGTGACCTGGTGCCCACGCACGAGTTCGCCTTTCAAGTGCTGGCGCGCGAGGCGGTCGGCTTCAATGAATTCCGCCGCTTCCCGCTGCTCAAGGCCCTGGACTGGCTGGAGACCAACTTCCGCCCCTACAACCCGGAGCGCGAGATCCAGGTCGGCCTGTTCCGCGTGCCGGTGCCCAAGGTCGACATGGGCGCGTTTCGTGAAGCGGTGGCCAATGCGCTGGTCCATCGCGACTATCACCGCCTGGGTGCCGTGCATGTGCGGCTGGACGACGAGGGCCTGACCATCAGCAACTCCGGCGGGCTGGTGGACGGCGTAACGCTGGCCAATCTGCTGACGACGGAGCCGCGACCACGCAACCGTGCGCTGGCCGACGCGATGAAGCGCGTGGGCGTGGTCGAGAGATCGGGCCGGGGCGTCGACAAGATCTATCGAGGCATGTTGCGCTTGGGTCGACCCGAGCCCGACTACCGACGCACCGATACCCACAACGTGGTGCTGCAACTCGCCACGGTGGACGCCGACGAGGCCTTCCTGAGGCTGGTGGTGAGCGAAGAAGGCCGACGCGGCGCTGCCTTGCCTATCGATAGCCTGATCGCGCTAGCGGCCCTGCGTGAGCTCAAGCGGCTCACCACCGAGGAACTGGCCTCCCATATTCAGCGCGACCCGGCCCAAGCCAGGCGCACGCTAGAGGCGCTGCTCGAAGCCGGGCTCGCGCAGGCGCACGGCGCGACCAAGGGACGTACCTACACGCTGGCCCCTGGGGTCTATCAGGCTGACGGCGACAAGGCTGGCTATACGCGGCAAGCCGGCTTCGCGGCGATCCAGCACGAGCAGATGGTACTGAGCTACGCGATGCATCACGGGCGTGTGACGCGCGCTGACGTGATCACCTTGTGCCGCCTTTCGCCGGATCAGGCGGCCAAGCTGCTGAAGCGGATGAAGGAGCAGGGTCGGCTGGTGCAGCATGGCGAGCGGCGCTGGGCCAGCTATACGGTGACGCCAGGTGCTTGATATGGGCTGCTATGAACCTCTATGAGCTTCTATGAGCCCCTATGGGCTCCTGGAATCATAGTCAAAGGAAACGCATGGGCCTGATAGACCGGCTCGCCGAAGCGGTCCGCGCCGTGTCCGGGCACCGGGTGATCGACGTCGGCTGCGGTACGGGCAGCACGACGTTGTCGGTCGGGTGCGTGATGGCATCCATGGTCGTCTTCCTTTGCTTGCCCTCAAGAGGCGGAAGCTAGACTGCGCAACTTCAAGTCGACTTGAGGTCAAGAGGGTGAGACATCTGGACATCGCCGAGGGTTCGCGCCCGAGGGGCAGCCGCGCATCGACCGCCAGATGCTCGCGGCCAAGGCGGAGGAACTGGACAGGACTCAACGACTAGAAGTTGTCCGCAGCGAATTTCGGGATGTCGCGCGCCATGGCCAACAAGGCCTCCGCTCGGGTGGCCACGAACTGAGCAAGGCCCTGCACGAAAGCGACTTCCTCTCCCATGTACGCGGGGTCCGCCGCCTGCGCCGGCGCCTCTTGAAGTGCGAACTCGCAGAGTCGCGTCAGCTCGCGTGCGAAGTACCTGCGTTCAATGCCCATGCGCACGCAGAAGTCTGCAAGCGCGAACGAGCGCACTGCTTCCAGCTCGAACTCATTCCCGAATGCCATCGCCAGGTCGTGATGGAACGCCGCGTACTGCACGACGCTCACCAGGTCATACAGCGGCGTCGGGGTGAGCCCTGTGCGGTTGACGAAGAACGAGATGTTCTTGCCGTGCGAATCGCTGTTGCCGAAGAGCAGGGTCGTGACCGCCCAAAGGACCAGGCGCTGCATCCCCAGCGCTGGTTCGACGAACCCGGGCCTGAGCGTGCCGAGCTTTTCGAAACTGGCTCCATCGCGAATGTGCCGCACCTCCGGTTGAGCCCCCACGTTACGCTCGTACTTTGCACTCACCGACAAATCCAGCGCCTGGCACCCATCAATGATGTGCAACCGCTCGACACCGTCCGGCGTCCTGCGGCGGTCGAATCGCTCGATGCTCAAGACCGGCGACGGTACCCGCAGGATGCTCACGTGCGCGGCACCAGGCGCCTTCCAGCGCCGCATGCTGATGCGATTGGCCAGCTGCATGCAGAAATGCTCGTTGGCCACCATGAACCTCGTTTCCTCGCGCGCAGGCTCTGGCTTGAGGATGTGCGTAGACGACAGCACCCCGTCGACCAGGAACAGTTGGTCTTCTTCGATGGCCACCAGAAGCTTGTCCTGGTGCCCGGCGATGGACATGCGCACTTTGCCGTCCCACCGGTTGAAGGGTTCGTTCGCGCGGTTGTCGATCCGTGCCTGCAGCTCTTCGAACGGCAGGTGCCGGCGCAGTGGCTCCTGCTCAGCCGGCACCTGGCCGGCAGCGACAAAGCTCAGCGCGCCAGCAGTCTCATGTCCGAGGTGGCGAAGAAGCCCGAAGACGTTGTTGCGCGCCACGCGAGCATCGTTGGCCGCCACAACCAGTGCCTCGCCTTCAGGGAGCAGGTTCTCCAGGAAACGGCGGATGGCCTGCGGCGCCGCGCCACCCTCCAAGGGCACATGTGGCGAGAGTGGGTATCGGCTTGGCAACGCCAGCCAGGCAGCGTCGTAGTCGAACTGGAAGGCATCCTGAGCCTGGTCATAGCCCAACGTGCCGACGCGCACGGCTCCCGCGTACACGCCCAGGATGTACCCTTCCATCACCGACCCTCGCTCGCAGAGAGGCCAAGCACTGCTTCGAGGGCAGGAATGTCGGTCTTGGGCACGACGAGCATGCGCAGGCCCAGACTCTCCAGCACCAGCATGAGCTTGTCCGCGGTCACCGGCTTGCCGTTCTCCAAACGCGAAAGCACGTCACTGGAGACTCCGCTGAGGGAAGCAGCGTCGTCGATGCGCATGCGCGACTGGGCGCGTCGATTTCGCACGAGTTTGCCGAGTTGCTCAAGGGATGCAGCGGCTGGACTCAGGTTCTGCTGGAATTCAGGAAGTGTGCGGGCCATATTGTTTCGGTTTACCGAAACTATAAACCGAAAACTGAAAATCCACTATTAGTTTCGACATTACGGAACAATGACTCCTACGCGTCGCTGAAGGCATTTGTTTCGGTATGCCGGAACAATTTCGCTCGAACGGTGGGCATCTCGGCCCACACAGTCGTGTAGTCGGGCGTTCGCCGCTCCTGCTTCATTTCCCAGTCGCGCTGGATGACCGGTGCCTAGCCATATGGAATGCCCTACCTTTCGGCGCATCGTGCGGGCTGCGGGGGCCGGGGTGTGGGGGTGTGGGGGTGGGGAGGAAGAGGGTTGCGAAGGCGCCGAGGGACTAGTGTGCGTCCGCGCGGTGCCGCTATCGTATGCGGGGCTTCTGCCGAGGCCTGGCCGGATGACGCAGATGTCCAACAGCTTGTTGGACATTTTCCCTGCGGGTCTGAGCACCAGCCCAACCCGCCTGCGCGCTCCCTATCTACGCGAATGCTGCGCGACGTATTCCTTCAGCACGCCGTCCATCCGGGACTGCCAGCCGTCGCCCGTCGCCCGGAAAAAGTCGACCACCTCCTGGCTGTACCGGACCGACAGCAGCACCTTGCTGGATGCCGAGCGCGGCCGGCCGCCGCGGTTCACCGTTGCTCGCGCCAGCATGTCATCCGACAGTTCCGGCAGCTCGTCGTACTCGGAAGCCTGCACCTGGTGGCTGTCCACCTTCGCCAAATCAGAGCCCAAGGTGCGGGCCGATGCGGTTTTGCTCGCGTTCATGTGCTTTCCTCATGCTGAAGACGTGGCGATCCGCGCCACGCGGGGAATAGCCGACAACCACCATGCGCCCGGCCAGCAAGCCGAAGCAGATGATGCGGACTTCGCCGTAGTCCCTGCGGTCGTCTTCGACCTCCAGGGTGTCGCCCTCGAACACGATGGCGGCATCAGCGAAATCCAGGCCCCGCTCTGCGAGCGTCTTGGCTCGTTTCGCTGGGTCGAAGGTTACCTGCATGAGGTTATTGTAGCTACATAAACCACCGCATGCAATGTGACGAGGTGGGGTGCAAGGTGCTCATTGCGGCTCGAATTCAGGCCCAGGTGCGCGGTCTTGTCATCCTCAAAACGATGAACTACGAGTCTGCGGGCCTGCTAGGCAGCGTGACTGGGTTACGGGGAAGGTGCTAGGCGCTCGCCTGGTCGTTCGGCGCCGGCCTGGGGGCAGCGATGATTGACACGTTCTCGCCGGATTCGATCGCCCAGATCACGGTCTGACCGGCAACGATCCGGACATGCCTGACGTCGACGTCTTCGCCGTTGACCATGATCAGGACGGGTTGCCCGGCCCTCGCGTGCTCATCCCCAGCGGCTGCGTCGCGATGATCCGCGACGCTGACGCGGTAGCTGGCACGACCCAGTGTGTAGGTGTAGTCGCCAGGCTCCAGGAAAAAGTGCGTGAAGGCATCGTGCTTGCGCAGGCTACGACTGTCCCCGACGGTCCGCCCGCCTTGCTGGACCAGGATGAAACAGGGGGGCTGCCCGAAGCCCGCAGCCTCGAACTGGAAGACGACAAAGTCGTTCTGCTTGATCGTCTTGCTCCGCTCGAACTCGTTCGGGAGGAATCTTCCCGCCGCGGCTTCCCAGTGGAGCACGATGTCGTGCTGCTCTCCCTCGCCTTCTCCTGCGCCGCCGGGTTCGACGGTGATCTGTCCGGATTCGCTCGACTCTCGATGCGTGCCCACCATGGCCGCATACTGAAAGACACCGGCTTCGCGGAATGGATGGACATAGCCGTTGTGCGATGTCAGGTGGCGCGAGTTGAGGAAGTCCATGGCATCTCCTACGCCAGTTGGCCGGAGGCGACGAGTTCTCGATCGAGAACCTCGGCCCCCAACACCGCAATGGTCAGATTCACCGGTGCACCTCCGCCCAATGGCACATTGGCCGGGATGAATGTCTGCGTTTTGTCGAAGCGCAACAGCACAAAGGGAATCGTGACGTTGAGCAGGTCGAGCAAGGACAGGATCGTGTTGATGAGGAATCCAAAGGCGCCGAGAAGGGCGCTGAGGACACCACTGAACGCACCGATCGCGGTATTGACGAGGTCGGCGATCAATCCACCGATGAGCGGAATCCCGGACAGCGTGTTCGTCACTTCCGTCTTGATCGCATCGACAAGGAGCGACCCCATCGGGGTGAGGTCGAATCGCGCCGAGAAGGGGTCGACCAGCAAGACGATGCCCCATTGAGCACCGAGATCGTCGACTTGAAACCCGAATGATGCGTCCAGTCCAAAGGCAAACGGCAGGTTGAACCCGACGTGCACGCTCGGCCAGGTCACGCAGAACTGAGGCGTGCAAACCCGACCCAGGAAAGGGATCTTCACGCAGAGCCTGACGGGCGGTATGCATACCTTCGGAAGGATGAGCCCGAGGTCGAAGCCCACGCTGCCGGAGACGAAGCCCGAGACGTTGACGCCGGTAAGGTCCAGGCGATTGGCCGGCGCGTTCTGCAGCGTGGCGGTCCCGCCGCTCAATGCCACGGACGCCGAGTAGTTGGCAAAGAACGGTCCCCAGGTTCCCGAGTCCGACTTCGACGCCTTGGCAAGGGCGATCGCCTTGTCGAGTACGACGTTGACTCCGGTCTCACTGATTGCGAGCGTAGCGTCCATGATCGAACCTCAGCTGATGTCTGCCCAGATCTTTAGCTGGTCATCGGCGATCGAGGGTCCGTCGACGAGCCCCAGGAATCCGAAAGCGCCGAGGGCGAACCGCTCCACCGGGTAGCGCAGCGCATCCAACAGCGAATTCAGCATCGTTTCGCTGTAGCACTGGAGCAGCGACTCGAGCGCGCCGACTTCCTTGACGACGATCTGATCGACGTGCAATCCGATGTCGCGTCCGCCCTTGCTGTTAGCGCTCGAGGTGGGGTGGCCTATGGCCCAGATGGAGAGCTTCGCGCAATCACTGTGTGTTCTTGCTTCATTCTTTCGAGAGTCCTGGCGACGGCCTTCGCGTTCCCGCTCCTGCTCCCTGGGAACAGGCATCTTCTGCAGCACGCCGCACAGGAAGCAGACTTCGACCGTTGCCGACAGTGCAAACTGGTTCGCGCCGAGGATCAAGGGCGGTGGCAACGCAAGGCCGGACTGTGCTGGCGTGAAATCGACTTGGATCTCAAGAATGCGCACCGAGATCGGCATTCCCGAGTTCGTTCCAGGAACGGGAAGCGGGGGAATGATCCAGAAGTCGATGCTAGGAACGCCCGATCCCAGGGGCGGGCAGGCATAGAAGAAATACTTCGGCCTCGCTTTGCGAAATGCCTGCATCACCTTGTTGACGGCGCTCTCGTGCAGACCCGCAAAGATGTGATGTCCGTTCGTAAGCGCCATGACGAGCCTCGGCGGAAGAAGGAGGACTGACTCTACGTCCCGGGGCGCCACCTCGAATCATCAATGGTGATGAGGACACTGGCGCACACGTACCTTGGGGCTCGGCCACCATCGTGCCCATCGTGTCGTCGGCATTGCGGGTGCCGAACTCGTACTCGCAGTGCTTGTCCCACGGCGCGCATGGGCTTGAAGCGGGTACGGCCGAGCGCAGGAAGAGTCCGGCCTCCAGTACATTACTGACACGCTGCGCTCGCGCGGCCTTCGACGATCGGCAACGGTCACGCATGTTGACGGAATTTCTAGGAGCAACCTTGGGACTACTTGATGGAATGCTTGGCAACGCAGCCAAGATCGACCCGGCTAAGATTCAGCGTGAGTTCAGCCAGATCCTGGCCGCCGGGGAAGTGGTCGAGCACGCCTATCAGCTAGTCCGAGACTACTTCGTATTCACCGACAAGCGCTTCGTGCTGGTCGACAAACAGGGCATCACCGGAAGCAAGACCGAATACCACTCGATTCCCTACAAGAGCATCACGCACTTCAGCATCGAGACGGCTGGCACCTTCGATCTCGATGCCGAGCTCAAGATCTGGATCTCAGGAACACCCGCTCCGATACAGAAGCAGTTCAACAAGAAGCTCAGCATCTACGAGGTGCAAAGCGTGCTCGCCAGCTACGTGCTCAGATAGGCGCGAGGAAGATGCTGCCCGGCCAATCCGCCGATGTCGACGAAGCCCTCTCGCGCGGTTGTGCGCCGGAAGGGGGCCGAGTCAGGTCATGGCGGCTTCGTATTCCACGACCGCTTCCGGGCAGGTTTGGCCTCCGCTGTAGGTCGGCTTGGGGCCGAGGCCGTGTGAAAACACGGTCGGCTGCGACGAACAGTTATGGGCGTGTACTACTCAGAGAAGGTATGTCCACAAGCGAGACATTCGTAGTTGTTGAGCACAAATTTATCAACTGCCGCATCGGCAGCGCCACCTACAGCAGTTCCGCCAGCGCCGCCTGTAAGTGCACCTAGCACGGCACCTGCGACACCTCCAGCGGTAGCGCCAAGAGCAGCACCGACGGGGCCAGCAAAAGCACCTACAACCAGTCCAGCTTTTGCACCAGCTGCGGCACCCGCACTGGCCCCAACATAGCCAGCAACGCCACCAGCTGCGGCACCGACGCCCGCGCCGACCTTGGTTGCATGATTTCGTTTATCGATCTTCTTGGATTCACAATTCGGGCAAATGGTGGCCATATTTTCTGTCTATATAACGCCTGAACGAGGGTGCGTCTTCTCGCGAGCCGCGCGTATTTCCACACGAAAGTTGTAGCGATGGCTACTTGAGCCCTTGGTAGGACAAGAGGAGGACTACTGCAAAAGCGACGAAAGACGCTCTCTCTTTGAGCCAAGAGACTCGGCGCGCGAGTGCCCACGCTATCGTGGCTCCGAGAAGCAGAGAGCCAGTCGGGCGAGCCATCAAGTCCCAAAACTGGGCATTGAAAATCTGCTCGCCAAACGGCAGCTTGTCGAGGCCATTGCCACGCTGCTTACAAATCTCGATGGCCAAGTGGCGCCCCCGACAAAGCACGCCATGACCACATAGGCAAAGAAAGGCAGGCCCTGCGTTTGCGCCGCGGGCGTGGCTTCTGCGGCCGGTTGAGCCGAAGGAGTTTCCCCTCCCGCTGAACTCCCGGCCGCTGAATCGTGGGGCTTGTCTTTTCCATTCCGTGAAGCGCTGGCCGGAGGTTTCAGCAAGTTCTTTCCCAGCGCGGGCGACGGTGCAGGTGGCGGGGGCTTCGCGGCGTAGTCGGCCGGCTTGCCGGTGCTAGAAGTCGGTGCCGGCTGCCTTGCCTTGAGGTCGTACGTCGCTCTGCGAATCGGATTTGAGAGCACCTCGAACGAACTAATGTGGGTCAGGCGGCAGACGCGATGGGCATGGCCATACCGAGGGCCGAAGCTGCCAAGGCGTTCTCGCCTTCACTACCCGCCAGCGCATAGCCGCGCTCCAGAAGCTTTCGCGTGTAGTACTTGTTGTACATAAATGCCCAGACGATGCCGATGCAGAAGGCGCCAACGCCAAACGTCAGCAGGCCGACGATGACAGCAATGACGAAGCCACCAATGAACGTAATGAAGTCACCCCGAAACAGTGCCGGGAAGAATCCAAAGAAGAATGTCGTCCACGAAAAGCCGTAGAACCCGTTCTTCATGAGACCAGTTTCCTTGTGACGCAGTGCGATTCGAGTTGCCATTGCAATTTCTTCAGTTTGATTGTTGTTGGAAGCCACCTCGCATGATGCTTAGCAGCCGGGAACCGCGGTCAGTCTATCAAGCCATGTCGAAAACTCGAAAGCTGCGACACGCTATCTACGCACGATTGCGACTTTGCTCACATTTATGGCCAAGTCATCGGGCAAGTTGAGGAACTCGGAAGTCGGTCTTCCGGTGCGCAGGGTCCGCCTCAAACACGACGGTCCCGGACTTGGAGGACTTGAGGTTGTCTGCCCGGGGTGATTGCGTCCGGCGAAAGTCGAGGCGAACGACCCGGTGCCGAACCGTGTGTCCGTTACGAGCGGGCCGTTGTCTCAGTTTCTCCCGCCTCGAGCGCGAGCGAGAGAGGCTCCGCACGACGCCTTGTCACCATCTCGCAGGTCCGGGTCGAGGTATCGTGGCGAAGCCGAGCGCTGTCATTGACTTCCGCGATTGGGGGCCGCATTCTGCCCGTCGCGCTACTCCTCTGTTTGCTGGTCTTTGGCCTGCCGGCTCCAGCGCGCTTCACGATGCTCGCGCCACGCCATCCAGCCTGGTTTTCGGCAAGCTGGAGCAAGGTCGCCTCGGCGAGGGACCGCGATCTCGACTGCCTTCGAGCATCGCGAGGCGGTCTCGATCACCGCCGGTTGAACTCAAGTGGGGTCGACCCTAACCCACCCCTCTTGGCCCGGGGTGGGGGGCGGAGGCGACGCAAAGTCCGCTTGCACTCGGTCAATGTTGGGGATGCCCCGATAGCGAAGTACGCGATACCCAGCAGCCTTGAGTTGCGCATCGCGCATCTCATCGCGGGCCTTCTTGCCGTCGTGGCTGCTGTCGTCCAGCTCGATGATCGCGACGACCTTGAACGATTTCTCGCAGATCACGAAATCTGCACGTTTCCGGTCGAACGTATTACGCACTGCCGTCGACCTGGCAGAAAGCAAGGCACCGAACGTTGAGACATCTGGACATCGCCGAGGTGGCGCAGCAATCCGGCGTTCCCGCATCCACGCTGCGGTTCTATGACGAAAAGGGGCTGATCGCCTCTACCGGCAGGCGCGGGCTGCGCCGCCTGTTCGATCCCGGCGTGCTGGAACGGCTGGCGCTGATCGCGCTGGGGCGCGCCGCCGGCTTCTCGCTCGATGAGATCGCGCGCATGTTCGCGCCCGAGGGGCAGCCGCGCATCGACCGCCAGATGCTCGCGGCCAAGGCGGAGGAGTTCGACCGGACGATCCGCAAACTGAGCGCCATGCGCGACGGCCTGCGGCACGCCGCCGCCTGCCCGGCGCCTAGCCATATGGAATGCCCTACCTTTCGGCGCATCGTGCGGGCTGCGGGGGCTGGGGGGGTGGGGGTGGGGAGGAAGAGGGTTGCGAAGGCGCCTGTGGCCGCGTGACGCCCCTGTTGTAGGGTGCCATGCCATGCCATTGCCGATGGCCCTGCCTCCCTCACCCAGCCGCCGGCCGGTTGCGCGATTCGCTGCCCGCGCGCGAATCGCTTACGGTTGAACTCAAGAGCGACCGTGCGCGCCGGACTTCCCCGGGAACTTCCCCTGCAACTTCCCCGGTGACTTCCGTGGCCACGCATGCAGGCCAGCTTGCCGCCCAGGCAGAAGCCGAGCTCGACACCGGGCTGCCGGCGCCAGAACAGGTCGGGCACGAGCACCACGTAGCCTTCTTCGGCGTAGTAGTCGGCCACTTCGTTGGACATCTGCCCTGGGGCCGCAATTTGGTGCCGCTCAGCCTCCGAAAGCGGATCAAGCACTCCTGGCGATGGCCTTGCCCCTATTTTCTGTAGGAACAAAATAATCCTTGCTGGATTTATTCGTTACTACAATAAATTTTATTTCAACCGCAACGAGCGCGGCGACCTGGTGCTGCTGCTGGTCTACGTGAAGGCCAAGTTCGACAACATCCCCGCTGCGACCCTGATGAAGCTGAAGGAGGCCCTCGATGCCTAAGACCAAAGACCTGGAAATGGAGCAATTCGAAAAGGACCTGCTCCAGTCCGTCGGCGAGATGAAGCGCGGCGAGCATGCCGCGGTGCACACCCCTGAGCAGATGGCGACGCGCAAGCGTGGCCGGCCCGCGGGCAGCACGAAGGCGGAGCCGAAGGTGTCGACCACCATCCGCTTGGACGCGGGCGTGCTGGAAGCGCTGAAGGCGTCCGGCCCAGGCTGGCAAACGCGAGCGAATGACGCACTGCGCGAGTTCGTCTCGCGCCCCCCGCACCGGTAACGAGCGGCGCTTCGCCGAGGCGAAGAGCCAGAACACGAACATGCGGCCCGACGAGCACCGGCCCGATGTGCGGCTCGTCAACGCCCAGCTCGTCGAGACCTACTGGCAGGTGGCCGCCACATCGTCAAGTTCGAGCAGGCCGCAGGTGCGCGCCGAGTACGGCAAGGCGCTGATTGACACCCTGGCCGCGACCTCGGCCTGCGCCACGGCAAGGGCTTCAGCCGCAGCGACCTGATCCGCTTGTGCCAGTTCTACCTAGCCTATCCCGCCCTGGCGACGATAGGTGCGACGCTGTCGCACCCATTGACCTGGTCGCACATCGTCGAGCCGCTGAAGATCGACGACCCGCTGGAGCGGGGCTTCCATGAACAGCAGGCGCTGCGCGAACGCTGGTCCGTGCGCGAACTGGTCCGGCAAAAGGCCAGCGCGCTCTTCCTGCGCCTGGCGCCAGCCAGGACAAGGCCGGCATCCTGCAACTGGCCAAGGCAGGGCCAAGTTGCCCAAACCGGCTGTTCCCATTGCCACGAAGCTGACGTTCAACCCGCTCGTGCACCAGCACCTTCCTGCGGTCCGCGCCGTCGCCAGGCACGGGACTATTGCCGAGCGTGCTTCTGCATGTACGCGACGATTGAACTCATCTCCTGTTCAGTCGGCGTGTTGATGCTCTGCCAGCGACTGTCCATGTGGATGTGCATGCGCTGGGTCACGCTGGACCACTCCTTGGCGGTATGCAGTGAGGGCGCCGGTGCTGCGTGGCACTGAACGCAATAGGTTGAGACCAGCTTGGCGCCCGCGGACTTGGCGTCCGGTAGCGGGCTCGAACCTGGCGGCGGGCCGCTACCCATCATCCCCCCACCCATCATGCCGCCGCCCCACATCCATCCCCTGCCGCGCATGGTCTGCATGCCCTGATACATCTCACGCCATTGCTCTTGCATGAGGCGTTGGCGCTCCTGCGGGTCGGTGGTCTGCGCAATCTTGTTCATCTGCTCTTGCATCCGCTGCGTGTAGTCGCGCATCTGCTGGCTGTATTGGTCGGGCGTTACGCCCTGGGGCGCGGGCCACGATGCACCTCCCCCCATCATTCCGGGTCCCATCGTCGACCATGGATGTCCCATCATCCACGGATACCCCATCCCCCACCGGTCGTGCATCTGTCCCATGTAGGTTTGCATGCTCTGCCAGTGTTGCTGCATCAGCTGCTGGCGGGCGGCCGCGTCGGGCGCGGCCTTGAGCTGGTCCAACTGCTTTTGTAACGTCTCGACTTGCTGCTGCAGTTCGCGCACTTGCGCGTCGGTCGGCGCAGACATTGCGGTTGGAGCCTGCGCCGGCGCCTGGGCGAAAACCACCGCTCCTGCGCTCATGAAGCCAGTGAGCAATGCGGCAAGTGCCGCTCTTCGCAACATCGTCATGGCAGTCGCTCCTTGATGGTCGGTTTGACGGCGTCGTCAAGGGGAAGGCAGAGGCGTCGTCCCGCCCGCGCCTGACATCTGGCCGACTCGGTCATCCGAACTGGCGGCCGCTGAACTGAAGATACGCCGCGATATGCGCCGGGAACTGATGCAGATCAAGGAATCCTCAGCGGCGAGTGAACGCCTCTCCGTACTCCGATTCAATCTTCCTGGCAAGAGACATTCCAAGGTGGCGCGCTGGTTAGACGCGCGACGATACTGGCCGCCCGCTGAAGGAGAGTGCGATGGCCAACCAGAAAGTTCAGCTCAACGACGAACAGTGGAGTGCTCTCCAAGCTATCCAGGAGGCCAATGCCCGGCGGTATCCGACCAACTCAATCAAAGTCTCGAATCGCCTAAGGTCGAACGGATTTGTGGAAATGGACCGCCAAGGCGGCAAGCTCCTGACAGACCAAGGGCTGCATCGGTTGCAGCAAGGACGCTAAGCGATTTAGTCGTCTTTGTAGGCGACTACGTCCTCTCAATGCGTGGTTTGCCGGTGTCAGCACGGTGCGGCGACGGGTCGAAGTCAAGCGGGGCTCAGCCGGACCGACCCATCCGCCCGGCCAGCAACGGCCGCGGTGAAGGTCGGCTTGTGGCCGCGTGCTGAAGTCCACCGGGACAAATCCATCGCTCAGCCGCCACCGTGGAAAACCTTCCAGGCTTCTTCCTCAAGCTGGCCACACCAGCTCGTCGAGACCTACTTGCAGGTGGGCGCCACATCGTCAAGTTCGAGCAGGCTGCACGTGCGCGCCAAGTACGGCAAGGCGCTGATTGACACCCTGGCCGCGACCTCGGCCTGCGCCACGGCAAGGGCTTCAGCCGCAGCAACCTGATCCGCTTGCGCCAGTTCTACCTGGCCTATCCCGACCTGGCGACGAAAGGTGCGACGCTGTCGCACCCATTGACCTGGTCGCACATCGTCGAGCTGCTGAAGATCGACGACCCGCTGGAGCGGGGCTTCCATGAACAGCAGGCGCTGCGCGAACGCTGGTCGGTGCGCGAGTTGGTCCGGCAAAAGGCCGAACGTGAGGCATGAACCTTTGCGGCACACTCGCGCCATGCCCAATGCCGCATCTCCTCTTGAAGACAACGTCCGGCGGTTGGACGAGCCGCTACTGCGCTCGCTGTATGCGCTGCTGACCGAGGTCAGCGTGTCGCGCGCTGCGGGCAAGCTGGGAATCGCGCAGTCGGCGCTGAGCCGACATTTGGGCGTGCTGCGTCGCCTGACCGGTGACGAGCTGCTGGTGCGGGTGGGGAACCGCATGGTGCTGACCGAGCGGGCGCAGTCACTGGTAACGCCGACACGGCGCATCTTGGCCGACATGTCGCTGCTCACCGCGCAGGCCGGGCCACTTTCGCTGGCCGACCTGCGACTGTCGTTCCGCATCGCGGCCTACGACTTCCTGCCTAGGCGCTTCTTTGGCGAGTTGGCCGCCCGAATTGCCAGCCAGGCGCCCGAATGCGATCTGGTGATCCAGGGACTTGGCATGCGCTTTGAGCACTACCGCCAGCTGGCCGATGGTGAGGTGGACCTGGTGATTACCGTCTGGCCCGAGCTGCCGGCGCATTTGCGGGCCAGCGTCCTGCTGAGCGAACCCATCGTCTGCCTGATGCGGCGGGACCACCCGTTGGCGCGCGGGCCCATGATCCTCAAGGATTTCCAGAGCGCCCGGCACCTGGCCTCGCTGGAGCACGTGCCGGGCCAGGGCACAGTCATCGACAACCAGTTGGCCGAGTTGGGTGCCGCTGTCCGCACCGCTGTCCACACCCAGTACCTGGGCCTGGTTCCGGCGATCCTGGCGCGTACCGACTTGATCTTCACGACGGGTCGATCGCTGGCGGAAGACTTTGCGGCGGCCGACCCCCAGCTTGCCATCGTGCCCTTTCCGGCCTCAATCAAGCCGCTTCGCTATCGTCTGGTGTGGCATGAGCGTACCCATGCCAATCAAGCGATGCGCTGGCTGCGTGAAGAGATCGGCGCCTTGGCACGCGCGAGCACCCTCCGCTCCAAGGTCATGACACCGGCGTCATAACCTGCTGCACGGCGCTGTGCTGTGCACCGGGCCTGCGCGCATCTATTGTTCGGGGCATGACGAGTGCCGCCATCGAATTGCCCACCACCGACCGCGCTGCCGTGCCCCGCGCACTTCTGGCGCGGCTGCCCAAGGTCGATCTGCATTGCCACCTGGCCGGCGCGGTGCGGCCGACCACGTTGGCCGAATTGGCGCGGCGGCACGGAGAGACGCTCCCGCGCCCCCTGGAAACGCTCTACACCTACAGCGGGTTCTACGACTTCATCGACGTGCTGCGTCTGGGCGGACGGGTGCTGCGCACGGCAGGCGACTTCGAGCGGGTGGCCTACGAGGCGATCGAGGATGCTGCCCGCAGCGGCGCGCGCCATGTAGAACTCTCCTTCAACCCCCAGTACTACCAGCCGACGGGTGTGCCCTACCGGGTGCAGGTGGAAGGCCTGGTGGCGGGCGTGCGCGCCGCGCGCCGCGATTGGGACTGCTCGGCCCTGCTGATCGCCGCGCTGGACCGCGGCCTGCCCATGGCGAGCGCCGAGCAGACCATGGACGACATCGTGCGCCTGCGGCACGAACTGGTGGTGGGCGTGGGTCTGGATGGCCCCGAGCGCGAGGGCAGTCCGGCCCAGATGGCGCCGCTGTTCCAACTCGCCGGTCGGGCCGGCTTGAAGCGCACCGCCCATGTGTGCGAGGACAACCAGACGCTGGAAGAGGCGCCGCCCTCCAACGTCGACGACTGCATCCACCTCATGGGCTGCGACCGACTGGACCACGGCTACAACCTGCTGGCCAGCGAAGAGGGCTTGCGCCGTGCGCGCGAACGGGGCGTGTACTTTTGTGTCTGCGGGGTCACCAGCGTCACCCGCAATCGCGAGAAGCGCTTGCGTTCGGTGCGCGCCATGGTGGACGCCGGGCTGCTGGCGACCCTCAATACCGACGACCCAGCCATGTTCCAAACCAGCCTCACGGACACCTACGCCCTGGTGCTCGATGGCTGCGAGTGGGGCTGGACCCAGGCCCGTGCCTTCAGCCTCGCCGGCGTCGACGCCTCCTGGCTGGACGACGATGCCAAGCGAATGCTGCGTCAGCGTTTCGAGCACGAGATCGCGGCGCTGGAGCGCGAGTTGCCGTCAGCAATCCGAGCCTGAATTCCTTCAACCCTTCCATCTTTTCGCAGGAGCTCCCGATCATGAAAGCCACCGCTTCCGTCCGCCGCACTCTGCTGGGCGCCCTCGCGCTAGCGGCCGTAGCGCCGCTGGCCACGGCGCCGGCCGCCGCCGCCGATGCGCCTTGGCCTGTCCAGCCCATCACGCTGCTCGTGCCCTACGCGGCGGGCGGCAACGTGGACGCCATGGCGCGCTGGGTTGCGCCCGAGATGTCAGCCAAGCTGGGCCAGCCGGTGCTGATCGAGAACCTGGCCGGCGCCGGCGGCGTCATCGGCACCGAGAAGGTGGTGCGCGCCAAGCCGGATGGCTACACGCTATTGCTGTCGGTGGAAAGCACCATCGTCATCGCCAAGATGGTCACGCCCTCCACGGTGCGCTACGACGGCCTGAAGGATCTGGCACCCGTCACGCTACTTGGCTCACAGCCCCTCGTGCTGGCCGCCAAGCCCGGTCTGGCCAGCCGCAGCGCCGCCGAACTCTACAAGGACATGAAGGGCAACCCGGGGAAGTACAGCTACGCAACCTCCGGCGTCGGCACCTCGCTGCACCTGGGCGGCGAGATGCTCAAGCAGGAGGGTGGGGTGGACATGGTGCATGTGCCCTATCGTGCGGCCCCGCAGATCGTGACTGACCTCGCCGGCAATCAACTCGACCTGGCGGTGCTGCCCATCTCGATGGTGATGCAGCAGGCCAAGGCGGGCAAGGTCCAGGTGCTGGGCGTGCTTGACGACAAGCCTTCGCCGGCGCTCCCTTCAGCACCTGTGCTGGGCGCCAGCGTGCCGACCTGGAAGGGCGCCCGCGTATCGGTGTGGCAAGGCGTGTTTGCACCCAAGGGGACGCCGCCCGAGATCATTGCCAAGGTCAACGCCGCCTTGCAAGAAGCACTGAAATTGCCGACCGTGCGCAAGAATTTCGAGGATGGCGGCGTCACTGCGGTGGGTTTGGGCCCGGCCCAGTTCGCCGACTTCATCACGGGCGAGCAGACCAAGTTCTCGGCCATCGTGACGAAGGGCCAGATCAAGGCCGAGTAGGTCCACGAGTACCGTCAGCGTTTGCGGCGAAGAGGTTTCCGCCGCATGGCTGAATGTCCGTTCTTGGCTGCCTGTTCATGGCTGCGAGTTTGTATGTGCGCTTCAACGCGAGCACACCTATCGCGAACAGAGTTTGTTTTGAGCGTGCCGCAAGCGTCGGCTTTCAGGCGAATTGAGCCTGGCAAGTGAACGTCGGATAGTGGCCGATTCCGGCGGTTGGACGCATTCTGCCTCTCCCACTGGCCGCGCGCGAGGCCGCCGCCACACGCCAGCCTCGCCGCCCTTCCCCCGCTTACCTCCCTTGCCTGGCGTCTTGCGAGTCAACCGGTGCCAGGCGAGGTCCGCGAGCGCAAAATGCGCAGCTTGCAACCCGCGGTGATCGCCGTGCCAAGGAGCGCGTCCATGAGCAATGACAGCCGATCCGTTCTTGTCACGGGCGCGAGCGGCGGTATCGGACGCGCCGTCTGCGCCCGGCTGGCGCAATCGGGGCGTGCGCTGGTGCTTGCGGCTCGCGATGAAGGCAGGCTGCTTGCGCTTTGCGATGAGCTGAGGTCGGTTCGCCCAGGCCGCTACGAAGCCATCCCAGTGGAGATGGGTGACGACGTCGCCGTCGCCGCCTTCGGTGAGCGGCTCGTCGACCAGGGTATCGTGCTCGATGGCGTTGTATTGATGCCGCCGCAGATGACTCCGACGAACGATTGCCTGCCGCCCAACGACACCTGGCGCACGCTGTTCCAGCGCAGCTTCATCGGCCCCTTGGGGCTTCTGAAGGCGGTTATCCCTGCGATGAAACCCGAGCCGGCCCAGGGCCAGCGCGTCAAGGTAGTGATCATCTCGGCCGTCACGTCGGTGCAAGCTCTCGGGAACTATGCGACGAGCAACGTCCTGCGCTGTGCCTGGCTGGCCGAGGCCAAGACGCTCGCGTTCGCCTTGGGCGAGCGTGGCATCCACATCAACACCTTGTCACTCGGCGGCACGCTGACGCCCGACTACACAGCCTCGGTGCAACGGCGCGCCGATCGGGCGGGCGTCAGCCTCGCTGAGCGCCTGGCAGACGAGACCTCGAACATTCCGCTGGCCAAATACGGCAGGCCGGAAGAAGTTGCCGTGGTCGTCGAGCAACTGCTCGGTGCATTCTCGGATCACATGACCGGCGCGAACTTGCTGCACGACGGCGGATTTACCCGCGCGTACTGAGGGCACTGAACTCGCGGACGGCTCCCAGCAGGGTCAGCCGAGGCGTTGCCATTTGTGGGGAAGCAGCTCGTCAATGCGGCTGTTCAGATGCGTCGTTTCCAACTTCTTGCTGTACGTGAAATCGAGACGGAATCAAGCCACTACTTGGCGGCTTCTGGCCGCTTGTCACCGACCACAGCGATTGCTTGGATCTCCACGAGCAGGCCCGGCTTGGCCAGATTGGCCACGGTGATCAGAGCACTTCCGGGATAGTTACCATCTCTCCAGATCTGCCTGCGTGACTCGACCACCTTGTCGCCGAGGCGCGAATCAGTGATGAAGACGGTAATGGTCACGATGTCCTTGAGCGTGCCCCCTTGTCTGTGGAGCACCTCGTCGATCTGCTCCCAGACACGCTTCAATTGCGCATCGAAATCCCATGCGATATCTTTGCCGATGGCATCTTTCAACGCAGAGGATCCGGCCAACCAGATGGTCTTCCCGCCTTCGGTAACGACTGCTGGCGAGAAGGCGCGCTCGGTCTGATACGCGTTCTTGGTCATGTGTTCCGCGGCCACGGCCGGAATGCTGCACAACACGCCGACGCTGCCCAGCAGGGCCGCAATCTTGACACTGTTGAAAGTCGTCATCTTTCGATTTCCTTGGTTAAAAAAAGTTGTCGTTCGTTTTTCATGCAAACCTCGATGCAGCCCGCCTAGAACGCCTGCCAATCGGCGCGCGCTTGTGCACGCTGCAAGTAGGTGAGGTCGATCAGCGGCTTGGCGCTGATGGGCATCGGCACGCTCGTGTGTTTGGCGCGGAGGCGCTGCACGGTGGCGAACTCTTCCGCGTCGATCTCAAGTGTCGGTATCAGTCCGAACGCGGGATCGCGCAGGTCTTCATAGACCTTGCGAGCATCTTCTGCGCGAAGCTCGGGAAAGTTCTCGAAGAGCAACGCGAGCACGGCCTCTCGGTTGTCGGCGTGCGCGAACCAGTTCAGTGCTTGCCGGTACGCCGTCAGAAATCCTTCGAGTTCCTCTGTATGTTCCTTGGCCCATTGGCTCCGAACCGCTCCGACGGTTCCCAGGTATTTCGGGAGGACAGACTGCGCACGTATCAACACGCGAAACCCCTTTTGCCCTGCCAGATACTCGAACGGCGAGCGCAGCAAGGTTGCATCAAACTTCCCGGCGACGAGCGCTCGATAGCGGCTCCCAGTGCCTCCGGCGGTCAGCCACTCGACCGAGTTGGTCTGCAGGCCCTCCGATGCCAGCAGTTCTTGCGCGACAAAGGAAAATCCAGTGGTCATCGCGTCCACTGCCACAGAGCGGCGCTCCAATCCGGCTACGGTTCGCACATCTGCGCGAGCGACGAGGGACAGCAAGCCATGGTCACCGCCCATGACCGCGACGAGGTCCGCGGCCAAACCGGAGGTTGTTTCGCCTTGTCCGTTGGCATACGCGATCACGTTGTCTACGCTCGTGAGCGCCAGCTGACCGGTGTTCGCCTGCAGCCGCTCGACGACCTCGACGGACCCCTTTGGATACTCGAGCTTGACGATGAGACCCTGACGTTCGAAATAGCCGTTCCGCTGTGCGATCCATACCGGCAGGTTGAAGGCCCCTTCAAATCCGAGCACCGTCAGAGCCTTCGAAGGCCGCTGGCTCTGCGCAATAGCAGAACTGTGCAACGTGACCATCAGCAGGCACACGCCCCAGGCCAGTCGAAGCGCGGGTCGAACGCATGCGTGGAACCTCCTACAGCGCATCGGTCAAGCCCCCGTCAGTCAGGATGGTGCGCCCCGTGATCCAACGCGAATCTTCCGAAGTCAGGAAGACGACGACGTCAGCAATATCTGCCGGCTCCCCAATGCGGCCTGCAGGCGTGGCCGCAATGACCGCCTGACGACGGGCTTCAGGGGTGGCAGCGGTCATGTCCGTGCTGGTCATGGATGGCGCCACGGCATTGACGGTGATCCCGCGTGCGCCAAGCTCCTTGGCAAAGGCGTTGGTCAAGACGGAAACGGCGGCTTTGCTTGCCGAATAGATCGCTGTCCCGGGACGTGGCGCGTAGATGAGGTTGCTGGAAACGTTGACGATGTGCCCGCCCGCAGCGGGAAAATGAGGTACAGCAACCTGGGTCATGTTCAGGACGCCGCCGATGTTGACGCTGAACACGCGACTGACGTGCTCGGCGTCGATGTCGCCAAAAGTGCGCGCTTCAAACACACCGGCGTTGTTGACCAGAATGTCGATATGGCCGAATCGGGCCACGATCGCCTCTATCACGCTCTGCGCCGCTGCTTGATCAGCCACATCTGCCGCGAATGCTGCGGCCGTACCGCCTGCAGCCGTGATGGCGTCGATGACCGAATGCGCCTGCGCGCGATTGCCGCGGTACACAATGGCAACGGCCGTGCCTTGCGCAGCGAGTTTCTTGGCAATCGCTGCACCGATTCCGCGTGAGCCGCCAGTCACAACGGCGACTTTGTTCGTGGTCATGATCTGCACTCCATTTGGTCAGGGGTTATGGACCTCGATGCCCCGTGAGAAATGACGGGCTCATTGATCCGCTCGGCTGCCAGCACGACGCAGTGCGCCCCTTCGCCAGTGCGCAGACCGACGATGCCGCCAGTGCCGTCGGCACTGGCACAGATGGCCTGATCGGTCTGCAGTTCGGTACTGCCGTCCACGACAACGCTCCCCTGGACCACATGCACCCATGCATTCCATTCGCCCGGCAAAGGCACTTCGATGGACGCGCCGGCTCTTGCAAGCTGCACATCGAGCATCAGGATGGGACAGGGCGCCCGGGTTGGGGAGGACCGACCTTGGAAATCTCCAGCAACGACGCGCACACGCGTACCCTCCTCTGTTTCGACGATAGGCATCCGGTCGCGGCCGATGTGGAACGAATCCGGCGGCAGATGCTTCAGGGATGCCGGCAGATTCACGAAAATCTGCAGCGCATGGATGTGCGCCGATGCCGCCGGAAGCTGGGTGTGGAGGATCCCGCGACCCGCCATCGTCCAATGCAGGTCACCTGCACCGAACGTCGCATTGTTGCCAATCGAGTCGCGGCTCACCATGGAACCCTTCGTGTCCTCGAAAACGAGCGTGACCGCAGATAACCCCGCGTGGGGGTGGACGTCGAAAGTGGGCTGCCACATATGAAAGTGATCGACCATCACGAAGGGTGACATCGCCGTGCCCCCGAACGCGTCGTGCCGGAACTGAGCGATGGTGCATCCGGCGCCTACCGGCTGCGCCGTCGCAGTCGCCACTTTTGAATACCGGGTACCCATGGCTGTCCTCACTGGTTCTTGGATTGCGGGGTGTTCTTCAACTGCCAGACCAGCGTCGCGAAGGGAATGTCCAGCGCGTTGTAAACGTCATGGGCCTTCGGGTCCGCGTTGTCCCCCAGCAGTTCGACCCCTGCGGTGGCGTAGTCCGTCACCGGCACTCCCGCGAGCGTGAGCCGCTGCAGGCCGCCCACCCGCTTGGCTTCATTGAACGTGCCAGAAGCATCGAGCACCACGCGCGCGTCGTAGCCAGCCGCCTTGGCGGACATGGCGGGGAACGCTGCGCAGACCTCCAGCGAGACGCCGGCAACCAGGATCTGCTTGCGGCCGGTCTTCTCGATGGCGGCCCGCACCTTCGGGTCGTCCCAGGCATTGATCACCGTACGGGTGATGACCGGCACCCCGGGCAGGGCCGCAGTCAGTTCGGGAATGATCGGGCCCCACAGGCCATCTGGCATGGTGGCCGTCAGCACGACCGGGATGCCCAGCGCCTTGGCGGCCTTGGCCAGTGCAGCAACGTTGTGTTTGAGGTCCGCCACGGGGATGTCGCGCACGCCGGTGTACAAGCCAAGCTGCTGATCGACCAGAAGCAGCACGGTGTTCTGGCGCGACAGCATTTCCAATTGTCTTGGCACAGGCTGGACCATGTCAGCTCCGGTGGTTTGACCGGGTTGTGCCGCCTTGGTGTCGGCCGCCATGGCACCGGTTCCAAGTGCCATGAGCAGTGCACTGACGGCCAATTGAACAACTGCCCTTTTAGAGAAAGACCTCGACATCGCCGACTCCATAAAGTTGAGAACTGAACTGTATGGATTCATTCATCGTTCGAGAAGCCAGAGAAAATCTGACGCATCGTTTTAGAAAATGGGATGATGTCGGGATGTTGAACCTGACAGATGTCTTCTATTTCGTGCAGGTGGTGAACCATGGCGGATTTACCGCTGCCGCGCGGGTGCTGCGCGCGTCAAAGTCGACATTGAGCCTGCGTGTTCAACAGCTCGAGACGGATCTCGGGGTCCAGTTGCTCAATCGAAGCTCCCGAAAACTTGGATTGACGAACGTGGGCGGCGAGTTCTACCGCCATGCGCAATCCTTGCTTCGGGCTGCCGAGGCCGCGGAGAATGTCGGCCGCCAGCGGCAGAGCGAACCGAGTGGGACGATCCGCATCACGTCGTCCGTGACGGTTGCGCAGTTTGCGTTGCGGGAAATCCTCCCCGCCTTCATGCGCATGTATCCGAAGGTCAGTATCGAGCAGCACGCCTCCGACGTCATGACGGACATTGTTGGAGAAGGGTACGACCTGGCCATTCGCGCACACGCCGACCCGCTGCCTGATTCGTCACTCGTGCAGCGTAGGCTGGCAGCGGTTCCCTGGTATCTGTTCGCCTCTGCGACGTATCTCCATGACAAGGGCGTTCCGCACCACCCCGATGATCTTGTGACCCACAGTGCCATCGCGCTCGGCCGGGGAACGACGAATAGCTGGTCTCTTCGATTCGAGGAGGAGCCCGCTTCCATAGTGCCAATTACCGCCCGCTTCGTGAGCAACGACATGGTTGCATTGAAGCAGGCCGCCTGTGCCGGCCTGGGCGTGGTCATGCTTCCCGGCTACGTGTGCCGAGAGGAAGAGGCAACGGGAAGGCTGGTCCGGGTGTTGCCGCATTGGCGCGCAGTCGACTCGCGTCTGACGGCCGTACTGCCCGCTCGGCAGGGTTGGCTGCCCTCGGTGCGAGCCTTCCTGGATTACCTGGTAGACGAACTGCCCCGCGCGGTCGAGTGCCCCTCACACGCGAGCGAATGAACCCAGCGACGAACCCCGGAGAGAGCCGGGGCCGCCCGCACATGGAGAGCTCATCCGACCAGGATTCTTCCTTTCCGACCGAGAGCGACCTTGACCATCAGGTGATCAGCGTACTGATCGCGCAGTTGGTTCTTGAGCATCTTTCCGGTTGCGCCGAGAGGGATGGCGTCCACGAAAACGACATCATCCGGCGTCCACCATTTGGCGACTTTGCCTTCGAAAAAAGCCAGTAGCTCCTCGCGCGTCACTTCGGCGCCTGCCTTTTTCACCGCCAGCAGCAGCGGGCGCTCGTCCCACTTCGCGTGCTTGGCCGCGATACAGGCGGCCATCGCGATCGCAGGGTGCGCGCCGGCGATGTTCTCGAGGTCAATGGAGCCGATCCATTCGCCGCCGCTCTTGATCACATCCTTGGCGCGATCGGTGATCTTCATGAAGCCGTCGGCGTCGATGGTGGCCACGTCTCCGGTGGGAAACCAGTCCTTGCCGTCCTTGCTGCGCAGCAGCGGGCTCTTCTCGCCCTTGAGGTACTGGTCCACCACCCAGTGGCCGCGCACCAGCAATTCGCCACTGGCGACCCCGTCCCAGGGCAACTCGTTGCCATTTTCTCCGACGATCTTCATGTCGACGCCGAACAGGCAGCGGCCCTGCTTGGCCTGGATGGCGCGACGCTGCTGCACCGGAAGCGCTTCCTGGTGATCCTTCAAGATGCCCACCGTGCCGATGGGGCTCAGCTCGGTCATGCCCCAGGCGTGAATGACCCTGACATCGCAGTCGTCCTCGAAGGTGTCCAACATCGCCGGCGGGCAGGCCGAACCGCCGATGATCGTGCGCTTCATGGTGTTGAACTTCAGGTCATTGTTCTGCACATGCGTCAGCAGGCTCTGCCAGACCGTCGGCACGCCTGCCGAGACGGTGACACCCTCGGCTTCAAACAGTTCATACAGGCTCTTGCCGTCCAGACCCGGTCCTGGAAACACCAGCTTGGCGCCGACCATGCAGGCGGAGTATGGCAAGCCCCAGGCGTTGACGTGGAACATCGGGACCACCGGCAGCACGGCGTCGCGCGAACTCAGGTTCAGCGAGTCGGGCAAGCTGGAGCCCAGGCTGTGCAACACGGTCGAGCGGTGCGAGTACAGAACGCCCTTGGGGTTGCCGGTGGTGCCGCTGGTGTAGCACAGGCTCGATGCCGTGCTCTCGTCGAATTCAGGCCACTCGAAGCCCTCGTCGGTTTGAGCATCGATCAGGTCTTCGTAGCAGATCAAGCCGGGGACCTTGCTCTCGGCCGGCATGTGGCTGCGATCGGCCATCAGCACGAAATGCTTGACGCTGGACAGGCGCGCGGCCACGGCCTCGACCAGCGGCAGGAAGGTCTTGTCGAAGCACAACACCTGCGCTTCGGCGTGGTCGGCAATCCAGACCACCTGGTCCGGGTGCAGGCGCGGGTTCATGGTGAGCAGCACGGCGCCCGAACCCGATACGGCGTAGTACTGCTCCAGGTGGCGGTATCCGTTCCAGGCGATAGTGCCCACGCGTTCACCGAACTTCACGCCCAGTGCGGCGAACGCCTTGGCCAAGCGACGGCTGCGAGAAGCCAGCTCGGTGTAGGTGCAGCGGTGAATATCGCCTTCGACGCGACGAGAGACGATCTGCTGCTCGCCGTGGTGGCGCTCGGCATGCGTCAGCAGCGATGAGATCAGCAGCGGTTGCTGCATCATCTGTCCGTTCATGAAGCTTCCTTTTCTACAGGTTTCGGATGGGGGGCTGGCAAATGCGCGTCCGAAGCCAGCATCACCATGCCGTCCGTGACATGCACGGCGTATTTCTTCGCCGCCAGCGTCGACAGGCCCGGCTGGCAGTTGTTTTCCAGATCGAACTTCAGTCCGTGCGCAGGGCAGGCGACGCGCCTGCCCTCCAGCTTGCCGTTGCTCAACGAGGCGCCGGCATGCGGGCAGCTGTCTTCGATGGCGTAGACCTCGTCGCCGATCCTGAACAGCGCCAGGTCGAGTCCGACTTTGCACACCCGTCGACCCCGCCCCTCGGGCAGGGCGCTCCATTCGATCAGAGGGATCAGCGCCTTCATCAGATCACGTAGCCACCGTTGGGGCTGATCACCTGGCCGACCAGGAAGTGCTCGTCAGAGGCCAGGTACACCGCGAGCGACGCATACTCTTGAGGCGTGCCGAGGCGGCCCATCGGAATCATCTGAAAAAGGCTGTTCTTCTGCTGCTCGGTGGCCGTGGCGAGGTAGGCCTCGAATGGCGGCGTCATCACGCCGCCGCAAGCGATGGCGTTGACGAAGATATTGGCCCCGGCAACGTCGTAGGCGGTCGTCTTGGTCAGGCTGATCACGCCGGCTTTCGCAGCCGAATAGCCGGGGCTATGCATGCTGCCCACGCCGAGGCCGGCGATCGAGGCGATGTTGATGATCTTGCCGGAGCGCTTGGGCTCCATCAGCCGCAGCGCGGCGCGCGTGCAGTAGAAAACGCCGTGCATGTTGACGTTCCACCACTTCAACCAGTCGTCGTCCGAGAGTGACGAGACGATGCCCAAGGTATCCCGCGCGATCGGTGTCGTCGCATAGGCGTAGTGCTTGTTGCGACGCTCGTGCTCGACCGGGGTGCTGGGCACCAGTGCCGCGTTGTTCACCAGGATATCGACCTTGCCGAAGTGCGCCTCGGCCTGCTCGAACATCGCGTCCACCGCAGTGCTGTCAGAGACGTCGCACTGCAGCGCCAGCGACTCGGTATCGCGCTGCGTCAGCCGCGTGCGGGTGATGTCCAGGGCCGCAGCGTTGATGTCGCACAGCACCAGCTTCGCGCCCTCTTCGGCCATGGCGAGCGCGATCGCACCGCCCAGTCCTGGGCCGGCGCCGGTGACCAGCGCCACCTTGCCAGCCAGGCGGCCAGCGCGGGATGAATTCGTGGTTTTCATGTCGTGTTTCTTTCCGTTTTTCATAAGCGTTAGCGCCACGGGTATCCCCGGCAAGTGCGACGAATGCTCTTGCCACGGGTTGACTGTCCATGGGCAGTCACAAGGTGTTTTGCGAAGTGCGCGCCGGCGTGCAGATCCATCGCGGGCGCGCCCCGCGGCCGACGCTTCAGCCGCCCAGATCTTCCGGCTTGATGCCCAGCGCGCGCAGCATGGTTTCCTGCTTTTCGTAGGCCGAGCGCAAGTCCTTGGCCAGGGCTTCCGGTGTCGCGCCGCTGCCCTGGTCGAAGCCGATTTCGAGCAACCGCGTCTTGTAGGCGGGTTGCGCCATCAGCTTGAGTACCGTGTTGCGCACCTTGGTCTGCACCTCGGCGGGCACCTCGGGCCGCGCCCACAGCAGCATGATCCCGGTGGCATCGATCATCGGGAAACCCTGCTCGGCGAAGGTGGGCACGTCGGGCAGTGCCGGGTTCCGCTTCGGGCCGCTGACTGCAAAAGCCTTCAGCTTGCCGGCCTTGATCAAGGGCATCGAGGTTGGCGGGGCGTCGAACATCAGCGCCACGTGGCCACCCATCACATCCTGCAGTGCTGGCGGCGAGCCCTTGTAAGGCACATGGGTCATGTCGATGCCCGCGGCCCTGTTCAACTCCAGGCCCATCGTCTGCGAGACCGTGCCGGTGCTGTACGACGCGTAGCTGACCTTGCCAGGGTTGGCTTTCACATAGGCAATGACCTGGGCGAGGTTTTTGGCCGGCAGCGACGGGTTGCCGACAAACACGAGGCCACCGCCGCCCAGGTCGACCAGCGGCTTGATATCCTTGAACGGGTCGTAGCGCACCTTGACCACGAGCGGGATCTCGGTGGCGGTCGCGATCGCGCCCAGGTACAGCGTGTGGCCATCGGCTGGCGAATGAACCATGTCGTTGACGCCGATCGAACCGGCGCCGCCGGGCTTGGCATCGACGATCACTGGCTGCCCCCATTCCTTTTGCATGCCTTCGGCAAGCACGCGCGCAAGGATGTCGGAAGTGCCTCCGGCGGGGGCGCCAACGACGATGCGCACGACCTTGGTGGGCCAGGCGGCCTGTGCCATCGCGGCGACTGGCGTCAACGCCAGGCCGAGCGCGGCGCCGAGGATAACCGCGACACGGCGACGGGTGGTGATGTGCTTGGGGTTCATGGGTGATCTCCTGAACGACGGGATGGCGGGGGGCGTGGCTGGCTCAGGCGACCCGACGCAGCGGCATGCCGCGCTCGCCGGTGCGACGGGTGGGGTCGTAGCCGAGATGGGCCAGCGTCTCGTCGGCAGACTGGTACTGGGTGCCGATCTGGTAGATCTGCCGGGCTTGTTTGCCGGTGGCCACTTCCCGGTACAGTTCGCGGGCAATGCGCTGGACCTGCTCGATTTGCTGCACGCTGGTCAGGCGCTCGCCCTTGCGGCCCCACAGGTTGTCCTCGATGCCGACCCGCACATGCAGGCCCAGCGCGATGGCCATGGTGTTGAGCGGCAGCACGTTGCGCATGATGCCCTCGATGGTCAGCACCGCACCGGGCGGCACGCGACGGACGAATTCCATCATGTTGAAGGGATTCGGGCCGTCCATGCCGCCACCGATCATCACGTGGTTCAGCACCAGCGGACCGGTGTAGATGCCGCGGCGAATCAGGCGTTCGACGCTCTCGAGCTGGCCTGCATCGCCGAGCATGAAGTGCGGCTGTATGCCCTTGGCCTGCAGGCGCCTCAGGTGCTCCTCGACGAAAGCCGGGCCGGACGGAATTGTCATCTCGGAATAGGCCGACTGGTACGCCGCCTGGGCCAACGAGGTGCCCGCAACGTCGTCGGCACTCATCAGCTCGAAGATGTTCATCTGGTTGGTGTTGATGGCGACCGTCACCTGGTCGGGCGCCGGGTCCAGTTCGGCCAGCATGTGGCGCGTGTCGTCGCTCAGCCACTTGGCGTCGGCACCGTCGCCTTCGGGCGCGAAGGAGATCGAGCCGCCGACCTGCAGAATCATCTCCGGCACCGCGTCGCGCAAGCGGGCCAGCAGTTCGTTGAACATCGACAGGCGCTTGCTGCCCTTGCCGTCGGCCTCGCGGCAATGCACGTGCAGCACGGTGGCGCCGGCGTTCCAGCAGTCCACCGCCTTTTGCACCTGTTCGGCCATCGTGACCGGGATGTCATTCGAATCACCAGGCAGGAATTCGGGCCCATAGGGCGCCACCTGGATCACCAGGGGTTGCTGGTTTTCGGGCAGCAGGGAGTCGTCGAGAAAGTTCATGAAAGTCTCCGGAATGCGTGGACGAGGGAAGTCAGGTGGTCTGGCGGGAGCCCATTTCATCTCCAGGATGCCCCTTTCGGGCTCAAGCTGCGGTGCCGCGACCATCGATCAGATTGTTGGACTTGAGCTCATTACTTGCTTAGCATTCGGGGACATGTATTTATCTATACGGGACATAAAGGGTAAGCACCTATGACCACCCTGGTTCGGGCTGCGTCCCTGACCCACTACGAGGATGTCGCCCGCCATGCGGGCCTGGATCCGTGGCGGATGCTGCAGGAAGCCGGCCTGCCACCCAGTTGCCTCAACACCCCCGACCTGAAGATTCCGGTGCAGGCATTGCGCCGTCTGCTGGAACAGTCGGCCGACCTGTCGCAACAGGAAGCCTTCGGCTTGCTAATGGCGGAAGGGCGGCGCATGTCCAACCTGGGATTGCTGGGCATGCTGCTGCGCGAGGAGCCGACCTTGCGCTGCGCCCTGCAGTCCTTGCATGGCTATGGCCGTATCCAGAACGCGGCGCTGCTGCAGCGCATCGATGAGTCCGAGGGCTTCGCCACCATCTACGAGGAGCTACTGCTGGATGGCTCAGGCCCGTGTCGCCAGGGCAGCGAACTGCTTGTAGCGGTCGTTTTGAAGACCATGCGCTTTTTTATCGGGTCCGAATGGAAGGCGCTTCGCATCTGCTTCATGCACCCAGCGCCGGCCGATGCTTCTGTGCACCGTCGCGTGCTGGGGCAGATGCCCGAATTCGGTTGCGACTTCAACGGCATCGTCTGCACCAGCAAGGACCTGGACATGCCCATCGCGTCGGCCGACCCTGTCGTGGCCAGTTACATCCGGCAGAAGATCCGGGACATCAGCCAGACCTCGATGACGCTGACGCAGGAAGTTCAGCAAATGGTGCTGGTGCTGATGCCGCGCGGGCGCTGCACCGTGGACCAGGTCGCTCGTTTGATCGGGACCACGCGCCGCACGCTGCACCGCCAACTGGCGAGCGAAGGCCAGGTGTTCAGTGACTTGGTGCAGTCCTTGCGGCGCGAGCTGGCATCGCGCTACGTTGGCGACCCGCAGCGCAGCCTGACCGATATCACCCAGCTGCTGGGTTTCGCCAACCTGAGCTCCTTCTCCCGGTGGCACAAGACCAGCTTCGGATCCAGCGCCGGAGCGCGCAGGAAGGGAGTGTCGCCGCGGAGCCAGCCCGGCCGCGCGAGGGTGCCATGAGCACGGTGCCCTCTTCTTCGTTGCAGGAACTGCAGGCATCCGCAAAGGCGGACGAATTGATCAAGCTGAACAATTTGCGGGATGAGTTCTTTGAGTAGCTTTGTTGCTTGTTGCAGCTGCCTTGGCGGCTGCCGGCATCTGGCTTGCACGCGAGGTGTCGATAGACAGGTGCTTGGACCGTAGAGGTGCGTGGGACTACGAGCAATCACATTGCGTCGTGGCAGCACGGTAGGCGAAGGCAGAATTCTGTGCCACTAGCGGACACTCCACAGTTCGCGGCGGAGTTGGGCGACGGAAATCCAAGGCGAAAGCATGTCAATCGACACGGTCGCGCTTGCGGCAGGCCATGACCTGCCACAAGGGCCGCCGGTCATCTTCACGTTGGCGAAGAACCGCTCATGCAAAAGATACGCCATCTAGACAAGCTGATTGATGAACTCGCAAAAGGAACGGCGATGGAAAATATTCTGCGGCGATAGAACGTGAATGTCCGCTCCGGGCCACCGAAGCTCCAATGACCGCAACAGGCTACAGTCGGCCAGGACCTGGACAGGGTCGTGGCCGGAAGCATTTCCGCCACCGAAAACCAGCCCGGGCCCGATCTTTGCCGATGCAATGACCCTGCCCATCGGGAATATGGCGATGATTTCGATCGATGAAGGGCCGCTATTGCGCGGGTTTTACAGCGGGTGCGCCGCGCAGGTCGATGTCGGAAAAATAGGAGATCCCGCGAGACTTCGTGTTGTCCGCGTCGGCTTGGATCGCGACCCCCACCACGTCCGGCAATGTATCCCCGGCCTCAGCGCCGAAGGCTCGCTTGTAATCGGGCAGCAGGTTGCGGCGCTCGGTCAGCCAGCCGCCGGCCTTGTCAGTCGCGCCTGATTCAATGACGTCCATGCGTATGCGCTTGGTGAAGGCGTTGTCGAATTCGCTGTCCTTGCTTTCCTTGGCGTCCCAGACGTAGCAAAGGGTTTGGGTGGGCACCGATTCGCCGGTCGTGGTGCTCCCCACTGCGAGCTTGGTGCGCTCGCCCAACGACAGTCGGTTGGCCGGGAAGTCGAAGTAGACACAGAGCTTGGCCGCGCCGTCGTCGCCGCTCTTGGTGTGCAGATCGGCGCCGGTCACGAATTGCTCGACCTTCCAGCGCCAGGCCAGCGTGGCCTCGTCATTGAGCTGAACCCGCGTGGGATGGACCAGGTTGCCGTAGGACTGGTCGGCATCGACCTTCAGCACCTTCTGGCCATCGAGCTGCGTGATCTCGAACTTCGTCGGCGCCTTGTTGGGCAAGGTCGCGAAGCGCCACGGCGCGGGCGCCTGCGGACCCGGAGCGGTCGAGAACGGCGTCAACAGGCCCTCGGCGCGCGCGGTTGGGGCGACCATGCAGATCAGCGCGGCCGCAACAGGCAACACCGCAAAGGCGAGCGAACGCCGTCCGTGCCCAAACCGGAGCCTCGTGTCGTTCATGGCTGGCCTCTAAAGCTGGTGGGTGGGAGTTGGGCGCTTTGCGCCCGCCGACACGTAGTGTGATCCGGGCGCGCGACAAGATAAATACCCCTTCGGCGAACGTAGAAGCATGGATACGCACCAAGCGGACGCAGGGTTGAGCCGCCACGGAGAAGCATTTCCGCCGCCAGAGATCGAGCCCGGTCCCGGAGGTTTCCTTGCACGCACGGTTCCCCCCCCACCGAAGCCGCCCCGCTCTCGCGCCGGTGCGCCGCCGCCCTCTTCCGCCTGCGGACACCCCGCAGCGCCGCCGTGGTCAGCGGCGGAATCTCGGGGTCTCGCACGCGCGCTTCGAGAAAGTCCAGCAGCGCCCGCAGCGCGGCACTGTTGTGACGGCGCTGCGAATAGGCGGCGTACAGCCAGAGGTCGCGTGGCATGAACTCAGGACGTCGTGCCGGCGCAGGTCGTCGGGCTGCTTCGGCATGCCGCGGCGGACCCAGTAGTCGGGCGTCGCGCACAGGGTGAGGTCCATCAATCGCAGGCGCCGCACGATCAGGTTCTCGTCTGGGATGCGGTCCAGTCGCAGGGCGATGTCCACCCCTTCCTCGACCAGGTCGATCACGCGATTGCTTACGTGCAGGCTCACGTGCACGTCCGGATAGATGACCATGAATTCGCCGATCCATCCCGCAAAGCTGCTCTGGCCGAGCCCGTGCGGCGCCGTGACCCGCAGCCGGCCTCGCGGGTGTCCCGCATGTCCCTGCAGTTCCGACTGGGTCAGCTCGATCATCTCGAGCAGCGGCTTGCTGCGCTCGAGCAGCAGGTGGCCCGCGTCGGTCAGGCTGACTGAGCGCGTCGAGCGATTGAGCAGCCGTACGCCGAAGCGGGTTTCAAGCAGCGCCACGTACTTGCTGGCGTTGGCCTTGGACATCCCGAGCGAGTGGGCGGCACGGGAGAAGCTGCCGCGCAGGGCGACTTCGCGAAAGGTCTTAAGCAGGTCCTGGCCGTCCATGGCGCTCCATTGATTCTGTTTCTCTTGTGTGCTTGGGTGGGCTGCTCAGTGGGACGGTTTCGCCTAGACGCCGAAGGCTGCCGCGGACCGTGGTGCGCGAAGCGCCCGCCGACAACGTGCTGGACCGCGTCAAGCTGCAAGTTGTGGTTCAGGCAGACTTGTGTCATCGACAAGCGGGCTTGCGGCCCGCTCGACATCGCGCTCGTAGGTACGGGAACCGATCACCAGCAGCCAGGCGGCAGCGATCCCGAACACCGGTGTCACGGCCAATGCCGTCTGCAGCCCGAAGGCGTCGGACAGTACGCCCCCAATGAGCGGTCCCATGGCCATGCCGAACAGGTTCTGGAGCAACCCGAGGATCGAAGCGCCAGTGGCGCGAAAGCCGGGGTGAACGACGTTCATGACAATGGCAGCAGAAGGACCGGCGGTACAGGTGGCAAAGAAGCCGCCAAGGGCAAACAACGCGAACTGCACCTGGTTGGAGAGCGGCACGCCCAGCAACGGCAGCGCGAACGCGGCGCCAAGGATGGCTGTCGAGATCAGGCACAACACGCCCATCGAAAACACCCGGCCGCGCGGGTATCGCCTTCCGGCCATGTCACACACAACGCCCCAGACCACGCTGCCCAGCGCACCGCACAGCACGACAAGCGCGGCGTGCACTCCTGCCTGTGCAGGTGCGATCCCATGCACACGATTCAGGAAACTCGGCAACCAGGCCCACATCGACGACAACACGATGAGTTGCACAGCGCTCCCGATGCCGACCCACAGCAGCGTCGGCGACCGCTTCAGTGCCTCGAAGGCCGCGCGGAACACGCCGACAGCCGAGCGCGTGGCTCCCTGGGCATGCGTGCCGACGTCGACCGTGTGGTAGTCGCGCACCTTGATGTAGGCCAGACTCAGCAGGAGGCCAGGAATGCCGACCACGCCGAACGCCGCCTGCCAACCCCAGCGCGCCGCGATGACGCCACCGAGCGCGACGCCCAGCACGGAGCCCACGGACGCGGCCGCCATGAAGCTGCCCATCAGCGCGCTGCGCATCCGGTCGGGGAAGTGGGTCGCAATCAGTGCGGCGCCCACCGCACCGTAGCCGGCCTCTCCGACGCCGACCACGGCGCGCGCCGCCAACAGGGCGCTGTAGTTGCGCGTGAACATGCAAGAGATCGAAGCGATGCTCCACACCGTGGCCATCGTCACGATGCTCTTGACGCGGCTCACGCGGTCGGCAACGAGCGACACTGGAAGCGCGCAGGCGGCGAGGACGATCGAGAGGGCCGAAACCAGGGCGCCGAGTTGCTTGTCCGAGAGGCCCCAATCCGCCTTCATGTACGGGAACAGCGAGACGATGACCTGGCGATCGATGTAGTCGAAGAGCATCAGGCCGATGGTCATCGCAAAGGCGAACCACGCCTGGCGCGGCCCGAACAGGTAGCCGTCATTCGGCTTTGAGCTGGTAGTTGGGATATTCACTTTGTCTCCTTCGTTATAGATATGCGGCGCCCGAGAGCGTGGTGTGGACCTTCCGAACTCAGGCTGTCGGCAGCAGGTAGTCGCGGAAGCTCTCGCGCAGCCGGTTCTTCAGCATCTTCCCGGTGGCGCCCAGCGGAATGCTGTCGACGAATGCCACGTCGTCCGGCGTCCACCACTTGGCGATCCTGCCGTCGAAGAAGGCGAGAAGTTCGTCGCGCGTCACCTCGGCGCCCGGCTTCCTCGCCACCACCAGCAGCGGGCGCTCGTCCCACTTCGGGTGCTTGACGCCGATGCACGCGGCCATCGCCACTGCCGGGTGGGCCATCGCAATGTTTTCGAGGTCGATCGATCCGATCCACTCGCCGCCGGACTTGATGACGTCCTTGCTGCGGTCGGTGATCTGCATGAACCCGTCGGCATCGATCGTCGCGACGTCGCCCGTCGGGAACCACCCCTCGACCAGGGGATCACCGCCTTCGCCCTTGAAGTAGGCGGCAATGACCCAGGGACCGCGCACCATGAGTTCGCCCGAAGTCTGGCCATCGCGCGGGAGTTCGCCGCCGTGCTCGTCCACGATCTTCATGTCGATGCCGTACAGAGAGCGCCCCTGCTTCGCCTGCAGCGCCCGGCGCTGCGCCGCGTCAAGGCCCGCATGCTTGCCCTTGAGTTTTCCCAGCGCACCCATCGGGCTCAGCTCGGTCATGCCCCAGGCATGGATCACCTGGACGCCGTACTTGTCCTCGAAGGCATCCATCATGGCCGGCGGGCAGGTCGAGCCGCCGATCACGGTGCGCTTCATGGTGCTGAACTTCAGGTTGTTGGCTTCGACATGCGTCAGCAAGCCCTGCCACACGGTCGGCACGCCTGCCGACATGGTCACGCCTTCGGTCTCGAACAGCTCGTGCAGCGACTTGCCATCCATCCATGGGCCGGGGAACACGAGCTTGGCGCCGACCATGCACGCCACATAGGGCAGGCCCCAGGCGTTGACGTGGAACATCGGAACGACCGGCAGGATCGTGTCGCGCGAAGAGCAGTCGAGCGAATCCGGCAATGCACTGGCGTAGGTGTGCAACACCGTGGATCGGTGGCTGTACAGCGCGCCCTTGGGGTTGCCGGTGGTGCCCGACGTGTAGCACAGCGACGAGGCCGTGTTTTCGTCGAACACCGGCCACTTGAATTCCGGGGAATGCGCGTCGATCAGGTCCTCATAGCACAACAGGTTCGGGATCATCGACGCCACCGGCATGAAGTCCCGGCTGGTCATGGCAACGAATGTCTTGATGGTTTTCACGCGCGAGGCGATCGCCTCGACCAGAGGCAGGAAGGTCAGGTCGAAGAACAGCACCTGGTCTTCGGCATGGTCGGCGATCCACACGACCTGGTCCGGATGCAACCGAGGATTGAGCGTGTGCAGCACGGCGCCGGAACCCGACACCGCGTAGTACAGCTCCATGTGGCGGTAGCCGTTCCATGCGAGCGTTGCGACGCGATCGCCGAAGCGGATGCCGTTCGCGGCCAGCGCGTTGGCCATGCGGCGCGCTCGCTGGGCGAGGTCGCCGTAGGTCTGGCGATGCAGGTCGCCTTCGACGCGGCGCGAGACGATTTCCTGTTCGCCGTGGTGACGCTCCGCATGATTGAGGAGCGTCGAGATCAGCAGCGGCTGCTGCATCATGTTTGCGTTCATGGTGGCTCCTCTTACCAGCGGGTGGACACGAACCGGCCGGTCACGGCCGCGTCGATGAGATCGGGAACCGCACCGAAGTGCCAGCCCTGTCCGAAGCCGCCGCCGAGCTTGACGTACTTGAAGCTGTTCGTCGCGATGTTGAGGTCGTGACTCCAGGTGCGCACCGGGTTCATGCCCATGCACGTGGAGTGATAGATCTTTCCGCCGGCGTCCTCGATGATCTTGGCCTCGCCGTTGTCTCTGGCCATGTGGTAGGACGGAGTGTCGGTCTGCACCCACATGTGCACGTTCGAGCTCACCTTGCGGCCCTTGATCAGGCCGGCGATCTGGCGAATCTCGTGGTACGTCAGGTGCGGGCAGCCGAAAACGACGATGTCCACCTTGTCGCTCTTGGCCGAGTCGAGTTTGCGGTAGTACTCCCGCACGTCGTCCAGCGTCACGATGTGCCTCTCGACGTTCGCCGGGACCTTGCCGCCGAACGCGGCTTCCAGCGTCCGCGACTCGGGCAGGGCTGAGCCGATGATGTGCAGCATCGGGTCGTTCATTCCCGCGGAGACGCAACCCGACAGGCACTTGCCGGCCGTCGGGCTCAGCAGCGGCGGCATGTTGACGACAGCCGGGATGCGGTTGCCACCCTTTTCGGCAATGACGGCGCCCAGGGCCGCCCAGTCCGCCGGGTCGGTCATCTTCTCCTTGACCTCGTCGGTGAGCTCGACGATCACCTTCGCGAGCCGGTTTTCATCGAGCAGCATGCCGTATTTGGGCAGGTAGCCGGTATAGCCGGCATACACGGTGTTGACCGTGCTCTCGCGGTTGCTGCGCGCACCGACGAAGGTGTTCAGATAGGCGGCGACGCTGGACTCGGAGGAGGCGCAGAACTCGCCGTACCTCGGCGTGCGGGTGGTGAGGTGCGAATTGCACGACTGCGACATGATCCAGCCGTGCTCCTTCAGCGCATCATGGCCGCGCACATAGCCGTCATAGATGTCCTTGGGAAGCTTGTAGCTGCCGTCGCCCCACGAGAAATTCCACGGGTAGCCGGGTTCCTCGTACTTGTCGATCTGGACGAGATACGGGTCGTTCAGGCAGATCGTCTTGCTCTCGTCGGCGACGCGGGCATCCTTGATCTCGATGAATTTGTCGTACAGCGGGCTGTGACCCATGTCGAAGGTCGAGAGGTCGGGATGAGACCGGTCCTTCATCTCTATCGGACAGACGTTGAGGACGAAGGACAGCGGCACCATCTCCTCGGCGCCGACAGCCTTGCCGAAGTCCACCAGCTTTTCCAGCGCGAAGCGCCGTGCCTCGCCAAACTTTCCATCCAGCATTTCCTGCTGGTTTCGATCGAGCTTCATATATTCCTCGTGCATTTCAAACGGGGGTTGGACAAGGCATCAGGCCGATGCTTTGCGCGTGATCGTGACGGTGGCTTCCTTGCCGACTTCGTCGGCGCGGATCTCCACCCAGTCACCTGTGCGGATCTCCTGGAGGGGGTCGCCGTCGAGGCAGTCCACCGCGGGGATCTCGCCGGCGATGGCGCCGGCGATGTCGATGTCGTGCACGTTGCGACAGACGATGCCGGTCGGGCCGACCTTGGACACCTGGCACTTGTAGTACAGGCCCACCGAGCCGAGCGTCGTGCCGGACACGGTCGGGTACACCATGATCCTGCCCTTCACGCACTGGCCGTTCAGCGGGTTCTCGTACGCACCGATGATTCCGCCGTCGTTGGTGACCGTGTTGTAGCCCCACCCGAATCGCATTTCACTGACGAGAGCCTCACCGCTGGCCCGCCCCTTGGAGCGGGCAATGCCCTTCATTACTTTCACGTGTTCCATGTCTGTCTCCATGTTTTGTTGGTTGCTCAGATCAACATGCCGCCGTTCGGCGAAATGACCTGCCCGGCCAGGTAATGCTCGCCCGCCAGGTGAACGACCGTGGCGGCGTACTCTTCGGGGGTGCCCATCCGTCCGGAGGGCACGAGCTGCAAGAAGCGATTGCGGCCTTCCTCGCCCATCTTCTGCAGGACCGCTTCGACCTCCTGCGTGTGGACAAGGCCCGGTGCCATCACATTCACGTAGATGTTGCTGCCGGCGACCTCCGCGGCGACTGACTTGGAAAAGGCAATCACCGCCCCCTTCGTCGCGCTGTAATGGGGGCTGTGGGCGGACAGGCCCGACATGCCGGACAGCGATGCGACGTTGATGATGCGTCCGTACTTCTGCGGCTCCATCAGCTTGAGCGCTTCGCGCGTGCAGTAGAAGGTGCCGTGCACGTTGACGCCCCACCAGCGGTGCCATTCCTCATCGGTGATGTTGCTGGTGAACTCCAGTGACTGCCTCGGCAGGGGCGTCGTGAGGTATGTGTAGTGGCGATTGCGCCGCGCATCGTCGGCCTGCCGGTTAGGCGTCAGCGCCGCGTTGTTCACCAGGATGTGCACGGTGCCGAAGCGTTCGGCCGCCTGGGCGAACATGCGCTGTACCGCGGCGCTGTCCGAGACATCGCAACGCACGGTCAGGCATTCCGAGCCGGCCTCCTCGACCGCGGCGCGCGCCTGCTCCAGACTTGCTTCATTGATGTCGCAGACGACGAGATTGGCGCCGGCTTCGGCCAGGGAGCGCGCCAAGGCGCGGCCGAGGCCCGGGCCTGCGCCCGTGACGAGCGCGACGCGCCCTTCGAGAGGTCTTGTGGATTTCACCATGACGTGCTCCCTGTCTCAGGCCACGCGGCGAAGCGGGGCGCCCCGTTCGCCGGACTGACGGTTCGGCGCGTAGCCGATCTTCGCCAGGGTTTCGTCGACGGTCTTGTATTGCTCGCCGATCTTGTAGATCTCCTTGGCCTGCCCGCCGGTAGCCACTTCGCGATGCATTTCGCGCGAAAGCCGCACCATCTGCTCGACCTGCTGCACGGAGGTCATGCGTTCACCCTTGCGGCCCCAGAGGTTGTCTTCGATACCCACGCGCACGTGCAGGCCCATGGCGATCGCCATTGCATTCAAGGGCAGCACGCTGCGCATGATGCTTTCGATGGTCAGGACTGCGCCATCAGGGACTCGGCGGATGAACTCCATCATGTTGTAGGGGTTCGGACCGTCCATGCCGCCGCCGATCGCCGCCCAGTTCATGGTCAGGGGGCCGGTGTAGATGCCGCGCCGGATCAGTCGCTCGACCGACTCGAGCTGCCCCACGTCGCCGAGCATGAAGAGCGGCTGGATGCCGTTGGCCTGCAGCCGGCGCAGGTGTTCCTCGACGAAGCCGGGTCCCGAGGGAATGGTCATCTCGCGGTAGGCCTGCTGATAGGCCGGGTTCGCAAGGGACGTGTTCGCCACATCGTCCGCGGTCAACAGCTCGCAGATGTTCATCTGGTTGGTGTTGATCGCGATCGTCACCTGGTCGGGCTTGGGCGTGAGCTCCGCGAGCATGTGGCGCGTGTCGTCGCTCAGCCATTGGGCCGCCTCGCTGTCGGTCTCGGGCGCAAACGAAATCGAGCCGCCAACCTGCAGGATCATGTCAGGAACTGCATCGCGCAGGCGGGCGAGCAGCTCGTTGAACATCGAAAGGCGCTTGGAGCCCTTGCCGTCGGCCTCGCGGACATGGACGTGCAGGAGCGTGGCGCCCGCGTTGTAGCAGTCGACCGCCTTTTGAACCTGCTCGTCCATCGACACCGGGATGTCGCTGGAGTCGGCGGGAATCCACTCCGGGCCGTAAGGCGCGACCTGGATGACGAGGGGTTGCTGGTTTTCGGGGAGGAGTGAGTCGTCGAGGAATTGCATGGTTGTCTCCGTAGGGAATCGTTGAGTGACGGTGTTGAGTATGGTTTTTCCGGATGCCAGGCGATTGACCCGAGGGGACATTTGGATGACCATTCGGGACATCCAAAACAGTCCCTCACGGCCCCGGAGAAATGCACTCCACCATTCGCAGCGCGACCCTGAGCGGGTACACCGAACTGGCGCGCTCGGTCGGCCTCGATCCCAACCGCCTCATGCGCAAGTGCGGCCTGGATCCTTCGTGTCTTTCGGATCCGGACGCGCGCATCGATGCGGCAGCGGTGGCAAGGCTGCTCGAAACCTCAGCCGCGGAAAGCGGGGTCGAAGACTTCGGGTTGCGGCTTTCCACGGCCCGGCGCCTGTCGAACCTGGGTCCGTTCAGCCTGGTGGTGCGAGAAGAAACCACGGCACGGCGCGCCCTCGAAACGCTCGGCCGCTATTTGCAGTTGCACAGCGAACTGCTCTCCATCCGCATCGAGGATGCGGGCAAGCTCGTGATCCTTCGAGTGGACATCGTGCGGGGGGCGCGGATGCCTCTGCGGCAGGCGATCGAACTCTTCGTGGGCTATCTGTTTCGCATCTTGCAAGAGTTGCTGGGTCCGTCGTGGATGCCGCGGCGTGTTCTCTTCACGCACTCCGCGCCTGCGAGCCTGACCCGGCATGTCGCCATGTTCGGGCGCATCGTCGACTTCGACGCCGAGTTCAACGGCATTGCCTGCGGGGCGGAGGACCTGGCCGGGCAGCTTCCGTCCGCAGATCCGGTCATGGCGCGCTATGCACGCCAATATCTGGATGCAATGATCTCGCGGCCGGACATGACGCTCGCGGACAAGGTCCGCTGGCTGGTGCGCGATTTGCTGCCGCTGGGCCGCTGCAGCGTCGACAAGGTGGCGCAGCATCTTGGTGTCGACCGCCGGACGGTGCACCGCCATCTTGCGCGCAGCGGAGAAACGTTTTCGTCGCTCGTGGATGACGTGCGAGCCGACCTTGCCGAAAGCTACCTCGAAGGCAACAAGGGCCGCCCTACCGATGTCGCGGATCTGCTCGGGTTCTCGGCACTCAGCGCCTTCTCGCGATGGCACAAGCGCCACTTCGGCTTCACCCTGACGGAAAGGCGCAGCGGCAAATAGCCTCGGGCAGTCGGCCCGCTGGCGACATATGCCCCGCTCCGACGCGCCAATCCCATGACGCGACGTAAGCTGCTGGAGCACATCAACAGCGGGTACTAAAAAAGCGCATGCTTGGTGCAGAGGATCCGCCAGAGCCGAAGGCAGGCCATGTTGAGGCAGCGATCCCCGAGGAGTGATGAAATGAAGATGCTTGTTTTGACAGTTGCGATGGCCATCGGCCAAATGCTGGCCCTGAGCGCACAGGCGCAGGCCGTGGGCGCCGACGACAAGGCGGCCGCACGCGCCGAGCGGAAGAAGGAAGGCGCGAAAGCGTCGCAAGGCCCGCAGATGGGCGAAGGTACCCCGATCCCGGAAGCGAAGCCGAAGGCCTCGGCCGACGAACGCGCCGCCGCGCGCGCGCCTCGCAAGGCCGCCGGGGCAGAAGCCGCCCGGGGGCCGCAAATGGGCGAAGCCGAGCCGCCGCGCGTGACCGCGCCAAAGGTGTCGAGCACCGATCGTTCGGCGGCGCGCAAGACCCGCAAATCGGAAGCCGCTGCGGCCAGCAAGGCTGGCGAAATCAAGTCGAAGGGCGAAACGAGCTACTGAACGGGCGCGGTGGCCTGATGGCTGGCCCGAAGTGGCTGCGCCTCGTCCTGCCGACCCCGCCCTCGCCAGCTGAGGAGATACGTCAGCGCGTGCGCGCGGCGCCGAGGCCCGCGGAGATGCTGCGGTGCAACCGCTGCGCTTAGCACGAACTGCGAACTAGGGCCTGTTAACACAAACGAAGCCCATCGGCGATCAGCGCGAAGCTGATGAAGCCGAGGAACATCACATCGAGTTTCTCGAAGCGAGAGAAGATGCGCCGGAAGCCCTTGAGGCGTCGGAACAGTCGCTCAACCTCGTTGCGCCGC
>NZ_JBFUFO010000043.1:0-49560 GCF_056403395.1 Variovorax sp. P2_H12 | reverse complement strand
AACCTGCTCGAGAACGCCGCCAAGTACGGGGCGGCGCCGATCGTGGTCGGCGCGCGCGTCACGCCGAGGAGCCTGGTGCTCACGGTGCGCGACCACGGCCCCGGCCTGCCGAACGCCATGCGGGGCCACGAGCAGCAGCTGTTCGACAAATTCACCCGCGGCCAGGCCGAGTCCGCCACGCCGGGCGTCGGGCTCGGGCTGGCGATCTGCAAGGCGGTGGTGAGCGCGCACGGCGGCGAGATCGCGGCGGCCAACGCATCGGACGGCGGGGCAGAATTCACGGTCACGCTGCCGAGACGCGAACCGCCCGACACGGTCGAAGACGGCGCAAGCTAGGGCCTGTCCAGGCCCTGGTCAGGAGGTTTCCGTCATGGCCGATCGCGTGGGTACCTACTGCCGCAAGTGAAAGACGTGCATCTCCGTCCAGCGTCCGGTCGAGTTCTCCAGCAGCACGACCGCGTCGCACACGACTTCGACCGGGACATCGAGGGCGCTCAGGCGACGCTGCAGTTCGGCTGTTGCCGCATTGGCCTGGGCGACATTGCCGTGGGCGACCGTCAGGTGCGGAACGACGCCACCCTCATGGGCGCCCCCATAGGGCAGGAAGTCCGGGAAGGCGTGCACCAGCGCCTCGGTCAGGGCGACGAAGGGGCCGGCCGGTTCCGGCACCAGGTACGCAGTCGCGGGAAAGCGCGCGACCGCGTCCAGCGAAAAGTAGAAGGCCGGGACGCGACCGCTGCGCCCGGCCGAGCACGGCCGGCGTGATGTGTGCCGGAACGCCCAGCTTCGCAGTGGCATCGAACTGCGCGCGCAGATCGGCGACGAGCGGCTCGGCTGCGGGAACCTCGACTGCGAACGCGGAGATCGCCATGGGCCCGATCGTAGCTGGCCCGGACCTCTCGCTGATTTGCAGAGTGCGCGGCCGGGCTCACTGCGCGGATTCCGGTTCGCCGGGCCCCTGGTGCTCATTGAGCGACGCAGAAGCAGCGTGCGGTCGCTGCCGAATCTGCAAACCGCATGACAAATCGTCAATACGTCGAGCTTTGCACGCTGCACGATGGACATCGCGATTCATCAACCACCAGCAGGACCGAAAGGAAACCAGGCCATGAGCTTCATCACCACCAAAGACGGCACGCAGATCTATTACAAGGACTGGGGCAAGGGCCAGCCGATCGTCTTCTCGCACGGTTGGCCGCTCAGCGCCGACGATTGGGACGGTCAGATGCTGTACTTCCTGCAGCATGGCTACCGTGTCATCGCGCATGATCGCCGCGGCCACGGCCGCTCCAGCCAGACGGCCACCGGCCATGACATGGACCACTACGCCGACGACCTTGCGGCGCTGACCGAGGCATTGAACCTGCAGCACGCCATTCACGTCGGCCACTCGACCGGCGGCGGAGAGGTCGCTCGGTACATCGGCCGCCACGGCAGCCAGCGGGTGGCGAAAGCCGTGCTGGTCAGCGCCGTGCCGCCGCTGATGGTGAAGACGCAGGGCAATCCGGGCGGTCTCCCGATCGAGGTGTTCGACGGCATTCGCGCGGCGGTCGCATCCAACCGGCCGCAGTTCTACAAGGACCTGACGCTGCCTTTCTACGGCTTCAACCGTCCAGGCGCGAAGATCTCGGAGGGCATCCGTGAACACTGGTGGCTGCAGGGCATGATGGGCTCCATCCAGGCCCACTACGAGGGCGTCAAGGCTTTCTCGGAGACCGACTTCACCGATGACCTGAAGAAGATCGATGTGCCGACCCTGGTCATGCACGGCGATGACGATCAGATCGTGCCCATTGCCGATTCAGGTTTGATGAGCGCCAAGATCGTCAAGAATGCCCAATTGAAGGTCTATCCCGGCTATCCGCACGGGATGTGCGCGACGAACCCCGAACAGATCAATCCCGATCTGCTTGCCTTCTTCAAGGCGTAGGGGGCGAGAACGACGCAGACTAGGCAGTGGGACGCCATCGTCGTGGGCGCGGGCCAAGCCGGTCCATCCCTGGCCGTCCGCCTGGCGCAGGCTGGCCACCGCACGGTATTGGTCGAGCGGAGGCGCATCGGCGGTTCTATGCTAGGCGCACCGCGCATCTTCTTGAACGTCGGTTGCAGGCCCGTGGTCCCGGAGTGGGCGAGGAACTCGGGCGTTCCCTATCTCACCAACGAGACCCTGCCTGCTGCAAAAGTTGAAGCCGCTGTAGGAGAAGGTCTGCAGATCATGTCCTGCCGACCTCCCCTGGTTACCATCGTCGCATCGCATTCCACCAGACCATGGCAACTCATCATCGCTCCGACTGCTGGTTCGGCCAGCGCCTGGCGCGGCAGTACGGTGTCGACGCCGTCCCGTCGCTCGTTACCACCTCGCGCTGGGGCACCGAGCTCGGTGTCGCGCGAATGCACCATGAACTCCCGCATCTCTTCGTGCTGGCACCATTGCCGGCCGAAGACGCGTTCCTGCTGAGCGTCGAGATCAGTTCGGGAGGCAGTCGGCGCATTGTCAGGGGCGGTGCTTCCCTCCAGTTGGGCTTGCAGCAAGAGGGAGCGTTCCACATCGCCGATCTGTCGGAGTGCGCCTCCGCCTACGTCTGTAGCCCGTTTCACTCCATGCTGTTTCACATGCCCCGGGCGACCATCGATTCGTTCGCCGAGGAGATGGAGGTGCCGCGCGTCGACATGCTGCGTTGCGATGCCGGTACCGTGGATCCGGTGATTGCAAATCTGGCAAGGGCCATGCTGCCTGCGTTGATGTCCCCAGAGGAATCCAGCACGCTGTTCATCGACCATGTGGCCCTCGCATTGAAGGCCCACGTCATTCATGTCTACGGCGGCGTGCGGCGTGCCGCGCCCCTGCGTTCAAGGGGGCTGGCACCCTGGCAGGAGCGCCGCGCGAAGGCGTTCCTGATGGAGCACCTCGCCGGCGATGTGTCGCTGACCGATCTTGCGCGCGAGTGTGCGCTTTCGCGCAGTCATTTCAGCAAGGCTTTCAAGCAGACCACAGGCCAGGCGCCGCACGCCTGGCTGGTGAGCCAGCGCGTGGATTCGGCGCAGCGCCTGCTCGGCGAACCCGATCTCTCGATCGCGCAGATCGCCGCGGCCTGCGGCTTTGCCGATCAGAGCCACTTGACGCGTGTGTTCGTGGCGCGCACGGGCACATCGCCGGCCCGCTGGCGTCGCAGCCGGACCTGATCGGGGCACGGCGCCGCTGGATCACGGCATCCAGACCGAGCGCGGCAGCAGTGCAGGGACGAGCGGCCTGTTCAGCTGCTTCGCCCACCATTGAAGGGCCCGGCCGTCGGCGCCCGTCTTCCAGGCCAGCCAGAAGGCTTCGGGCGGACGAGGCTCCTCGGTGGGAAGTTCCACCAGCGTGCCGCGCGCCAGCTCGCCCTGGATGCAGGCTCTGGGCAGGAATCCGTGCCCCAGGCCCGCCGCCTGGCAGGCGATCTTCGCCGCCATCGACGGCACCGTGATGCGTTGCTGGCCTGCGAGCAGGCCGATGGTGCGGTCCGACAGCGTGCGGGCGCTGTCGCCGACCACGATGGCGTTGTGCCCCAGCAGGTCGCCGCGTTGAAGCGGGCGATCCAGCCGGGTCAGCGGATGCGTCGGCGCCACGCAGAACACGAACTCGAGACTGCCCACGGTGACCGCCTGGTAGCCGCCGCCGGCCGGCCCTTCGCCCGCGGCGATGACGACATCGGCGCGCCCCTCGCGCAACGCCTCCCAGCTTCCCGTCAGTGCCTCGCAGCCGATGCGCAGCCGCGTCCCGCAACGCAGCGCTTCGAAGGCTCGGACGTCGTCAATGAGCGCCTGCGTCGGGATCAGCGAATCGTGCACGAGCCGCAGCTCCGACTCGAAGCCCGTGGCGATCTGCCGCATGCGGGATTCCAGGTCGCTCGCGGCGTCGAGCAGCCAGCGCCCTTCCTTGAGCATCTCCTCGCCCGCGGCGGTGAGAGACACGCGCGGTCCGTTGCGCTCGAACAGCAGCATGCCGAGCTGCTCCTCCAGCTTGCCCACGGCGTACGAGATGGTGGAGGGCACCTTGTGCAGGTGAGTGGCGGCGGCGGTGAAGGAGCCATGGCGCGCGATGGCGTCCACGACCTCGATGGCTTCCAGGCTGAGTTTGAGCACCTGCGGGTCCTTGCAGCTGAATGATCGAAAAAATCGATTGTTAGTGGCGAAAAGCTTCGCAAAAAGGCCTCATCGGACAAAATAAGATTCGGCCTCGCCTTGGGAATTCTCTTCGAGGTCCATTGTGAATTCAATCGAATTCATTAAATAAATGAGGAATGAAGCATGTTGGAAGTTCGCAGCGCCAACGACCGGGGAATCGCAGACTTCGGCTGGCTGAAGTCGCGCCATACCTTCTCTTTCGGTCACTACCACGATCCAGCACAAGAAGGCTTTTCGGACCTGCTGGTGATCAATGACGACCGCGTGCATGCAGGTCGCGGCTTCGACACGCACCCGCACCGCGACATGGAGATTTTCTCGTACGTGCTCGACGGCGCGCTCGAGCACAAGGACTCGATGGGCACGGGTTCGATCATCCGTCCCGGGGACGTGCAGATGATGAGCGCCGGCACCGGCGTGCGGCACAGCGAGTTCAATTCGTCGTCCTCGGACTCGCTGCATTTCCTGCAGATCTGGATCCTGCCGAATGCCAAGGGTGTTGCGCCGCGGTATCAGCAAGTGCACTTCGCGCCGGCAGAAAAGCGCGGACGGCTGCGCCTGATCATTTCGCCCGATGGCACCGATCGCTCGCTCGCCGTGCATCAGGATGTCCGCGTCTACGCGGGCCTGTTCAATGGTCAAGAAGCCGCCTCGCTGGCGCTCGGCCCCGACCGCTATGCCTACGTTCACGTGGCGCGCGGCAGCGTCGAGGTCAATGGCAAACGCCTGTCCGAGGGCGACGGCGCACGCGTGCGCGACGAACAGCGGCTTGACCTGGCGCACGGCGACGGCGCCGAGCTGCTGGTGTTCGACCTGCGGCCGAATGAACTGCCCTCGTTCTGAAGGCATCCGCGGCCTTCCGAAACGCCGAATATCCAAAAGATCCTCACTAATCGACAAGACATGAATCCACGCCGAAACGAGGATTCACATCGAACGTCACCCCTCTGTTTCCCTTCGCAACCAGGAGTCCTCCCATGACCATCAAAGCCACCCCGACCCCCGGCGCCCTGCTTCTCACGCCCAAGGACCACACCCTGATCATGATCGACTTCCAGTCGCAGATGGCCTTTGCGACGCATTCGATCGACGCCGTCAACCTGCGCAACAACGCGGCTCTGGTCGCGCACGCGGCCGCCGGCTTCGGGGCCTCCACCATCCTGACGACGGTGGCCGAGAAGAGCTTCTCGGGCCCGATGTTCGACGAGATCAAGGCGGCCTTCCCCGAGCAGAAGACGCTGGACCGCACCTCCATGAACACTTGGGAAGACGCTGCCGTGATCCAGGAAGTCAACCGGATCGGCAAGAGCCGCCTGGTAATGTGCGGCCTGTGGACCGGCGTGTGCATCGTTGGCCCGGCGCTGTCGGCACTGGACCAGGGCTTCGAGGTCTACGTGATCTCCGACGCCTGCGGTGACGTCTCGCCCGAGGCGCACGATCGCGCCATGGACCGCATGGTGCAAGCCGGTGCACGGCCGATGACCTCGGTGCAGTACTTGCTCGAGCTGCAGCGCGACTGGGCCCGCACCGAAACCTACGAGATGACGACGGGTATCGCCAGGAAGTTCGCCGGTGCGTATGGCCTGGGCATCACCTACGCCAAGACCATGTTCGGCGCTCACGAAGGCTGAGCGGGGCATGCGATGAAGCCGTACGTCGTATCACTCGCGCTCGGCGTGCTGGTCGGTGTCATCTACGCGCTCTTCAGTGTGCGTTCGCCGGCGCCGCCGATCATCGCGCTCGTCGGCTTGCTGGGCATCCTCGCTGGCGAACAGTTGCCGCCGCTGGTCAAGCGGCTGTTCGATCAAGGCCCGGCGGCCACCTCGTGGTTGCACGAGCAGGTGAAGCCGCACATGTTCGGCGAACTGCCGCAGTGCGCGAAACCGAAGCTCGCCGCGTCCGAGCCGGACCGCTCCGGGGTACATGACGCATGACCGCCGACTTCGATCTTCAGCGCCGCCGGCACTTTCTCGGCGCGCTGGGCGCCGCTCTCGCTGCGCCCAGCCTGGCGCAGCAACGCTCTTCAAGGACACCCGACGTGGTCGATTCCCAAGCCCCGGAACTTATCTTGCACCATGGCCGCTTCACGACGTTGGACCGCGCCCATCCGATCGCCAGCGCGGTCGCAATCAGGGACGGTCGCTTCATCCATGTGGGTCGCGACGAGGACATCCTGCCCCTGGCCGGAGGCCACACTCGGGTCATCAACCTGCTGGGAAAGGCGGCGCTGCCCGGTCTCATCGACAACCACCTGCACATCATCCGCGGCGGCCTCAACTACAACCTCGAGCTGCGCTGGGATGGTGTGCGGAGCCTCGCCGACGCGATGGACATGCTCAAGCGCCAGGTGGCCGTCACGCCGGCCCCCCAGTGGGTGCGCGTGGTGGGCGGCTTCACCGAGCACCAGTTCGCGGAAAAGCGGCTGCCGACCATCGCCGAGCTGAACGCCGTGGCGCCCGACACGCCGGTGTTTCTGCTGCACTTGTACGACCGCGCGCTGCTCAACGGCGCCGCCCTGCGCGCCGTGGGCTACACGAAGGACACGCCCGCACCGCCCGGCGGCGAAATCTCCCGCGACTCCAATGGCAACCCCACCGGCCTGCTGCTGGCCAAGCCCAACGCGGCGATCCTCTATGCCACCCTCGCCAAGGGGCCGAAGCTGCCGGTCGAGTACCAGCTCAACTCCACGCGACACTTCATGCGCGAGCTCAACCGCCTGGGCGTGACGGGCGCCATCGACGCCGGCGGCGGCTTCCAGAACTACCCCGAGGACTACCAGGTCATCCAGCAGCTCGCCGATGCCGGCCAGCTCACCATCCGCCTGGCCTACAACCTGTTCACCCAGAAGGCCAAGCAGGAGAAGCAGGACTTCCTGAAATGGACGGCGAGCTCGAAGTACAAGCAGGGCGACGACTACTTCCGTCACAACGGCGCGGGCGAGATGCTGGTGTTCTCGGCCGCTGACTTCGAGGACTTCCGCCAGCCGCGCCCCGACATGGCGCCGGAGATGGAGGGCGAGCTGGAGGAGGTGGTGCGCATCCTGGCGCAGAATCGCTGGCCCTGGCGCATGCATGCCACCTACGACGAGACCATCACCCGCGCGCTCGATGTCTTCGAGAAGGTGAACGAAGACATCCCGCTGGCGGGCCTGAACTGGTTCTTCGATCATGCCGAGACCATCTCGGAGAAGTCGATCGACCGCATCGCCGCGCTGGGCGGCGGCGTGGCGGTGCAGCACCGCATGGCCTACCAGGGCGAGTACTTCGTCGAACGCTACGGGGCCGCGGCGGCCGAGGCGACGCCGCCGGTCAAGCGGATGCTGGAGAAGGGCGTGAAGGTCTCCGCGGGCACCGATGGGACCCGCGTGGCCTCCTACAACCCGTGGGTATCGCTGTCGTGGCTGGTCACCGGCATGACCGTGGGCGGCCTGCAGATCACGCCGCAGCGCAATTTGCTCGACCGCGAGGCAGCGCTGCGCATGTGGACCGAGAAGGTCACCTGGTTCTCCAACGAGGAGGGCAGAAAGGGGCAGATCGCGGTAGGCCAGTTCGCCGACCTGATCGTGCCGGACCGCGACTTCTTCGCGTGCCCCGAATCGGAAATCGCGGACACCACGTCCTTGCTCACCCTGGTCGGTGGCAAGGTGGTCTATGGGGCCGGCCCCTTCGCGTCGCAGGACGACAGCGTGCCGCCGCCGGCCATGCCCGATTGGTCGCCGGTGCGCACATTCGGCGGCTACGCCGGTTGGGGCGAGAAGGACGGACGGCCGCTGCAAACGACACTGCGCCGCATGGCGGCGGACTGCGCCTGCGCGAACAACTGCAACGTGCACGGCCACCAGCACGCCACGGCCTGGAGCAGCAAGCTGCCCATTGCCGACCTCAAGAGTTTCTGGGGCGCGCTCGGTTGCGCGTGCTGGGCGGTCTGATGCGCTGGCAGCCCGGACCGGCCTTGCGCTGGATCACCTTGCTGCTGTTGTGCGCCGCCTATCTGCAGGGCGGCTTCAACAAGGCGGTGGACTTCGGATCGGCGATCGCCGAGATGAACCACTTCGGCCTGTCGCCGGCCGCACCTTGGGCCATGGCGGTCATCGTGCTGGAACTGGGGGCCTCGGCGCTCATCCTTGCGGGCTACTACCGTTGGCTGGGTGCGCTGGCGCTGGCCGGCTTCACGTTGCTCGCCACTTTCGTTGCATTGCGCTTCTGGGAGATGCCGCAACCCGGGCGATTCGCGGCGGCCAACTCGTTCTTCGAGCACCTCGGCCTGGTCGGCGGCTTTCTGCTGGTCGCTTGGCATGACCTGCAGGAGCGCGCGCGTGGCTGAGTCCGCTCGAGGCGGCTTCGCGCCGCTGCGCCAGCCCGTGTTCGCCGTGCTGTGGGCGGCCACGGTGCTGGGAAACATCGGCAGCTTCATGCGCGATGTGGCGAGTTCGTGGCTGGTGACGGACCTGTCCGCCAGTCCGACCGCCGTGGCGCTGATCCAGACGGCGGCGACGCTGCCGGTCTTCCTGCTCGCCATCCCGGCCGGGGTGCTCTCCGACGTCCTCGATCGCCGCCGATTCCTGATCGCTGTGCAACTCCTTCTGGCCAGCGTCAGCTGCACGCTGCTGGTGCTGTCGCGCACAGGCGCGCTGACCGTCGAGTACCTGATTGCGCTGACCTTTGCCGGTGGCATCGGCGCAGCGCTGATGGGGCCGACCTGGCAGTCGATCGTGCCGGAGCTCGTGCCGCGCGCCGACCTGAAGAATGCGGTGGCGCTGAATTCGCTCGGCATCAACATCGCGCGCTCGATCGGCCCGGCGGCGGGCGGGCTGGTTCTGGCGAGCTTCGGCGCTGCGGTCACCTACGGAGCCGATGTGCTGAGCTATGCGTTCGTGATTGCTGCGCTGCTGTGGTGGAAGCGCCCCGCAGTGGCCGACACCGGCCTGTCGGAAAATTTCCTCGGCGCCTTCCGCGCCGGACTTCGCTACACACGCGCCAGCAAGGAACTGCATGTGGTGCTGCTGCGCGCGGCCGTGTTCTTCCTGTTCGCCAGTTCGGTCTGGGCCTTGCTGCCGCTGGTGGCGCGCCAGATGCTCGGCGGCACGGCCGGCTTCTACGGCGTCCTGCTGGGCGCCGTGGGCGCGGGCGCCATTGCCGGCGCCCTGGTCATGCCGCGCCTGCGCCTACGCCTCGACGCGGACGGAATGGTCCTGCTGGCTTCCGTGCTCGTTGCCGCCGTCATGGCCAGTCTGGTGTTCGCACCGCCGAAGTGGCTGGCCGTGCTGTTGCTGATGCTGCTGGGCCTGGGCTGGATCGTCGCGCTGACCACGCTCAACGGCGTGGCGCAGGCCATCCTGCCGAACTGGGTGCGCGGGCGGGGGCTGGCGGTCTATCTGACCGTCTTCAACGGTGCCATGGCGGCCGGGAGCCTGGGCTGGGGCCTGATCGCGCAGCAGATCGGCGTGCCGGCCACGCTGGTGGCGGGTGCCGTCGGGCTGCTGGTCGTTGGCGTTGCCTTTCACAGGATCCGCCTGCCTGCGGGCGAGTCCGATCTGCAGGCGTCGAACCACTGGCCCGAACCGCTGCTCGCCGAGCCCGTCGCGCACGACCGCGGGCCGGTGATGATCCAGGTCGAGTACCGCATCCGCAAGGACGATCGTCCTGCGTTCCTGGGGGCGATGAAGCGCCTGTCCCTGGAGCGCCGCCGCGACGGTGCCTACGCCTGGGGCCTCCACGAGCACACGGCGGACCCTGAGCGGGTCATGGAGTGGTTCCTCGTCGAATCGTGGGCGGAACATCTGCGTCAGCACCACCGCGTGTCCAACGCCGATGCAGACCTGCAAGGCGAAGCGATTCGCTTCCACATCGGGCCCGAAAGGCCTGCGGTGCACCACTTTCTCGCCCTCTAGCCCCGTCCACTCCTGAAGGAAAAACCATGGCCGATTCGAAGACCCTCAAGAAACGACGCCTCGCTCCGCTCCACACCCCGAACGATCTGACCGCGGACGCGATACGCGATGTCTCTGCGGGGCTGAATGTCCTGCTGGCGGACACTCTCGCGCTCTACTTCAAGACGAAGAACTTTCACTGGCACATGTCGGGCCCGTCGTTTCGCGACTATCACCTGTTGCTGGACGAGCAGGCCGACCAGATATTCGCCACGGTCGATCCCATCGCCGAACGCGTCCGCAAACTTGGCGGGACCACGCTGCGTTCGACGGGCCATGCCTCGCGATTGCAACGTCTCTCGGACAACGACGCGGACTTTGTGACGCCGATCGGAATGCTGGCCGAGCTGCGCGAAGACAACCAGCGCCTCGCCGGCTTCATGCGTGCGACGCACTCGCTGTGCGATGAGCATGGCGACGTCGCCACCGCGAGCGTCCTGGAGAACTGGATCGATGAAGCCGAGCGCCGCACCTGGTTTCTCTTCGAATCCGTGCGACAGGACTGACCACCGGACCGGTCGAGCGACCACCGTATCTGCAAATCTTTCGCGATGACTCTTCCTGCTTCATTTTCCGACGGTGCCTTCGGCGATCGCCTGGGACGGTATTTCGAGTTGCCGTCAGCGCCTGCGCTTGTCATGCTGCCTGCATTGAACGCGCCGTTTGCGGTGACACGCATCACCTGCACGTCCGATCAGCTCGGCATGAAGCTGGAGATTCCAGCGGAAGACGCCTTTGCCGTGACGCTGCACCTCGTCGGGATGCGCCATCATGAACTCTGGGTGCGCGGCCGGCCCGCGGTGGTTCGGAGCTACTCGCGCGGTGCCATCAGCATCGTCGATTTGCGTGACGAGGTGGCCACCTACCTGGGCAGCCCGCTGGACGCGCTCGAGTTCTACGTCCCGCATGCGCTGGTGGACGCGGTAGCGGACGCCGCCGGCGTCGCTCGCGTGAGCGAGCTTTCGTGCCTCCCAGGTCTGGTCGACCCGGTGATGGGGCAGCTGGGCGCGGCGATCCTGCCCCTGTTCAGCAATTCGCGATTCTCGAGCCCGGCCGTCCTCGAGCACTTGGCCATCGCCATATGCGCCCACCTGATTCATCGATTCGGAAACAATGCCAGGAGCGATCTGCCGGCAATCGGCGCTTCGGCATTGTCACCCCGTGGGCTTGACTTCAACCGTGTGACGCTGCCGCGGGCGAGGTGGCGCCGGCAGCATCTGCACTAGACCATGGCCAAGTCTTCTTTCACTTCCGTTCGCGACAACCCTCTGGCCTCCGCGCGTGAACGCGGCCTGCGGGTCATTCCGAAGTGCCCCGTCTTCGCTGCCTGCATGCAGGGACTTCCCGAGACGCACGATCTGCGGGCCGATGAAGGCCGGACGCTTCTCGGCGTTTGAAAGGCGGCGTTCATGGTCGCCGAGGATCGTCACCCCGAATTGCGGACCGCGACGCTGGACGAAATCGCCGGGCGCGAACCACCACGGCCGGACACCGTCACCGCCGTCATCCAGCAGACCGTCAAGCCGGAGGCCATTGCGCAATACGAGCAATGGCTGAGGAAAGTGATGCCGATCGCCGCCCGATTTCCCGGGCATCGCGGTGTCAATGTCATCCATCCGGCAGCAGGGACCCTGCAATACACGATCACCATTCGTTTCGATTCGCTGGCGCATGCGCAAGACTGGTTCGCGTCCGATGCCCGCCGGCAACTGATCGATGAGGCTGCCGCATTCCTCGACGCCGACGAACGGGTGGAAACGCGCAGTGGCCTGGAATTCTGGTTCAGGCCGCCGGCGGGCCAGAAGCCAGCCAAGCGCTACAAGCAATTCCTGCTGACGCTGTCGGTGATCTACCCGTTGACCATGCTGGTCCCGGCCATGTTGAGCCGGCTGTTCGATGTTGTGCTCCCGACGTCGAACTACTTCGGCGAGCACTTCATCGCATCGGCGGTGATCGTTGCCCTGATGGTGTACGTCATCATGCCGAGATACACGCGGCTGGTGGCGCGATGGCTCTACAGGTAGTGCGCCTGGCCCTTCAGCGGGCAACGACGGTCGGTCCTGCCGACTCGCCCTCACGCGTGTTGTGTTGAAGAGCGACGGCGCACGCGGCCAGCACGGGTGGAATCACGAAGCACCAGACATCCAGCCACATGTAGGTGAGGGCGGCAGCTGCGCAGCCTGCTGCGAACACGGCGACGCTGGCCGACATTCGCAGAAGCCGGGCGCGTGCGGGGTCGGCGTCTTGCGATGGCAGCCCTCGCAGCATGTCGGTGAGGTCGATCATGATCTGGGTGGTTGTGCCGGTCATCAGGGTGGTCGGTGGGGCGCTCGCCAGATGAATCCGGTGTGCGGCGTTCTGGATGGCCATCGCCGACACCAGCGCCATCCCCGTGAGCATCGCGAGCCCGCTGTCGCCGTCGCTGAAAGGACCGAAACGCACGGCGATGGCAGCGCCTGCGGCGAGCAGCAGTGTCTTGAAGACCAGCATCGTTCGCAAGACCGGCAGGCCGAAGTCGGGCAGTCTGTAGCTCAGCGTTCGCGTCAAGATGACGACGGCGCAGAACACCGGCAGGGCCAGGAGCTTGGTCAGCGCACCCGAAGTGCCGTGCACCAGCGCCGCGCCAATGGTGACGAAGTTCCCTGTGACATGGGCGGTGAACAGGCCCTGGAGCGCCAGAAATCCGGCGGTGTCCACAAAGCCCCCGTTGAGGCTCATGAGCAAAGGAAGAGACGGTTTCATGGGAGCGCCTTCGTGTGATGGGGCGCGCTTTTGCGCGCAGGGCTTCATGATGCGCCTTGGGCGTTTTCGGTCTTGTCGGGTTGTCAGCCTCCTTGCACATTCGGACGCTGTCATGGCCCAATATTCAACCCGGGCGACTCTTGTTCAAGACAAGCGAGCCGGGGCGGTCCAATATCGCCCGAGATTTTCGACTCGAGAGTTCGCCCATGCCAACAGAAAGCAGGCCGCCCACGCTGACCACGGCCGGCGGTGCGCCGGTCGCGGACAGCCAGCACTCGATCACTGCCGGTCCTCGCGGACCGATCCTGATCCAGGACTACCAAATGGTCGAAAAACTGGCCTATCTGGCGCGCGAGCGCATCCCGGAGAGGGTGCTCCATGCAAAGGGCGCCGCCGCCTTCGGCACGCTGCACATCACGGGCGATCTTTCGCGCCACACCAGGGCCCGGGTTCTTCAGCCCGGCCAGCGCACGCCGGTGCTCGTCCGCTTCTCCGGGCTGACCGGCGAGCGAGGCTCCGCCGACGCGGAGCGCGACGTGCGCGGCTTCGCTCTCAAGGCCTATACGGAAGAGGGAAACTGGGATTTGATCGGCAGCAACCTGCCTGTGGCTTGCATTCGCGACCCGCAGAAGTTTCCTGATCTGGTTCGGGCCTTGAAGCGCCATCCGGTCAGCCACTTGAGATCACCGACGGCGATCTGGGACTTCTGGTCGCTTTCCCCCGAGAGCATGCACCAGATCGTCATGCTGTTCTCCGATCGCGGCCTGCCGTGGAGCTTTCGCCACATGCACGGCTATGGCGTGCACGCCTTCGGCCTCATCAATGCGTCCAACGAACGGGTGTGGGTCAAATTCCACTTCAAGACGCAGCAGGGCATCCGCCATCTGACGGACCCCGAGGCCCGCGAGGTGATCGCCGACGATCGGGAAAGCGCGCAACGCGATCTGTTCGAAGCGATCGAGCGCGCTGAGCATCCGCGCTGGTCACTGAAGGTGCAAGTGATGAGCGAAGAGCAAGCGGCCGGGATGCCGTTCAACCCGTTCGACGCGACGAAAGTCTGGTCGCAACAGGAATTTCCGCTCATGGAACTCGGCACGCTGGAACTCGATGCCAACCCGGACAACTACTTCGCGCAAGTGGAGCAAGCGGCATTCAACCCGGCCAACATCGTGCCCGGGATCTGCTTCTCGCCCGACAAGATGCTGCAGGGGCGGCTGCTCGCCTACGCCGATGCGCAGCGCTACCGGATCGGCACGCACCACGGGGCGCTGCCCGTGAATCATCCCAGGGTCCCCGTGCACACCTATCACGCAGATGGCGCGATGCGTCTGGACGTACCGGCCCGGACCGACGCCTACTATGAGCCGAATTCGTTTGGCGGGCCGCGTCCCGACCGCCAGCTCGCGGAGCCGGCGTTGCCGCTGAGCGGGGACGCGAAGCGATTCGACGATCGTCAGGGACTCGGCGACTATGCGCAGGCGGCCGCCATGTACCGGGGCATGGACAATGGCCAGCGGCAGCGGCTGTTCGAGAACATCGCAGCGGCGATGACCCCTGTGCCCGAAGCCATTCAGCGGCGCCAGATTGCACACTTCCGGCTCGTCGACGACTCGTTGGGACAGGGCGTCGCTGCGCAGCTTGGGATCTGACTGCACGGCCGGGTAAGCCTGGCGACAGGCAGGGCATTCAAAGTCGCCGAATTCGACGATGGTCACCGTGGCCGAGCTTGGTCCGAGATGTGCTCGGTGGCTGGATCGGGCGTGAGAAGCGGATTCGGGTGTGGCAACGCGCTCATTGAAGCCTCTTTCAAGGCAATTTGACGGCGACGAAAACATCGCCGGCTGCGGCGATACCCAACTCCGTGAGGGTGTTATGTACGGTTTGTGCTGCATTTGGAACCCTTGTCGACCGCATCGGCGCGCACGATGCTTGCGTCATCACATGCGTTCAAGAATCCGCACAAGACTGCTATCCGTCGTTCGGCGTCGAGCAGCCAATCGGGTGTTCAGTATCTTCAACTCCTGTTCTGCGAACTCATCTGCATCGAAAGCAGATGCCTTGCGGCGAGAGCGAACTCTTTCCAGCCAATGAATGCCCCTCCATCCTTGCTCGACCTTTCGGCGGCTCCGAAGGACACGCTGGGTTGCGTGTCCAACCAGCTTCAAAGAGATCAGGAGCTCTCGGTGGGCGGCGTCAAGGTCTATCGCAAGACGACCGACGGTAGCAAGCTTCACTACGTGGAAACGCCGGCAACCGGACGCGGCGTCCTTGTCGGGATTTCGCTGCGCGATGGCCACCGGAGACGAATTCTTCATGAGCACCATGCCTCAAGCCATGACTTCGACTCGGGTTCCATCTACATCCGTGATTTCACCGATCGCTATCGCGCCGATCTGAAGAGTTCCTTCGACTTCGTGCTGCTCGAGGTTTCGCATACCGCGATCGAGCGCGCGATCGAGGAAAGGAGCGGCGTCCGCGTCAGCGGGCTCGCACCCGTCACAGGCGTCAAGGACGAAGTGCTGGCCAACCTCGCCCGGGCGCTGACACCGGCGCTGGACCGGCCTGCCGAAGCGAGCATGTTGTTCGTCGAACAGATGAGCATCGCCATGGAGACCTACCTGCTCGAAAAGTACGGTGGCGCCCCCACGGCAGACCCCAGGAGGAAGCGGCTGCTTTCTCGTTCACAAGAGGCGCGGGCGAAGGAAATGCTGCGCAGCAAGATCGACGCCAGCATGTCGATCGCCGAGATTGCGGGCGCATGCGATCTTTCGCGCAGCTATTTCATCCATGCTTTTCGCGAGACCACAGGCCAGACGCCGCATCAGTGGTTGATCGCCCAACGGCTGGAGCGTGCACGCACGCTCCTGATGGAATTTGAGCGCCCGCTCGCCGACGTCGCCGCGGCGTGCGGCTTTGCTGATCAAAGTCACTTCACGCGCGTCTTTACCCAGTCCACTGGCACGCCGCCTGGCAATTGGCGCCGCAGGATGCAAGTCGGCAACTGAGCCTTGGGGCTCGTTCTATCCGATTGCACGACCCGTTGCGCCACACAAATGGAGAATCGTCCTGCGCCATATCGCTCAACTGGCGCGCATCGCGGCCGGGACGGCAGTGCGCATCGTTTCCAGGAATCGCCGCAGCTTGGCCGGATAGAAGCGCGCGTGTGGATAGGTCAGATACACCGGCAGCGGCGACGCCTGCCAATCGGGCACGAGCTGAACCAGTCTGCCTTGCGCAAGGTCTTCGACAAACAGCCAACTGGAGCCAACGCAGACGCCCAGGCCCAGCAACGCGGCACTGCGCAACGCATAGAGGCTGTCGGTGCTCATGCGTGGCCTGATCGGCAGACGGAGAGCCTCGCCACTCGGAGCATGCGTCAGCAGGATGTCCGTCCGGTAGTACGTGCGAAGAGCGAGCCAGGGCAGCTCGGCCAGCATCGCGGCGTGGGTGGGCGTTGCTTTTCCTGCGATCACCGAAGGGGCCGCGACGGCAATGCGCGGCACCTCGGACAGCTTTTGCGCAACGACCGACGGATCGCTGACTTCACCGACATGAATCGCGCAATCGATGCCTTCCGCCACGAAGTCCGGCCGACGGTCGTGCAGCAGCCATTCCACCGACACCCCGGGATGGTTGCGCAGGTAGTCGGCCAGCGGGCCGACCAGCAACTCCTGCCCGAACGCATGCGGCGCCACGACGCGCAGGGTGCCTTCGGGCTCGTTTTCCACGCCACGCAGATCCGCATCGAAGGCCTGCCAGTTCGCAAGGATCTCCTTGGCGCGCTCGAAGCAGCGTTCGCCGTCCTCGGTGAGCTTCATGGCGTGGGTGGAGCGGCGCAGGAGCCGAAGGCCCAGGAAACGCTCGAGAACCTGGAGCCGGCGGCTCACGGTGGGCTGCGTCGCGCCCATCTGCACCGCAGCCGCAGACAGACTTCCCGCCTCCACGATATGCACGAAGGTCTGCAACAACGCCAGGCGATCGGCGTTGCCGGGCGTATTCGACAGGGGTCGTGCAGATGACATGGCGTTTTGGCTTTATGCGTGGAGCGTATATCCATTTTGCGCGTCACGCTACTTCCGTCGCGATGCCCTGAGGATCACACTTCGCGCTCGTTGTGATTTCTAGGGTTAACACTATGTCTCATATTCAATCCGCGTATTCGACCCAGGCGTCCGATGGCGCTTCGCCGAGCGTTCCGGCCGCCCCGACCTTGAGGACGCCACTCATCCTGTTGCTGGCGGGTGGCGCGGGCCTGGCGGTGGCATCGCTCTATTACAGCCAGCCGATGCTTGGCGTTCTCGGGCCTGAAATCGGCGCTTCCGCCCGGTCGGTCGGGCTGGTTCCGACGCTGACGCAGTTCGGCTACGCCATGGGCATCTTGTTCCTGGCGCCCCTCGGCGATCGGTACGACCGGCGCCGCATCATCCTCGCCAAGGCTGCGGTCTTGTGCGCGGCGCTGTTGCTCGCCGCCGCCGCACCGTCGATCGCAACCCTTCTTGTCGCCAGTCTGGTCATCGGTCTGTCCGCCACCATGGCGCAAGACATCGTTCCTGCCGCTGCAACCCTCGCGCCCGAAACCCATCGGGGCAAGGTGGTGGGCACGGTGATGACGGGCTTGCTGCTCGGCATCTTGCTGTCGCGCGTTGTGAGCGGCTTCGTCGCGGAGCATTGGGGCTGGCGAGCGATGTTCATCGCCGCCGCCGCAAGCATCGCCCTCATCGGCGCCTTGGCATGGCGCAACCTGCCGCGCTTCAAGGCGACGACCCACCTGTCGTATGGCGCGCTGCTGGGGTCGCTCGCCAAGCTGTGGAAGCGACATGGGTCGCTGCGGCGCGCCACATGGTCGCAGGGGCTGCTGTCCGTTGGCTTCAGCGCCTTCTGGTCGACCCTGGCAGTCATGCTGCATGGCGAGCCCTTCCACCTCGGTGCGGCAGCGGCGGGGGCCTTCGGTCTTGCCGGCGCGGCCGGGGCGCTCATTGCACCGATTGCCGGTCGCCTGGCGGATCGCAGCGGTCCCGAACTCGTGGCGCGGCTCGGTGCGGGACTGGTCGTCGTCTCGTTCAGTGCCATGGCGCTCGCGCCGTTCATGACGCCGAGTGCGCAGCTCTGGCTCCTGGTTGCCAGCGCCATCGGTTTCGATCTCGGCATCCAGGCTGCGCTGATTGCGCACCAGACCATCGTCTACAGCATCGATCCCGGCGCACGCAGCAGGCTCAATGCGGTGCTGTTTACGGGCATGTTCATCGGTATGGCCGCAGGTTCTGCCATCGGAGCGCTGTTGCTCGCTCAATGGGGCTGGATGGCGGTCACGGCACTCTCTGCTGCTTCGGCGCTTGGTGCACTCGCGCTTCGCATCTGGCCGCGTGCCGCTTGAGCCGGACAGCATGGGCCCGAGCCGGCCAGGATCAGGCCGGCGCTGCGGGATTCCCGCTCCAGCGCGAAGCCGCCGGAATGCTCTCGCCCTTCATCACCAGCGTCAGGGCCCCAAGCTGCGCCCCGTCGTTCACCGTCGCGCCGTAGAGCACGATGCTGCGCGGCCCGATGCTCACCCGCTTGCCGATGTTCACTTCATGGATCTTCATGACCCGGTCCTCGAACAGGTGGGTCTGGGGACAGCATTGCGCGTTGAGTTCGCTGTAGTCGCCGATGTGCACGCAATCGAATTCGGTGAGGTCGGTGGTGTCCAGGTGCACGCCGCGGCCGATGTGCGCGCCCAGCAGATTGAAGGCGATCGGCAGCCAGGGCGTGCCACGCAGATAGTGCATGAAGTTGGGCACCGCGATGCCCTCGTACAGGTTCGTCGCCGCCTCGGAGAGCCAGACGAAGGGCGTCCACATCGGCACGGCGAGCGGGCGGTAGCGGCGCAGGAAGATCCACTTGAAGAGCGCCACGAACACGAAGGTCGAGAGGCCGAAGAGCAGGCCGTCGACGGTCAGGTCCCAGGCCACCGCGCCCCACTGCTCGGCGGCCGCCGAGGGCATCACCGCCAGCACGATGCTGTAGCCCGCGGCGATCACCATCGCATGCGGGGCGACGATGCGGAAGGCCTCGACCACGGCACGCCCCAGCCGGCGCATCGGCGATGGGTTGAAGGTCAGCGACGCGGGGTGGCCGGTCACGGTTTCTCGCGCCGGCAGCCGCACGGCGGGTGAGCCGACCCAGGTGTCTCCGCTGCGCAGCGCCGCCGGATCGGGCGCGCGCCCGAGCACGCCGATCAGCACGTTCTCGGGCAAGGTGGTGCCATCGGGAAGGTAGGCGCCGTTGCCGACGAAGCTGCGACGCGAAATGACGGTGGGCCGCATCGTCATCCAGCCGCCATCGATCTCTTCGTCGCCCAGGAGCACCGCATCGGCGATGAAGGTGTCGTCGCCGAGCGTGAGCATGTCGGGCACCACGCCGAGCGCGGTCGATATCTCTGCGTTGCGGCCTACCTTGGCCCCCAGCAACCGGTACCACATGGGCGCGAACAGCGTGGCGTAGACGCCATGCAGCACCTGCAGGCTCGATTCCTGGATCTGGTTGACCAGCCATTTGCCGCAGTAGACATTGCTGTGCACGGGCCAGCTTCCGCTCTTGAGCCGCGGCAGCACGCTCCAGCGGATGCCCGCGGAGATCAGGGCCGTGAGCACGATCATCACCGCGCCCGCAGGCAGCGCCAGCACGAAATACTTGAACAGCTGCAGCACGGGGACGCTGGTTTCGAGCCAGGGGAACCGTTCGGTGTCGTCCAGCACATCGATCAGCATGAAGGTCGGGAAGACCGGCAGGAAGAACAGCGCCGCGACCAGCATGGCGCCGCAGAAGAAGAACAGGCCTTCGCCGGCGAGCCGGCGTTTGCTGACCGGCGGGCGCGGCCGCAGCGAGGCGGCGTCGAAGGCCCCCGTGTCGCGCGCCGGCGAGCCGCTCCAGATGCGCCCGGCCGGCACCGTCTGGCCGTCGCTGAGTGCCGACTGGCCGTCGAGATGGCCCCAGTTTCCGACCCGCGTGTTGCCTTCCAGTACGGCATAGGAAGCGATATGGGCCTCAGCGCCGATCTCGATGGGACCGATGAGCAACTCGCCGCGCTGCACGCGCACGTTCTCGAAGTTGACCGCGTTGCCGATGCTTGCACCGTCACCGACCGTCAGCAGATCGGGTGCGCGCAGCTTGATCGAACCGATGTTCACGTCCCTGCCGATGCGCGCGCCCAGCGCGCGCAGCCACCAGGCGTGCAGCGAGGAGCCGCTGATGAAGTAGGTGGGCGCCGCATCGACCAGCCGGTCGGCCAGCCACCAGCGGAAATAGGTGAAGCCCCACAGCGGATAGCGGCCAGGCGCCAGTCGGCCTGCGATCAGCCATTTGCCGGCGATCGCCAGCACAAACTCGAGCAGTGTCGCCGCCAGAAACACAACCATCGACATGGCGACCGCACGAAGGATCGAATCCCCTGCGCCGCCGGTATAGAAGTGGTAGGTAAAGAACGGCGCCAGCCACTGCATCATGCGGATGGCCACCAGTGCAGGGATCGCCGCGGCCTGCGCGACCCCACAGCGCCAGCGGCGCCACGCCGATGGCGGTGTCCAATCGGGCACAGGCGTCGTCTGCCGGTCGCCGCAGGCGTCCAACGCGGCGGCGATGCCGCCCACGGTGCGGCGCTGATAGATGTCGCGCACCGTGATCCGGGCGAAGCGGGGGTCGGCACGCAGCAAGGATGCGAGCCGCGCCGCCCACAGCGAATGGCCGCCGAGTTCGTCGAAGAAGTCCGAAGTGCGCCGGATCGCGAGGCCGGGAAAGAGTCCGGCCAGCGCCGCGAACAACGCGATTTCGGCCGGCGTCTGCGGTGTATCCGACCCTTCGGACGGACCCTTCGCCTCGGCCAGCGGCCTCGACTTGAGCGTCTTGCGATCGATCTTCCCGGAACTCAGGCGCGGCATGTGCGGCAGCACCTCGAAGCGGCCGGGCACCATGTAGGGCGGCAGCCGCGCACCGAGCGCCGAGCGCAGAGCAGACGCCGACACGCCGGTGGCGCTCTCGGCCACCAGAAAGGCAATCAACTGGTCGACACCCTCGACCTGGCGCAGCACCACGGCCGCAGTGCCGACACCAGGCTGCTGCGCCAGCACGGCCTCGATCTCGCCGAGTTCGACTCGAAAGCCACGGATCTTGATCTGGTCGTCGGTGCGCCCGAGGCATTGCACGCGCCCGTCCTCGTCGATGCGCGCCAGATCGCCGGTGCGGTAGAGCCGATCGTCGTGCGTGCCGCTCGACCAGGGGTTGCGCAGGAACTTCTCGGCCGTCAGGTCGGGGTGCCCGAGGTAGCCCGACGCGACGCCAGGGCCGGCAATACACAGTTCGCCGACCTCGCCGCGCGGCAGCAGCCTGAGGCCCTGCTCGACATCGGGCGCGATGACCAGCAGCGCATAGTTGGGCAACGGCCGGCCGATGGTCACGGTCTCGCCCGCGCGCAGCTCGGCCATGCTGGCCGACACGGTCGCCTCGGTCGGGCCATAGCTGTTGAACACCCGCCGGCCGGCGGCCGCCCAGCGCGCAACCAGTGACTCGGGGCACATTTCGCCACCGAGGTTGATCAGGCGCAGCCCCGGCACATCGCGATCGAAAAGGGCCAGCAGCGTCGGCACCGCGTGCAGCACGCTGATGCGCTGCTCGATCAGGGCCTTCGGCAACGCTTCGGGGTCGGATGCGATGGCCTTCGGCGCGATCCACAGCGTCGCACCGACCAGGTAGCTGAGCCAGATCTCCTCGAACGACATGTCGAAGGCGATCGAGAAGCCCTGGTAGACGCGGTCGTCCTGGCGCACGCCCAGCACGGCGTTTTCGCTGCGCAGGAAGTGGCAGATGCTGCGCTGGGTGATCGCGATGCCCTTGGGCTTGCCGGTGGAGCCCGAGGTGTAGATCACGTAGGCGGGGTGGCCGGGCAGCGCACCTTCGCGACGGTGCAGCGCGGGGCCGCGGGCGTCGTCGGCCAGTAGCGCCTCTGCGCTCCAGATGGGACGGCCGACCGCCGCCAGTCGGGGCGCAAGCGCCGCGCAACTCACGAGGCCGGCGGCATCGGCGTCGTCCAGGCACACAGCGATGCGTTCGACCGGCGTATCGGCATCGAGCGGGAGCCAGGCGGCGCCGGTCTTGGCGATGGCCAGCTGCATGATCAGAAGTTCGATGCCTCGCGGCAGCCACAAGCCCACGATGCGGCCGGGACGAACGCCGGCTTCGATCAGCTTCGACGCGGCCCGATCCGCCGCTGCACCCAGTTCTCCGTAGCTCAGCGTCCGCTCGCCGAAGATCAGCGCGGTCTGGGCGGGAATCCGCTCGGCGGTGGCCTCGAACAGGTCGGCGAGGATCTCGGGCCGAAGCAGGTCGGCCCGGTCGGGGCCGTGAACGATGTCGGGGGTGTCGGAGGGGGCGGTGGGGAGAAGGGAATCAGGGTTTGTGCGAAACATCGTCAATCCTGGAGTGCCAGCGCGGCCATGTGGCAGCTGGCGATCCAACCTCCCTATTGTCCCCCAGGCGGGGATGGGGCAGGCAGGTGGCGCATGGCGACGATCTCGATCGTTCGATCGCGAAGCTGCGAAGCTGCGAAGGGGCCCGGGCTATGCTCGCCTTCGCATGCTCTCCTTCTGTTCGCCGCGGCGGCTCTTCGCCCCACTCGTCGTTTCCGCGCTGATCCTGCTGGCGCCGCAGGGTGCATTGGCCAGCTCGGCCTGTCTGGACGCAGCCGCCCGGCCTGCGCCGCCGGCCCGCGCATTGGCCTTGGCCGCCGCGGCACTGCGAGAGCACCAGGCTTTCGGTGGCCAGACCATGGACGCCGAGGGCCGGCTCACCGAATCCGGGCTTTCGGAAGCCGAGGACGTCCGCGGCACGCTCCTGGCCAGGGCGCCATGGCAGCGGGTGCTTGGCTACTGGCAGGCGGTCGATCCGCAGCGCCGCCGCTTGCCCTACCTCGTTCGGTTCGGCGCCCTGCGACCGGCCGATCGGGCGCTGCTGAAGCAGGCGCTGAACCAGGCCACGGACGCGCATCTGCAAGGCCTTGGCGTCGGACCCGACCAGGGCCTGGCGTCGCACGAGCTGCGCGCCGTCGGGACCGCGATCGACCGGGTTGCCGTGATCGACACGCCCTGGTCCGCTGCCTTCGTGAGCTGGCTCGCGCGCGAGGCCGGGCTCGGCGCGCAGGAGTTCCTGTTTTCCGAAGCGCATGCCGACTACGCAGGCGCCGCGTGGCAGGCGGGCGTCGACGAAGCGGCAGGCCGGGCCACGCCCTACGCGATGCGCGCCTGCGACATCACGCGCACGCCGCCGCGTGTCGGCGACCTGGTGTGCCAGGCCCGCGGTGCCGGCGCCGGCCTGGACACCTTCGACAAGATCGGGGAAGCGTTGGCCGGCCGCCAAGCCGGCAGTGCCGCGCTGCCGATGCACTGCGACGCGGTCGTGGCGGTGGACGCCACCGGCTTCGACGCCGTGGGCGGCAATGTGCTGCAGTCCGTCACCCTGCGCCGGCTGGCCTTCGCCCCCGGCACGAAGCTGCTGGATCCGAGCTATCTGCCCGGGGGCTGCAGCGCCGAACAGGCCGGCTGCGTCGACCGCCACATGAGCCGCCAGCCCTGGTCGCTGCTGCTGCAGTGGCGTTGAACCAGGTGGATTTTTGATTCAATGCGCGAGCGCCGCATCGAGCGGCGAGGTGTCCTCGGCGACGCTGTTGCCCAGCACCTCCTCGACCACCGCGCGCGACAGCGTCGGCGCGAAGGACTCGATGAAGGCGTAGACATAGGCGCGCAGGTAGTTGCCGCGGCGCACCGCCAGCTTGGTCAGGTTGATGCCGAACAGGTGGCCGGCGTCGATCGCGCTCAACTGCGTGTCGCGTTCGGTCTCGAAGGCGATGCCGGCGACGATGCCGACGCCCATGCCGAGTTCGACATAGGTCTTGATCACGTCGGCGTCCATCGCCGTGATGGCGAAATCGGGCTTGATCGCACGCTGGGCGAAGGCCTCGTCGATGCGGGTGCGGCCGGTGAAGCCGCTGTCGTACGTGACCAGCGGAAAGCGCGCCAGCCCTTCGATCGTGAGCGGGCCGTCGAGCAGCGGATGCCCGGGCGGCGCGATCACCGAGTGGGTCCAGCGGTAGCAGGGCAGGGCGACCAGCTGCGGGTAGTCGCCCAGTGCCTCGGTGGCGATGCCGACGTCGGCTTCGCCCTCGAGCAGCATCTGCGCCACCTGCTTGGGCGAGCCCTGGCGCAGGTGCAACTGCACGTTGGGGAACTTGCCGCGGAACTCCTGCACCGCGACCGGCAGCGCGTAGCGTGCCTGCGAGTGGGTGGCCGCGATCGACAGCGAGCCGCTCTCCTGTGCGAGGAATTCCTGCCCCGCCTGGCGCAGGTTGTGGCTTTCGAGCAGCACGCGCTCGATGATCGGCAGCAGGTGATCGCCGGGCGCGGTAAGTCCGGTCAGGCGCTTGCCGGCGCGGGCGAACAGGGCGAGGCCGAGCTCGTCCTCGAGTTCGCGGATCTGCCGGCTGACGCCGGGCTGCGAGGTGTGAAGCGCATGGGCCGCTTCGGTCAGATTGAAACCGCATCGCACGGCCTCGCGCACGGAGCGCAGCTGTTGGAAATTCATGGGGAGCCAAACGGAAAGCCGTGCCAAGCTGCACGAGGTGGCCGATTCTGCGGGCGTGCCTTCCCAGGCCGAACTACCGATTCGTTGCTTCCAAATGAGCGAAACATCTGTAGCCCATTCCGGTTGCAAATGAAGATCTTCTTGTTACATTTACCCCCCCGACCAGGAGATCGCACTTGCATCCGCTTCTTGAATGTTCCAGAGACTCGCGCAGCGCTGCGCCACGCACCTGTCTGAGCACCGTCCTGGTGCTGTCATCGGGCTGGGCCCTCCCTGCGCACGCTTCGTTTCTCGAGGGCGAAGCGCTCGACACGATGGCCGACGTCATGTCCTATGTCGTCCTGGGGCTGGTGCCGGTCCTCGTGATCGCGCTGTTCTGGATCGTGCACGTGATGCCCGAGAAGATCGCGGAGAAGAACCATCACCCGCAGAAGGCCGCGATCCATACGCTCTGCCTGCTGTCGCTCGTCTTCGGCGGGCTGCTGTGGCCGATCGCGTGGCTCTGGGCCTACACGCGGCCCATCGGCTACAAGATGGCCTTCGGCACCGAGAAGCACGAGGACTTCTACATCGAGCACGGCGAGCGGGCCCACCGGGACGAGCTCGAACACGAGCACCTGGATCACCTTCATGACGAACTCAATACGCTGGAGCAGCGCGGCGGGCTGACGCCCGAACTCAAGCTGGTGCGCGAGCGCCTGCGGGCCGCGCAGCAACGCAGGGTCCAGGCTGCCGCAGTGTCCGAAGGGATCGCCGCGTAATGGAAGCGATCCTGCTCGGCATCTATGCCTTCTTCGTCTGGCTGATCTTCTTCAAGTTCAAGTGGCTGCCCTGGAACAACATCGCGATGGTGATCGTGGTGACCATCCCGGTCGTCGCGATGTCGCTGTTGATCATGCTGCTCAACATCTACGCACCGTCGAGCGCCGACGTGCGGGTCTTCAAGTACGTGGTGAACATCGTGCCGCAGGTGAAGGGGCAGGTGATCGAGGTGGCGGTCGAGCCCAATCAACCGATCAAGCGCGGCGACGTGCTGTTCAGGATCGACCCGACGCCCTACCGGTTGCAGGTCAAGGCGCTGGAGGCCCAGCTGGCGAATGCACAGGGGGGGACGCGCAAGATGCGCGCGGAACTCGATGCCGCGATCTCGAAATCCGGCGCGGTGCGGGCGCAGCTCGAACTCGCGCGCAAGCGGGTCGAGCAGAACCGACAGCTGGTCGCGGCAGGCGCCGGCGATCGCTTCGCGCTCGAGCAGGCGCAAGCCAACGTGCTCGAACTGCAGGCGCAGCTCGCGGCGTCGATCGCCGGCGAGGCGCAGGTGCGCGCCAGCCTGTCGGCGACCGTCGACGACGACCAGGCCGAGATTGCGCAGATCAAGGCGCAGCTCGAGAGCGCCAGGTGGGAGCTCTCGCAGACCACCGTCGTCGCGCCCTCCGACGGCCATGCGATCAACCTGCAGCTGAGGCCCGGCTCGATGACGACGGCGTTTCCGATCACGCCGGCGATGACTTTCGTCGAGAACAAGTACCAGGTCGTCGCGCTCTACCAGCAGAACGAGCTGCACCAGGTCGCGACCGGAGACGAAGCCGAGTTCTCGCTGAAGACCCGGCCCGGCCACATCTTCAAGGCCAAGGTCGAATCCATCATCTGGGCGCAGGCCCAGGGCCAGCAGGTGAACTCGACGCAGCTGCCGACGACCGGAACCGCCGCGATCCCGCCGGGCCGCTTCGGTGTCAGGTTCGAGGTCGACCCGAAGCACCGGAACGAGTTCTTCGCTGCGGGCGCGGTGGGCGAGGGGGCGATCTACACCGAGCATCTGGCGCTGATCCACATCATCCGCAAGATCATCCTGCGTGTCGGCGCGAAGCTCGACGTGCTGATCCTCAAGCTGCATTGAGTCGCGCATGAACACGCTCTCCCTGCGCATCTGGATGGCGCTCGCGCTGGCGGGGCTCGGCGCCGCCGGCTGCGCGCTGAAGCCGCCGCCCGACAGCGCCACGCTCGCGAGCGAGTCGCTGCCGAACGCGCCGACGCCGGCCGCCTGGAAGGCCGGCGCGCTGCCGGGCAGCGTGCGCAACGGCTGGATCGCGGGCTTCGGCGATCCGGTGCTGAGCCTGCTGGTCGCCGAGGCGCTGGACTACAACAACGATCTGCGCGCATCGGCCGCGAGGGTCGAGTCGGCTGCGGCGGGCGTCAAGGCGGCCGGCGCCCAGGCACTGCCCGCCATCGACTTCATCGGCCGGCGCGGCGGCAAGCTCGGCGGCGACGGCTCGGGCCTCAACGGCGGGCTGATCTCGGCCTCGTGGGAAATCGATCTCTGGGGCCGTGTGCGCTCCGCCACGCGCGCGGCCGAGGAACAGCATGCGTCGACCCAGGCCGACCTGACGGCGGCCCGGCAGTCGATCGCGGCGCTCGTCGCGAAGTCCTGGTTCCTTGCGACCGAGGCCTCACTGCAACGCCAGCTGGCACGCCAGATGATCGATGCCGGCCAGCAATCGATCACGCTCGCCGATCAGCGCTGGCGCATCGGGGCGGCGAGCGAGTCCGACGTGGTCCTGGCCCAGGCGTCCCTGCAGACCTATCTCGACGCCGAACGCCAGCTGGACCTGGCCTACACGAAGTCGCTGCGTTCGCTCGAACTCCTGCTGGGCCGCTATCCGGCCGCCGAGCTCAAGACCATCGACGCGTGGCCGCGCATCGACCTGCCGGTCGAAGCGGGCCTGCCGTCCGAACTGCTCGAGCGGCGCCCGGACATCGTCGCCGCCGAGCGCCGCGTGGCTGCGGCCTTCGACCGCATGCAGGAGGCGCAGGCGGCCCGGCTGCCGCGCATTTCCCTCACGGCGGGGCTCTCCTCGATCACCAGCGAGATGTTCGTCCTGAAGGATCGCGACAACCCGAACGCGAGCATCGGTGCCGGGCTGGTCGCGCCGTTGTTCCATGGCGGTGCGCTGCAGGCGCAGGTGGAGGCGCGCAGCGCCGAGCAGAAGCAGGCCGTGGCCGCCTGGGCGCAGACGGCGCTGAAGGCCTTCAACGAAGTCGAGACCGCCCTCTCGGAAGAGGCCACGCTGCGGCAACGAGAACCGATCCTCGACAGACAGGTGAAAGAGGCGCAAAGAGGACTCGAGATCGAGAACGCCCGCTATCGCGTCGGCTCGCGCGATCAGCGCACCGTGACGCAGCAGGAGATGGCCGTTTTCGCGGCGCGTTCCACCCTGCTGCGCGTGCAGGCCGAACGGCGCGTGCAGCGCGTCAATCTCCTGCTGGCGCTTGGCGGGGGATGGGGCCCGGAGGCCACGCCATGACAGGAGACCCAGCCATGCGTCAAGCCATCGAACAGCTTTTGGGCATTGTGGAGGCCATGGTCGCAGATGGTCATCTTCACGATCTGGAGATCGAGTTCCTCAAGGTGTGGCTGGCCGAGCACACCGAGGTCGCGCGAGTGTGGCCTGGCCATGCGGTCAGCGGCGCGATCGAAACCGTCCTGGCGGACGGCCATGTGAGCGAGGACGAGCGCGCCTACCTGATGACCACGCTCAAGCAATTGGCTTCGGGGGAATTCGCTTTCGATGATCGGGAAGGCGTGGCCGAATTCGCGCTTCCTTTGGACAACGCCATCGAGGTCACGCTGCGCGACTCGCTGGTCTGTCTGACGGGCGAGTTCCTCCATGGAACGAAGGCAGCCTGCGAGCGACTTCTGGAACGCGCCGGCGGGTGGCCGGCAGCAGTCGTCAGCCGGAACGTCCGCTACCTCGTCATCGGGTCCAAGGTTTCGCCGAACTGGACGCAAACATCTCTTGGGCAGACGATCAAGGACGCGCTGGCTCTGCAGCAGGCAGGCCACGCCATCGCGATCATCTCTGAGCGACGCTGGCTCGAATGCTTCGCAGGGAAAGCGACACCCTGACCGGGGTCTCGCCGCGAACACCCTTCGTTCCAAGGGCCACTGCTGACGATTCATGGCCCACCCACCGATCTACCGACGGAACCCTGTATGACGATGCCTTTTCAACGCCTGCGAGAGGGACTTCGCTTGGCTCGATGGGGATTGGCGGCCTCCCTGCTGCTGCTCGGCGGATGCGCCACGCGTCCGCTCAATCCGCCGCTCGCCCAGGTCGACGCCAACAGCGGCTACCGCTTCGAGACGCGCCAGGCGGAGGTCAAGGACAAGGATGCGCTGGTCATCCTTGCCTTCTCGGGCGGCGGCACGCGCGCCGCCGCGTTTTCGTACGGCGTCCTCGAGTATCTTCGGCGCACCGAGATCGTCACGCCGAAAGGAAAGGGCCGTCTGCTCGATCAGGTCGACATCATCACCGGCGTATCGGGCGGCAGCTTCACCGCGTTGGCCTACGGCCTCTACGGCGACAAGCTGTTCGACGACTACGAGCAGCGCTTTCTCAAACGCGACGTGCAGGGCGCGATCGTTTCCCGGTCGCTGAGCCCGGGCAACTGGGCCAGGCTGTCGTCGCAGGGGTGGGGGCGCTCCGAACTGGCGTCGGAGCTTTACGACGAGGTCCTCTTCAACAACGCCACCTTCGGTGACCTGAACCGCGGCAACGGGCCGCTGATCCTGGCATCGGCGACCGACATTTCGAGCGGCGCCCGCCTGGTCTTCCAGCAGGGCGTCTTCGACGTCCTGTGCTCGGACCTGAACGCCGTGCCGCTGTCGCGCGCGGCGGCGGCCTCTTCGGCGGTGCCGGTGGTGCTCTCGCCGATCACGCTCAACAACTACGGCGGCACCTGCAACATGGCCCAGCCTCCGTGGGTGAAGCGTTTCCTCGACACCGACAATCCACCGCGTCCGGCCGCACGGGCGATCCGCTCGCTCAGGTCGCTGAACGAGTTCGGCGACGGCGCCAGGCGACCCTACCTGCACCTGGTGGACGGTGGGGTTTCGGACAACGTCGGCATGCGCGGCGTGCTCGATGCGCTGGAGGTCCTGGAGGCGATGCAGGAAGCCGGCATGCCGACCAAGCTCGACAGCGCGAAACGGATCATCGTCTTCATTGTCAATTCGCTCTCCGTGCCGCCGACCCAATGGGACGCATCGGAGTCGCCGCCCGGCAGCGTGCAGATCCTGCTCAAGTCGAGCGGCGTTCCGATCGATCGCTATTCGTTCGAGGCCGTCGAGCTGCTGAAGGACATGGCGGCCCGATGGAACACGATGCGCAAGATCCGGAATTCGGCGGCGATGGCGGACAACAAGGACCCGGCGTTGACGGCGGCGATACGGGGGCCGGACGCCGAGATCTACGCGATCGACGTGTCGTTCCCCGCGCTGAAGGACAAGGCGGAACTGGATTACCTGAACCGGCAGCCGACCAGCTTCGTCTTGCCGGACGAGGCGGTCGATCGCCTGCGCACCGCGGCGGGCACGATCATCTCGGATTCACCCGAGTTCAAGCGGCTGCTGAAGGATGTGGGCGGTCGCCTGGTCGCGCCACCTTGATGCGTGAATGTGGGTGGGCGTGACCGACGAAGCCCCTCGTGCCGGTAGCCCGTGGTGTCTTTGCCAAAGATGGCTCGGGCGATCACTTCAATGGATGACTTTTGAATGGCGCTGCGGAACAATCGCGTCGGCCCGACTTTCGCTGATGAGGAGATGACCCCATGCTCAAGTTCAAGAGTTCGTTCGCTGGCGCGCTGGCGGCCGCCGCATTGCTGCTCGGCGGCTGCACCACCACCGGCATGGGAGGCGGCGAGATCGTGCAGAAGGGCCAGCCCGACAAGCCGGTGCTGTTCTCGTGGAAGAGCACCGACGGCGGCATCACCGGCACCATGACCGCCACGCTGCCCAACGCCACCTACCAGGGCCCCTTCCTGCAGATCACTCAGCAGACCCGCAGCGAGGCCATGGACCCGATGTGGGGCGGCGGCTGGCCGGTGGGTTGGTCCGACTGGTCCTACTGGGGCTACGGCAGCGTCGCGGGGATGGGCGGCATGGGCATGATGCCGGGCTTCGACTCGGTCCAGTTCGCCACGGTCTACAGCGGCAAGGTGATCGCCAACCTGAAGAGCCCGCAGGGCGGCGTGATGCGCTGCCGGCTGCACATGCTGCGGCCCCAGCAGGGCATGTCGGGCGGCGGTACCGGCGAATGCCAGATCCAGGGTGGCGCCACGATCCAGGCCAGCTTCTGATCTCGGGCGCGAGGCCATCCGGCTTCGCCGACCGGGCGGTCGATCGTCCGGTATTAATCTACGTCATGGATGCACCGGTCCGGGTGTCCGGAATCGGCCTTAGCATGCCGATGCCATCGTTCAAAGGTGTACCGGATCCATGCGGCAGAAAAAAAACTACGGCGGCGAACTCAACTTCTATCTTTTGAAGTGCCTGGTGGCGCTGGTCGATCACTCGCATGTGTCGCGCGCCGCGGACGCGTTGTCGGTCAGCCAGCCGGCCATGAGCCGCGCCATGAGCCAGCTGCGCGCGATCACGGGCGATCCCATCCTCGTGAAAGGCGGCAGCCGGCTCATTCCGACCGCCAAGGCGCTCCAGTTGCGCGAGTTCGCCGAGCGCATCCTCGGAGAGATGAGCGAACTGCTGGGCAACGCGGTCGCCTTCGACCCGTACAGCACGCGCTACCAGTTCCGGATGATCGCGACCGACTATCTGGAGTGTCTGTTCATGGACCGACTGGTCCATCATCTCGGCAGCCGCTTCCCGGGGATCGCGATGTCGGTCCGGCATCCGGTTCATCCCTCGGAGTTCAGCAAGGTGCTGGAGTCCGGCGAAGTGGATTTCGCGGTCGGCATCCTGCCGAGCAACATGCGCGAGCTGCGCCACCGGCTGCTCTTTCGAGATCGCATCGTCGGCGTGGCGCGGGCGGGCCACCGGGCGATCGGCCGGGCGCTGTCACCGGCGGCGTTCGCCGCGCTCGACCACCTGGTGATCATGCCGAACACCACCCACACCTTCGGCGAGGCGGTCGACGTTGCGCTCGAGGCCCAGGGCCTGGAGCGCAACCGCCGCTTCGTCACGCCGAACTACATCACCGCTTCGCATCTGTTGGAGAAAACGGACATGGTGGCGCTTCTGCCCCTGTCGCTGGCGTCGCGTTTTCGCGATCGCTTCGGGCTCGCCGAACTGGCGCTGCCGATGGACGTTCCGGAGTTCGAGGTCCACATCTCCTGGCACGATCGCACCCACCGTCACAGCGCCCACATCTGGTTTCGCGACCAGGTGATGCAAAGCCTCGACCCGAGCCGGCAGGGGACCGACATGTTACTCGCAGACACTTTTATTCGATAAGTGAATAGAGTACATCCCTGCGCAGCATGGACAAGGCGCCATGGACTCTCAATACTCGGGCTTTGCCGCTGATTCGGCCCGCAAGGATCCCGAGGATCGGCGCGACCGGTCTTCGGACGCATGTATTGGTAGCTCCTCCTTTATGTCACGAAAGATACGATCCGTTGATGACCTCGCCCAACTTCCCGACGCCGAAATGCTGGCCTGCCTCGGCGCCCTGCGAACCGCCATCCATGAGGCCAAGCGCCAGCACGCGTCTGCGCTGCGCGAGCAGCTGATCCCGCCGGGCTCGCCTTTCAGCTTTCCATCGTTCGACTGGCGCCCCCGGGGTGCCCAGCGCTTCAGCATGCCCGACCAGCTCAGTCGCGAGACGCCGATCGATGAGATCTCGATGCGCGTGGGGGCCCGGGAGGCCCTCAAGAACCTCAGCATCTTCTGCATCGACGACCTCTCCGCGATCAGCGAAGAGGACTTGCTGAAAGAGGAGGCGATCGGTGCCAAGACCGTGGGCCGTCTGCGCGAAGCGCTGGCCCGCGTGGGCCTCGACTTTCTGCCGAATGCCACCGCGCTGCAGGGCCAGCGCCGCGGCGCCGAGTGGGCGCCGCCGACCGGGGTCGGCTTCAGGAAGTCCGAAGAGGCCGCGAAGCCACGGTTCGTCGAGGTCCGAGAGCGGTTGAGTGAACAAGCGCGCCAGGCGCGCGACTTGAGCGAGAGCATGGACTGGATGGGTCTGTATGCCTACCCCTCGCAGCTGATGAAGCTCAAGCCTGGCGACGTCGGTATTTTTGTCTGTCCGCCAGCGTGGAGGGGGCGGCTGGGCACGGTCTGCGGCGTCTGGGTCAAGGGGCGCACCGACTGGGCGTCCGGCTTTCCGCCCGGCACGCCTTGGAAGGAAGTGTTCTGGACCGAGGCGCACATCGATGGCCTGAAAGTGGTGCGCGCGCCTCTGCCCGGCCAGTCCGGCAGCGGCGAGCCCAGGCAATTCGTGTTCGCACCCCGTGTCGCCGCGTCGGCCTCCGAACCGGGCGTGGCCAAGCTCGACCAGGTGGTTTCGCGCTGGCGCGGCCTGTACGGCGCGGGTTCGCGCATGGACCCGGCCATTCACGGCCGGGCGATGTCCGACTGACACCGTGCCGTCAGGTGGCCGGGTCGATCGGCGTGCCCCGGCCTCTGGCCTCCCGGGAGTCCGTCGAAGCCCCGGGACACGCCCAATGATCTGGCGCGTTTTGTTGCTTTTCAAGGAAACAAAATGTATCTGCTTGTGAGATCGCCGAAGGGGCGACGTCTCCATCAGTCGCCGGCAAGCGCCACACGCTGTGCGACGGTTATCACGATCACGCGATGAGATGGGGTCGGCCGAGGGTCTTCACCAGATGAGGCGATGAGTGCGGACTTACTCTGGGAGAGGAAGGTAGTTAAGCTACCACTCCCGAATGGACGACGAATTCAACTCATGACTCAAACCTATTCCCAACTCCAGAACAAGATCGCGAAGCTCCAAAAGGCTGCCGACGCGCTGCGGCAGAAGGAAGTGGCGGGCGTCGTTTCGCGCATCAAGGTCGCCATCGAACACTATGGCTTGACGGCTCGGCAACTCGGCCTGGCCGACGGACCCGCGCCGGGCCAAGCCATGACCAGGGCCAAGCCGTCCAAGAAGGCGAGGCAATCCGGCAAGCCTGCGGCCGCCACGAAGCACAAGTACAGCAACGGCAATGGGCAGTCCTGGTCTGGACGTGGCCCGCGTCCGCGTTGGCTGCGCGAGGCGATCACTGGCGGCCGGGCTCTCGACGAGTTCCTCGCGACGCCTGGCGCACCCGCCAAAGCGATCGGCGCGGAGGCGAAGACCAAGACTGCCAAGCGCCGGCCGTCGACGGTGCTGTATCGCGATGGTGCCGGGAACTCATGGACCGGCCGCGGCCCGCAACCGCGCTGGATGAAGGAAGCCATCGCTGGCGGCAAGACGCTGGATGAGCTGATGAGCTGAAGAGCGCCTGGCTACTTCGCCGGCGCGCCGCGCGCGGCCGTGTCGCGGCGGACAATCTCCGCCACCAGCGCCTGGAACTGCTTCGCGAGGACCATCCGCACGATCACGGTGCCGATCACCGGCGGCACCGGGAACGCCGGCGTCAGGCCGCCCGCGTAGGACAGCCGCACCAGGCCCGACGGCAGCGGCTCGACCGCATAGCGGCCCTCCATGGCCCGGAGGTTGCCGCTCACGGCATGCGCGACGATCCGCCGCTGAGGTGTCTCGAGCACCTCCAGCCGCACCTCGATCGGCTGGCTGAAGAACAGGAAGGACAAATCACCGGCCAGGTCGACCTGCAGCTTGTCGCCGTCGCGCCGCACCACCTTCGAGCTGCGCATGAACGGGATGAATTCGGCGAGATGGTCGTAGTCCGAAATCACCGCCCACACCGTGCGCGGGTCGACCTCAAGGTCCGCCGAAGCCGTCACTGCGATGAAGCCCCCCCGGTTCTCGGCAGCGATGTCGAGTTGCTGCGCCATCGCCACGGCGTGCGTGCCCGGCGTCCCGAGCAGGAGCAGGAGCAGGGCCAGAGCCAGCAGGGTGGAGATCGTCCGGCCTGGCATCGCGGTCAATCCAGATCACCCGGCAGCACGGTCCGGCGCGACCGGATCCTGAAGCGCAGGCTCAACCGGTCCTGAACCTGCACCGCGCCGCCGAGGATGGAAAACGGCACGATGCCGAAGTCCGACTGGTTGAACTCGAACGAGCCACCGACTGCCATCGTGTCGGGTCCGGCCTCGGCCCGTGCCGGGACCACAAAGGTGCGCGTCACGCCGCGCAGCGTGATCGCGACATTCAGGCCCACGCCGGTGGCTGTGCGGTCGCCGCTGGCGACGCGGATCAGGGCATAGGGAAACCTCTGCGTCTCGAGCACCTTGTCGAGCATGTTGGCGCGCGTGCCGGCGATGTCGGATGCGCTTGGCCGGGTGTCCAGGCCCGCTTCGGCGCGAAGCAGCGGCTCGTCGACCGCGAGCTCCGCCAGCGGCACGAAAAGATCGGCGCGGCCGGCGTCCGGCGCGATCCATCCCTGAACCGCATGGCTGGCCACCACGTGATCGTGGCCGAGGTGCCCGAGCGATCCTCCTCGTCGCACCGTGACCACGACCAGCGATTGCGCGGCGTCCACGCGCTGGACCGAACGTCCCTGTGCCGCGGCCTCCTCGTAGGCCTTGCGAAGAGACATCTCGGGCGCCAGGGCTGTCGCGGAATCCGGCTCCCGTGCCGGCTCGCGGCCCTGCTGCGCGCACCCGGCCACCACCAGCGCGAGCAGAACGGCGCACTGCACCGCGTGCAGCCGGGTCACCTCAGCCGTCCTTGCGCAGCCGCACGCGGAACTTGATGGTCACGTCGGGGCCGATCACGTCGGTCGCGACCCATTCGCCGGTGCCGATGCCGAACGGCGCCCGCTTGACCACGAACTCGCCGTCCATGGTCGCGCCGTCGCCGGCTGGCGTCCAGCTGAACGGCACGTCGACCGGCTGCTGCACGCCCTTGAGCGTGAGCGTGCCGTGCGCCACGAAGCGATTCGCGACACGGGCGATGTCGGTGGCGCGGAACTGCGCCTGCGGGTGCTTGGCGAAATCGAACCATTCGGGGCCGGCGATCGCCTTGTTGATGTCGGTGCTGGCCATGTCCGCGCTGGCCACCTGGATGGTGACCTCGAGCCGACCGCCGGCCGGAGCCTGCGGATCGAAGCGGGCGCGGACGTCGAAGTCCTTGAACACACCCGGCGCCGGCACGGTCTCGAAGGAGGCGACGAACTCCAGGCGGCTGCCGGACGGCTCCATCTTCCAGTCGGCCGCGTGCGCGATCTGCAAAGCTGCGCAGGCGAGCAGCGAGACGAGACCGGCGAGTCTTTTCATTTTGGAAGCATCCTTGCAGGCAGCATGCGGATCAGCACATTGTCCCGCTGGATGAAGTGATGGCGCAGCGCCGCGCCGATGTGCACCAGCAGGAGCAAGGCCAGCAGCACGCCGAGCGAGAAATGCACGGTCGACGCGACATCCGCGACCTGCTTGTCGACCGCGGTGATGGATGGCAGCGGAAGGCGCCAGAAGATCTTGAACGGCACGCCCGAGGCGGAGGTGATGACCCAGCCGGCGAGCGGCATGCCGAGCATGACGAGGTAGAGCAGCACGTGGCTCGTGCGAGCCGCGGCCCGCTCCCAAGCCGGCATGCCGGCCGGAAGCGGCGGCGCGGGGGTCGCCAGCCTCCACACGAGACGCAGGACCACGAGGGTCAGAACCAGCATGCCGATGGACTTGTGCCAAACGAAGAGATCGATCTTGGTCGGCGACAGCCGCCAGGTCGCGGCCAGCCAGCCGAGCGCGAACTGCGTGAAGATCAGCAGCGCGATCAGCCAGTGCAGGAACTTCACGACCCCGTTCCAGGAGGGTTCGATGTCCGATGCCTTCATGCAGAGCCCGCGGTGCGCGCGAACGCCCGTCTCCTCGTAGCTGATTCCCTTTTACGGAAAGCGCGACAGTGTCGCGCATCGGCGGGAGTATCTGCTGCCAATGGCATGACGGCTACTGCCGGTCGCCATTGCCCACTTTGACTCCGCTGAGACCACGGACCTGCGTCCCCAAGGTGAGCAAATGCGCTGTATCCGCCGACAACAGTGACTTCCTGGTTCGCGAACGACCCGAGCGCTTCTTCTTCGTCGACGACTTTCCGAAGACGGCCCGCTACAAAAAATGCAGCAGGCTTTCCGGAGGCCTTGCGGCTTGCAATGGCTCCTCGACCTGGGTTCGAACCCGGTGAGGCGTCGCCTCGCTACTGCCCGACGACCGACCAGCCCGCCTGCTGGTTCGTCTTGTCGTTCTCGTACTCCCAGCGCGTGCCGCAGGCGTCGCACCGGTAGCTGGTGACGTTCACGGTGTGGCCGCCGCTGTCGCCGTCGCTGCGCTCTTCCTTGCGGCTGGACAGCTGCACCAGCTCCGCATGCCCGGGCGCGCGGCGCCAGTTGCGCTGGATGCCGGCGCATGAGGCGCAGAGCACCATCTTCTTCAATTCGGCCTGTCGGTTGGACTCGTTCGCCATGCGGCTTGTGCTCTCTCTGGAATGGTTCGCTCGGTCGAGCATGTTAGCGCGCACGGACCAGGAACGGCACAATGAGTCCACCATGCGTCCCCGGCTTCTCGTCCTTGTGATGGCCATCACGCTCGGCGCCGTCTGCAGCGCCGAGGTGGTTCGCTGCGCGGACGCCGCGGGCGATGTCAGCTACACCGACGGCGCCTGTCCCGCAGGCGCCCGCCCCGTGGGGCGCGTGGTGATCCCTCCGCCGGCCGATCCGGTCGTCGACGCCGACCGGGCGAGGCCATTGCAGCGCGAACCGACGGAGGCCGCCGCGCGCCCGCCGCCCGCACCCGCAGGCCCCATCGTCATCGACTCGCGCGGCCACAGCGGCAGCGGTGTGGAGCCGGCCGGCGATTCGCGCTGGAGCGATCGCGGTGCCGATGCCTGGGTGCCGGACGATGGCTACGCCGTCCCGGGCGCCTATCGCCGGCCGCTGCCGCCGCGCGACATGCGGCCGCGCGTCCGCCGCTGCGATGAAGCCGGTTGCGAGGACAGGCAGGGCAACCGGTACAACCATTCCGGACAGCTGGAACGCTACCAGAGCCTCGACGGCAGGACCTGCCGGCCGGTGGGGACGACCACGGTCTGCCGCTGAACGTGATCCCGCGCCGGCGCCGCCGCTATCGGGGGCAATCACCGCCGACGGACACGCTGCCGTCCTTGCATTCGGTCAGGATGGGTTCGCCGCGCGCGCGTGGCGCAGCGGCCCCGGGCTCGGCGCCGCGGTCGCGCTGGTAGACGATCTTCCGGCTGCCCAGTTCGCAACTGCCCACCACCTGGCCATCCGCGGTCGCCGCGGCATCGACCGTGGTGACCGTGAAGCGCGCCACGCCCGCCGCGGCGATCTTCGCCTCGATCTCGGCGCGCAGGGCCTCGCAGTTCTCGGCGGCGCTGGCGGCGCCGGCGAGAGCCCAGGCACAGCAAATCAGCCAGGGTTTGATCATGGGCGTCGATGCTCGCATGCGCCGACGCGATCCGCCAGCGCTTCTGCCGAACGGGCTCGACACAGATGTAGCGAAAGGTAGGCGCGCCGGTTCATCGGTCGCCGTGCTTGCGCGGCGACCCGGGCCTGTCAGTAAACTCGCCCCGTGACCTCACCCGCCCCCGCAGCCCATCCCATCCGCCTCGGTTGCATCGCCGACGATTTCACCGGCGCCACCGACCTCGCCAACAACCTGGTGCGCGCCGGCATGCGCGTGGTCCAGACCATCGGCGTGCCGGAAGGCCCGCTCGGCGCCGAGGTCGACGCCGTCGTGGTGGCGCTGAAGTCGCGCACCGTCCCCGCGGCCGAGGCCGTGGCGCAATCGCTGGCGGCGCTGCACTGGCTGCAGGCGCAGGGCGCCCGGCAGATCTACTTCAAGTACTGCTCCACCTTCGACAGCACGCCCGCAGGCAACATCGGCCCGGTGGCCGAGGCGCTGATGGACGCGCTGCACTGCGACTTCACGATCGCCACGCCGGCCTTTCCCGACAACAAGCGCACCGTGTTCAAGGGCTACCTGTTCGCGGGCGAGGTGCTGCTCAACGAGAGCGGCATGCAGAACCATCCGCTCACGCCGATGACCGATGCCAACCTGGTGCGGGTGCTGCAGGCGCAGTGCCGGCGCAAGGTCGGCCTGATCGACCACGTCGCGGTGGCGCAGGGCGCCGAGGCGATTCGCGCGCGCATCGCGCAGTTGCGCAGCGAGGGCGTGGGCATCGCGATCGTCGACGCGGTGTCCAACGACGACCTGCTGCGCCTGGGTCCCGCGCTGGCCGGCATGCCGCTGGTGACCGCCGGCTCGGGCGTCGCGATCGGCCTGCCGGCGAATTTCGGCATCGGCCCCTCATCGACCGCGAGTGCGCTGCCGGCGCCGACCGGTCACCGGGCGGTGGTGTCGGGCAGCTGCTCGCTGGCCACCAATCGCCAGGTGGCGGCGTTCATCGCATCGGGCCGGCCGGCGCTGGCGGTCGATCCGCTGCAGCTCGCGGCCGGCATCGACGTCGTCGGGCGGGCGCTGGCCTGGGCCGAGCCACTGCTGGACGGCGGCCCGGTGCTGGTCTATTCCACCGCCGACCCTTCGGCCGTGAAGGCGGTGCAGGGCCGCCTGGGCGTGGAGGAGGCGGGCGCGATGGTCGAGCGCGCGATCGCCGCGATCGCGCGCGGGCTGGTGGCGCGCGGCGTGCGCCAGTTGGTGGTCGCGGGCGGCGAGACCTCCGGCGCCTGCGTGCAGGCGCTGGGCATCGCGCAGCTGCAGATCGGCGCCCAGATCGACCCCGGCGTGCCCTGGTGCCATGCGGCCAGCGAGGCGGCCGGCGGCGCGGGCTTGCACATCGCGCTCAAGTCCGGCAACTTCGGCACCGACGATTTCTTCACCAAGGCCTTCGAGCTGCTGTGACGCACGAGCATCGCGCCCGCGAGGAAATCTGCCGCATCGGCCGCAGCCTGTTCGAGCGCGGCTACGTGCACGCCACCGCGGGCAACATCAGCGTGCGGCTCGACGACGGGTTCCTGATCACGCCCACCGATGCCTGCCTCGGCTTCCTCGATCCGGCCAGGCTGGCGCGCCTCGACAGCGGTCTGCGCCAGACCCACGGCGACCGCGCCAGCAAGACCATCGCGCTGCACGCACGCATCTACGGCGCGGCCGCCGGCTTCGATGCCGGCACGCGCTGCGTGATCCACACCCACAGCACGCACTGCGTGGCGCTCACGCTGCGTGAGACCGGCGACGAACTGCTGCCGGCCCTGACACCGTACTTCGTGATGAAGGTCGGCCACGTGCCGGTGATCCGCTACCACCGCCCGGGCGCACCCGAGACGGCGGCGCTGGTGGCCCAAGCCATCGAGCGCTATGGCGCCGCCGGCACGCCGATCCGCGCCGTGATGCTCGAGCGCCTGGGGCCCAACGTCTGGCACGACACGCCCGCCGCGGCGATGGCGGTGCTGGAGGAGCTCGAAGAAACAGCCAGGCTCTGGCTGCTTGCGAACGGGCCTGCGGATCCGCCCGATGGGCTCGGCGAGGCCGAGATCAACGCGCTGCGGCGCAATTTCGGGGCTCGTTGGTAATCGGGGGTGTGCGCAGTCCACGCGCTGAGGGTCACGATGGGGTCGCGTCTTATGGATGACGCGCGTAGCGACTGGGCGGTTGTCCGACATGGCGGCTGAACGCCGTGCTGAACGTGCTGGCCGAGCTGTAGCCGACTTTTTCAGCGACTTCGGTCATGGCTACGCCATGGCGGCTGAGCAGGGTCTTGGCCAGCGCCATGCGCCAGGCCAACAGGTACTCCATCGGGGGCACTCCCACGGCACGCGAGAATCGCTCGAAGAAGGTGGATCGGGACAGGGCGGCCTCCTTGGCAAGCGCCTCCACCGTCCACGAGCGCGCAGGCGCGCCGTGCATCAGCCGCAATCCAACGGCCACCCGGGCATCCGCCAACCCACGCAGAAGCCCGGCCGGGGCGCTGTCACGGGTATGGGAGCGCAGCGCCTCGACCAACAGCACCTCCACGAGCCTCCCCAGCACCAGGTCGCGGCCAGGTCGCGCTTCGATGCACTCTTCCCTGACCAGTTTCACCACCATCGACAGGCGCTCGATGCCTCGCACATGCAGCAGGGTTGGCAGCAGTGACACCAGCAACGCGGCGTCGGGTGAATCGAATTCGAAGTAGCCGCCCAGCATGCGCACATCCGGGGGGCCTTTGCGCCTGCCGTGGCGCAACTCGCCCTCTGGCGTCGGTGCCTGCTGGGGGTCGAAGAAAACCGGCACCGCCGGCTCCATGCCCGACAGCGTGAACCCGGGCGTCGCCGGCATCAGCACGAAGTCGCCCGCCTCCAGGGTCACAGGCTCTTGCTTGTCCACGGTCAGCACGCACAGGCCTTCCAGCATCGTGCAGAAACTGGGCTGGCCAAAGTCCGAGTAGCGCACGGCCCAGGAACCGGCGCCGCTGATCACCTTCGAGAACACTGCACGCGGTCGCAGCAACGTGATGACCTCCGCGAGTGGGTCCACCATGTCCGGACTCCTGCCAAAGAAAATCGGACTTCAGATTGTAGTGAGTCCGGACTTGACCCGATATCGTGAGGCCACCTTCCACTGCAACCAAGGAGTCTCGTCATGAAAACCATCCTGATCACGGGCTGCTCTTCCGGCTACGGCCTGGAGACCGCTCGCCATTTCCACGCCAAGGGCTGGAACGTCGTCGCCACGATGCGCACTCCGCGCGCCGGGATCCTGCCGCCATCGGCTCGACTGCGTGTGCTGCCGCTGGACGTGACCCGGCCTGAAAGCATCGCCCGGACATTGGAGGCCGCGGGGCCCATCGATGTCTTGGTGAACAACGCGGGCGTCGGTCTGTTCGGTGCCTTCGAGGCGACGCCCATGGAGACGGTGCGCGACATCTTCGACACCAACACCTTCGGCACGATGGCGATGACGCAGGCGGTCTTGCCGCAGCTCCGCGCGCGCCGGTCGGGCCTGGTGGTGAATGTGACTTCGAGCGCCACGCTGGCCCCCATGCCACTGGTGGCGGCCTACACCGCCAGCAAGACGGCCATCGAAGGGTTCACTGCGTCGCTGGCCTTCGAGCTGGAATCGTTCAACATCCGCGTCAAGCTGATCGAGCCCGGTTATGCGCCCACGACGCAGTTCACGGCGAATGGCGCGCAGCGAATGCAAGGGCTGATCCCGGATGCCTACGCGTCCCATGCCCAGTCGATCTTCGCCGCGCTGGGCCAGCCCGCGGCCGTCACGACCGCACGGGATGTGGCGCAAGCCGTGTGGCATGCCGTGAACGATGCCTCTGCACGGCTGCGCTATGCAGCCGGTGCCGACGCGGTCGCGCTCGTGGGGCAGAACGCAGCGTGCGCCGGCATGATTGGCGACTGCGAGGTCGCGTCGTGATGCCCAAGGTCCCGCTGAGAGGCCGCTGCCTGGCTCATGTGCGAGTGGCCGCCGACTCGGAAATGTGCCTGGCGTAGACCGCGAGCACGATGCGCTCGGATTGAACCAGGTACTCGTTGAGCGCCGCAGCTGCACCGGGAAAGCTGCCGGCTTCAGCAAGTTCGAGGATCTTCACGTTCATGTCGACGTAGGGCGCGTGCAGGAACTCGGCGTCGCGCAAGAAGCCGAAGGCCAGGCGCAGTTCGGCAAGCACCGGGGCGAACAACAGGTTGAGCCGTTCGCTGTCGGCCAGCTCGACGATTGCCATGTGAAATGCCATGTTGGCGGTACCCACGTCGACCCAGTCGCCGCTGTCCCGGCAGCGAAGCTGGGTTTCCACCGCCTCGCGCATCTTCTTCTTGGCCGGGTGGCGCGGGTAGGCCTGCGAAAGTGCCTGGCATTCGATCAGCCGGCGCACCCGGTAGATGTCGATGATCGACGCGATGCTCGGGATGGCCACGAACACTCCCCGGTTCGGTGCGTGCTTGACCAGGCCGTCCTTGGTCAGCATGCGGAACACCTCGCGCAGCGTGTTGCGCGAAATGCCCAGGCTCTCGCTCAGGGCCTGCTCGGACAGGCGCTGGCCGGGCAAGAACTCGCCCTGCGTGATCTTCTGCCGCACCTGCTCGGCCATGCGTTCGCCCAGCGCCTGGGCTGCGGGGGAGGGGGTTTCGGGCGGGGCCATTGGGGTGGGTTTGTAGCAGATCCTGCTGCCCATGGCCCATGATTGTTCAACAAAACGAGGGTATCCACTTAGAAAGAGACGGGCATCATGCCTTTTGTTCCGGAATGAATTGTTCAACAATACAAAGCCAATGATTCAACCACATGTTCCGATTGGTCGAGTCATACACCCAACCCAACTGGAGTGCCCGATGACTGTTTCCTCCCTGAATGCTCTCGCCGCTGTCGCGCTGCTTGTCGCCGGTGCCCAGCCGGCCTGGTCCGCCGACTATCCGACCAAGCCGATCAAGATCGTTGTGCCGTACTCGGCCGGTGGCTCCACCGACACCCTGGCGCGAGTGGTCGCAGAGCGACTGGGCAAGCGCCTCGGGCATGCGGTGGTGGTCGAGAACAAGCCGGGCGCCAGCGAGCAGATCGCCATCGCCAGCGTCACCAAGGCCGCGCCCGACGGCTACACGATCCTGCTGTCCACGCTCAGCGGGTTGGCGGTCAACCCGGGCCTATACGGCGCGCGGCTGCCCTACAACCCGCAGAAAGACCTCACGCCAATCGTGTTGGCGGCCACCGTGCCCAGCGTGGTGGTTGTGCACCCGTCGGTGCCAGCGAAGAACATGACGGAGCTGGGCGCGTACCTGAAGAGCAAGCCCGGCGCAGTCAGCTATGCCTCGGCCGGCCCAGGGACCCCCAGCCATCTCGGCATGGAGTACTACAAGAAGGCGAACGGATTCGACCCGGTGCATGTGCCCTACAAGGGAGGCGCCCCGGCGTTGCAGGAGGTGATGGGCGGGCAGGTGCAGTTGATGATGGCGCTCGTGCCCGAAGCGATGCCGATGGTCAAGAGCGGACGCATGCGCGCGCTGGCGGTGACGACCACCAAGCGCTTGGCCGCCTATCCCGACTTGCCGACCGTGGCGGAGTCGGGCGGCAAGGACTTCGACATGACCTTCTGGTACGCCTTCATGGCACCGGCCGCCACGCCCGCCGAGATCGTGACCACGCTGAACCAGGCGATCGACGGCATCCTGGCCGAGAAGGAAGTCCGTTCCCGGCTCGACGAGATGAGTCTCGACGTGGTCGGTGGCCCGCCGGCGAAAGTGACCGAACTCATCAAGAACGATTCCGCCAAGTGGAAGAAGGTGATCGACGACGCCGGCATCAAGGTCGACTGATTCCTGGCACCGGCCAGCACCTGCGCGGAGAACACATCGAAGGTGTCCTGCTATCGCTCGGTGCGCTGAGCGCTCACATCAAGTCAGAGGGGCGTTCCGGGCCTTGTCGCTTCGAATCTGTAGCGGCAATGGCCGGGACCGGACGTTCGGGCCTCCTCGGGCTATGCTCGCGGCGCTTTCTTCAAGAGATGGTTGCTATGAACAAGAGACTTGCCGCTTCACTGGTGCTGGCCATGGCTGCGTGGAGTTCGTATGCCGCAGACATCGGCATCGTCATCGCCGGGCCCGTGGTCAAGAAAAATCTTCCTTCCGGCTCCGGCATGGCCTGGCACGCGGGAAGGTACTTCGTGGTCGGGGACGATTCCCCCTATCTGTTCACGCTGAATCGCAAGTTCGCGATCACCGATCGTTCCCTGCTGCAGGACTTTCCGGTTCAAAAGAACGGCCGCATCGCCAAACACATCAAGCCGGACTACGAGGCGATGGCCACGGTGGTGTGGAACGGGGCTGTCTGGAATCTGATCCTGGGCTCCGGCGGCAAGAAGGGGGCGCGGGAAACCGGACTCCTGGTCGCCACGGATGGCAAGTCCGCCTCGCAGGTACGGGACATGGCCGTGCTTTACCGGGACTTCGCCGCGCTCGCGGGTTTCAAGGGCGGCCAGATGGTCAACATCGAGGCCCTGGCCGTGGCCCATGGCGATGCCTATTTCTTCAACCGGGGCAACGCCGACCGGAATCTCCTTTTCAAGGTGGCGCTCGACGACCTCATGGCCTACATGAGCGGCAAGGCCGACAAGATCCCGGAGATCCGCCTGCATGAGGCCAGGCTGCCGCAACTCAACGGGATCGAGGCGGGATTCTCGGGTGCCGACTACTGGCCCGAGATCGACAGCCTGGTCTACAGCGCGTCCGTGGAGGGCTCCGACAACGCCTACGCCGACGGTGCGGTGCTGGGCAGCTACCTGGGGCTGATCCCCCTGTCCACGTTGAAAGATGGTGCGCCACTGGACCTGACCCGAAGCGCGCAGCGCCTGTCCAAGGCCGGAGCGCCGCTCAAGACCAAGGTGGAGTCCATCGCGCTGACGCACACGGGACGGCGTCGCGCCACCGGTGCCCTGGTCAGCGACAACGACGACGGCAGCAGCGAGTTCTTCGACGTCGTGTTGACCATCAAGCCTGCGCCGCTGCATTGATCTCGCCCTGGACGCGGTCGGGTCTGCACGTCGTTGACCGTTGCCGGCCGACGCCCGGATTACGATAAGCTGAGTTCCAGCCACCAGCAGTCATATCAAGGCGGCGCCGGTACGGGTTCGCTCAAGCTGCTCCGATCATGCCAACCGAGATCTTCGCCATGCTCCAAATGCGTCCCGGGTGCGAGTGTTGTGATCGAGACTTGCCGCCGGATTCGGCTTCCGCACGGATTTGCTCCTTCGAGTGCACGTTCCTGCAGCGATTGCGCCGGCCAGCGCCTGGGCGGAATCTGCCCGAACTGCGGCGGTGAGTTTCTTCCGCGTCCGCGCCGCTTGGCCAGCAAGCTCGAGAAATACCCGGCTTCGACCACGCGGGTGTTCAAGCCCGAAGGTTGCGCAGCCGCACCCTGAGCTTCACCCTGCCAAGCGCGGTCGCGTCGCCGATCGGACGTTTCCGCTCAACCTTCAAAAAAAGAAGAAGAACGATGAGACTGCGCACTCTCTTTCATTTTTCGAGCGCCTCACAAGAGGTGCTGCCCGTGACTCCATGGCTGGCGGTGGCCGCGTTGCTCGCTGCTTGCGGAGGAGGTGGCGGTGGCGGTGTCGTTGGCGGCGGCACCACAACCGCTGCCCCAGCCGCCCAGACGTCCGCTCAACTGCCGGCCAAAGAGGCGCTCATCGCTCGGGCGCGAGCCCTGGAACTCGACACGACCTACGTGCCGCCACCCGGCGATCCGCTGGAGCACCACACCGCCGGCTATGCCAAGACGATGTGTTCGGCGGTGTTCATCACCGGGCTGGATCCCGATTTCGCGGCCGAGAGCGTCGGCTACTTCACGGCACCGTATGAGCAACGCAAGAAGGTAGGAAAGCCGGTGATCGACCGTGCGCGGAAAGAAATCCGCATCACGATCCCGAACGGCCCGACCCTGGTCGCGCGCCACTTTGGCTCGCAGGGTTGCATCACCCTTCCGTCTGGCCAGGACGACGTCTTCTTCAAGCCGGTGGAGATCAAGAGCGCATTGCCGGATCCAGCGGAAGTACCCTGGCCGATGGGGGACGTGTTGCCCACCGACCCGCCACCGGCCGGCGTCAACATGGCGAAAATCAGCCAGGCCGTGGATGCCGCGTTTGCGCCCGACGCGTACACCGAAGCGTTCGTGGTCACGCACAAGGGGCGGCTCATGGGCGAGCGCTACACGAACGGCATGGGGATCACAACGCCGCTCCAATCCTGGTCCATGGGCAAGAGCGTGATTGCGACGATGATGGGCGTTCTTGTCCAGCAAGGCGTCTATCAGCTCGACCAGCCCGCGCCCATTCCCGAGTGGCAAGGCGCCGGCGACGGCCGGCAGAAGATCCGCATCTCGGACATTCTTCACATGTCGAGCGGGCTGCGCATCAAGGCGCCGGACGATCCGGACTTCGACCCCAACGGCTCCTACCCCGATCACCTTTACTTTTACACCGGACGGAACAACGCGTTCACTTACGCAGCGACCCGGCCTCAGCAGTGGCCCCCCAACACCGTGGGCCGCTACCGCAACACCGATCCGGTACTTGCAAGCTACTTGATTCGCCTCGCAGTCGAGAAGCGCGGCGAGGACTACCTCTCGTTTCCGCAGCGCCATCTCTTCGACAAGATCGGTATCCGCAGCATGGTGATGGAGACCGATCCCCACGGCAACTTCCTCACGCAAGGCTACGAGGCGATGTCGGGGCGCGATTGGGCGCGCCTGGGCAATCTCTACCTGCAGGACGGCGTATGGAAGGGTGAGCGGATCCTGCCGGAGGGGTTCGTGAACTTCGTGAGCACCGTCGCCCCCGCCTGGGCGGCGGACAAGCGCATGATCTACGGTGGCTTCTTCTGGATCAATGGAGCGGCGACCTATGCCGTGCCCCAGACCGCGTACTACATGTTGGGTGCGGGCGGCCAGTTCGTGTTCGTGGTTCCATCGCACGACCTGGTCGTCGTACGCCTGGGCCACGACAAGGGGGAGCGGGCCGGAGTGGCCAGCCTCAATAAGGCACTTGCGCTGCTGATGGAAGCCGTGCCTCGCGCGCAGTAGCGAAAATCGCCGCATGCCCCACGCCGTCTCCCTCCTGCGCGCCGCCCGCTTGGCGCGCAGCGTCAAACCCTTTCTCGCCCGTGGCGGCTTCAAGCGCGAGCGCTGCGCGGGCTGCCGGCTCGTCCCCAGCCATTGCATGTGTGCCTTGCGCCCGTCGGTGGCCACACGCGCAGGAGTGTGCCTGCTCATGGCCGATATCGAGCCGCTCAAGCCAAGCAACACGGGCTGGCTGATCGCCGACGTGGTGGCCGATACCTTTGCCTTTGGCTGGGCGCGCACCGAAACCGACCCCGCACTTCTGGCCCTGCTGGGCGATCCGCAGTGGCAACCCTACGTGGTGTTTCCGGGCCAGTATGCGGCGCCCGAGCGGGTGGTGCGCACCGTGCAGCCGCCTGAGACCCGCAGTGGTGTGACCGGAAAACGCCCGCTGTTCATCCTGCTGGACGCGACCTGGGCCGAGGCCCGCAAGATGTTCCGTCGAAGCCCTTACCTGGACCCACTGCCGGTGCTGAGCCTGCAGCCTGACCAGATATCGCGCTACAAGCTGCGCCGCTCCGGCCGCGACGACCACTTCTGCACCAGCGAGGTGGCTGCCTTGTGCATGAACCTGGCGGGAGATCACCTTGCCGAGCAAACCTTGGAGGCCTACCTGGCGGTATTCACCCATCACTATCTGCACGCGAAGAACCAGCAGCCCATTGCCTGGGATGGCACGGCGCACCAGCGGTTGCGCGAGGTGTCTCTCTTGGGAAAAGCATGAACATTCCCTCAAGCATCGCCACATTCTGGGACGCCTTCTGCGCCGAGATGGGAGAAGACTGCTCCGCCCGATTCTTCGAGGCGTTCCACTTCGATGACAACGAAGCCGATGCCGACGCACTTGCGGCCCTGGTACTCGCAGGCGTCAAGCAGGCCACTGCCAGTCTCGTCTGGTCGTTTGAGAATTCAGGCGGCTCGCCACCCCAGCCGGGCGCCCTCAGTGTGGTCACCTGCTGGGACGGAAAGCCTGCATGCATCATCGAGACGCTGAAGGTCGAGGTCGTGCCCTTCGAGCAAGTCGGCGCAGAGTTCGCCGCGAGCGAGGGGGAGGGCGATGGATCGCTGGCGTACTGGCGCCGCGTTCACTGGGACTACTTCGGCCGGGAGTGTGCGCGCTTGGGCCGAGCACCGAGTCGGGTGATGCCTGTTGCGTGTGAGAGGTTCAGAGTTATCTACAGAGCCAGCACCTGAAGGCGCGACCTCTTCGTGTTCGTGACGCAAGGCTCCCGAAAATCCGAAGCTAAGGTGTGCCACCTTTGCCTTGGCGTTCACACGATGGACTCATGATCTGCGCGCAGCATTCCAAGCGCGCGAACCAGGTCCGGCACGCCACGGGCGGCCATCTTCACCAGCGCTTTGGCTCGATAGACCTTGACCGTGCGCGCGGAAATCTCAAGGGCCTCGGTGATTTCCTTGTTCCGATGCCCGGCGCCCACCAGATGCGCGACTTCTTGTTCACGCGGGGTGAGCGACGCGTAGCACGTTCTCATTCTGCCCAGTCGCATCTGTCTGCTGCGCTGCGCGAGCCCCTTGGCCATGGCATTGTTGATTGCGTTCACGAGCGCCGCATTGCCGAAGGGCTTCAGAAGCAAGTCGGAGGCGCCAGCCTTTAGCACGGACACGACATCTGCCGGGCTCGGCCTTGTCGCGATAACGATGCCCGGCACACCACAATCCGCTCCCTGGGCCAGCAGCGCCAGGATTTCTTTCGGTATTTCGCGCGCATCGATGTCGACGACAAGACAGCCTGCTTCGCCGCCAATTCCCGACTCCGCAAACGACTCCCAGCACGCGTGGGCGCGAACCACGTGCCCTTCATTCCGAAAGGTCTGATCCAGAATCGTGTGAATTTCACCATCTACCCCGACCAGGCGAACGACCCCTCTGTCGCCCCCGGTTCCCATACAAACAATACTCACACTCCTCGCCACCCTCTAGGTTTCTCTGGCCTCGAAAGGGCCTCTAACAATAAAAATGAGGCACGTTGCCTGGCTGCCGATCAAGGATGACCGGCAGGCCTGGAGGCGCGATCGCTGACGCGAAGGCCTCTCAGATTTGAATCAGACGAATTGAAATCGGCCGCCCGGCCGGCATCACCGCCAAGGCTCTCGCCAGCACACTCACCCGATGGAGCGCGCAGCTGATCAACGAGACCTCCTCGCCGGCCACCTACACGGTGACCGCGTCGGCGGGCGCCGAAGCATCCAACACGAAGTCGCTGCTGTAGGAACTCAGCGAAGATTTCAGTAGCTCCTAGGAGCTTCCACTCTACCTGCACGCTACTTTTCAGTAGTTTCGCTCAGACAAGATTTCAGTTTCCTACGCGGATCAACGGCCACGCACGCAGCCTTTGATGGTCTTGGAAGCCGGGAGCGAGCGCGGAACAGACCGCGGGGCGTTGTCACGTTGACAGTGAATGGTCGCAAAATCGGCAGGAGGTTGCGATTCAGAAGGCCGCAGACGGATTTTCGGTGAGGCCCGTGAAAAGACGCCAGGCGTCGAAACGCGCAGCCAGTTGCTTGCGATAGAGCGATGCGCGCCGCAGATGGCGCTTGAGCGCGAAGTGCTGGCGGATGGGACCGAAGCTCGACAGAAAAGCCTGGGCGCGCTCAAGCCTGCGAAGGCCTCGCATGCGCCGCTCGCGCTCACGGGTGGGTTGATGGCTGTTCTCGGCGCGGTTGTTCGCGCGGGCGCAGGC